>CAZNSC010000013.1:0-37586 GCA_964575695.1 uncultured Dehalococcoidales bacterium
CTATGAACCTGCCGAGACCACTCCGGGTCCAGAGAGAGCCGGGCTTGTTCCTCCCAGTCAAGCCTCTTTCTCGCCAGGGACATCTTCATATCCCACTGCTCGGTGCCTTTCACTCCCTTGGCGATATCACCGGCATGGGCAGCAATCCGGGATGCAATTATCCCCTGCTTCACGTCTTCGGGGTCGGGCAGTGCCAGGTGCTCGGCCGGGGTTACATAGCACAGAAAATCGGCACCGGCGGCGGCTGCAATCGCCCCGCCGATGGCACCAGTGATATGGTCATAGCCAGCGGCGACATCGGTCACTATGGGCCCCAGCACGTAAAACGGGGCTCCCTTACAGATAGCCTTCTGCAACTGAACATTAGCCTCAATTTGATTTAAGGGCAGATGCCCCGGCCCCTCAACCATTACCTGAACCCCAGCCTGCTGAGCCCTCTGCACCAGTTCCCCGATGACCAGCAGTTCTTCAATCTGAGCCCGGTCGGTGGCATCGGCCAGGCTGCCCGGACGCATGCCATCACCAAGGCTCAGCGTGACGTCAAACTGCCTTGCTATTTCCAGCAAGCGGTCATAGTACTCATAAAGAGGATTTTCGCGTTCGTTGTAGAGCATCCAGCCGATGAGAAAAGCCCCACCCCGAGAGACAACATCGGCCACCCTTCCCTGCCGTTTAAGCCGGGCAATCGCTGACAGGGTGACACCACAGTGCACCGTTATGAAATCAACACCATCCCGGGCATGTTCTTCAATCACCGCAAAGAGGTCATCAACTGTCATTTTGACAATTGCGTCATGCCTCTCAATCGCTTCAATTCCAGCCTGATAGATAGGCACCGTCCCCACAGGAAGCGGGCTGGCAGCGATAATCGCCCGCCGGATGGCCGATATATCACCACCGGTACTTAAATCCATAACCGTATCCGCTCTGTATTTAATGGCTATGTGCAGTTTTGCCAGCTCGCTATCCAGATTGCCAAAATCAGAAGAGGTGCCAATATTGGCATTGACCTTGGTTCGCAGCCCCCGACCAATCCCGTAAGGGATAAGGTTCTGGTGATTCATGTTGGCTGGAATTACTATCGTCCCGCCAGCCACACCCTCCCGGATGGACCCGACATCCAGTCCCTCGTGTTGTGCCACCGCCTCTGCCTGTGGCGAGATATCCCCACCCCGTGCCAGTTCCAGTTGTGTCATATCCACCCCCACACAAAAGAAAACCAAGGGCTTCGGCCGCCACCTGACCCCTGGCCTAAGTTGCTGCCGCTTCCCTACGCTCGTATTAACGAGATCAGGTTCCGAGAGTTGGCATCAAATGCCTCTCAGCCTTTGTGCACCCCTAGCGGTTAACCTATTAAATTGATACTAATAATATAGCACAAGCTTGCCTGAAATGCAATGCCTGGAATTCTCTCCTCACCCCCTCAGTCCCCCTCTCCTTAAAGGAGAGGGGGAAGATTCTGTAAGAGGAGGCAAAAGCCCCTCTAAGACACCCTGTCAGGTCAACATTTTCGCAGGAACAGAAAGAGGAACGTAGTCTTGAAGGGCGAAGGCCGTTCAAGACTACTCTTAGTTGCAGCCTGAAATAAGTTGGCGCACTCTCTGCCAGATAATCTGTGCTATTTTCTCTTTAGGCTGGGTGGCATCAATAACCAGCCAGCGCTGCGGCTCAGCTCCGGCCAGCTTGAGATAGCCCTCCCGTACCCTCTGGTGGAAGACGATATCCTCCTGCTCAAAGCGGTCTTGCCTCCCGGCTTTCTTGCGGGCAAGCCCTCCGCTTGCCGGCATATCCAGCAGAATTGTAAGGTCGGGGCTTAATCCGCCAGTGGCAAAGCCATTGATCGTGCTGACCATTTCCAAATCCAGTCCTCGCCCGTAGCTCTGGTAGGCAGTGGTGGAGTCGTCATAGCGGTCACAGACAACAATCTTGCCATCTTGCACATTAGGCTTGATTACCTCATTTACCAGCTGGGCACGGGAGGCATTGAACAGCAGTAGCTCAGTCAGCGGTGATATGTTTGTGCCCTCAGCCCGCTTCAGCCAGCGCCTGAGTTTCTTACCCAGCGATGTGCCACCAGGTTCATGAGTCAGCAGTGCCGGTATGGCTATTTGCGATAGCCTCCGGTACAGCACCCTGGCCTGGGTGCTTTTGCCGCACCCCTCTCCTCCTTCGAAGGTGATGAATAAGGCCATAATGCCTGATAACCCCTCACTCTTTATTCTTATTAACCCTATCCCCTTTATCCCCTTGCTAAGGGAAAGGGGCTTTAATTATATAAGAGAGGCTTCGCCTCTCTTTGACTCTGCTTGTTAAAATCCCTCTCGCTCTCCCTTCAAGAAAGGGAGAAGTTCCCCCTTTGGCAAAGGGGGACTCAGGGGGATTTCCCTCAGGGCTTCGCCCCTTCAAATCCCCTGTCTTTCCCCCATTCACGGCACTCCTCAAACGAAACGAGCAGAGCCATGTTTTACGCCTTTGCCCCTTCTCGGTAAATCCTTACTCGTCTGTGGGGCTCTTTGCCCGTGCTTTGTGAGGCTAGGTCATTTCTTTCCGCAATCAGATGTTGCAGGCGCCGGATGTAGCGGCTCTGCGGGCTGAGTTCTACCGCCTCTTGCCCGCCCTTCACCTTACTGACCGCCTCCTCAGCCTCGCCGAGGGCAAGCTGGAAGCGGTCTGCCCTGTCGGTGCTTTCGGTGGGGTAGATAGTATCCAGCAGGTGCCTGAGCTGGGGTGGGGTATTGCTCCTGAGGACATAGGTGGGAATATTGGCCACTTCGGCATCCCTGACCCTCTGTAGTTTCCGCCGATAGTAGCTTTTGGAGGTTACAAACAGGCTGGCATTATTCAGGCTGTTGACCACATCCAGCTTTAATTGCCGTTCTTTTGCCACCTGCTCGAGTCGCCCCCGATTTACGCCGAAGAGGTAAAGCCTGGGTGACTCGGTTTTCCCTGCCGGCCGCTTACGGCCCGGTGTTTTCTTGGTGGTAAGTGGTGCCACCTGCTCTTTTCTAACCTCTCCCGTATCATCCAGCCAGCGAACCTCAGCAGGCATAAGCTGACCACGGAGGATAGCGTCAACGGCTTCGCCAACATCGGCGTGAATCGCTACCTTGTCCCAGTCCTGAATTTCAACGACAATATCAAAGGTAGGTGGTGACTTTCGCTCCAGTATTGATTTCTGCGTGCCCCGGCGCTTTGCCTCCTCGTCGCTCAAAGTCACGCTCTGGATGCCGCCAATAAGGTCAGATAGGGTGGGGTTCATCATCAGGTTTTCCAGCGTGTTGCCGTGGGCAGTGCCCACCAGTTGCACCCCGCGCTCAGCAATGGTTCGTGTTGCCAGAGCCTCAAGCTCCGTGCCAATCTCATCAATGACGATCACCTCGGGCATGTGGTTTTCCACTGCCTCAATCATTACTGCGTGCTGCATGGTAGGGGTCGCCACCTGCATCCGCCGGGCGTGCCCAATCGCTGGATGGGGAATATCACCGTCACCGGCAATCTCGTTTGAGGTGTCAACAATGATGACCCGTTTACCCATGTCATCAGCCAGCACCCGGGCGACCTCACGGAGCATGGTTGTCTTGCCCACCCCGGGGCGCCCCAAAAGGAGAACACTCTTGCCGGACTGGACAAGATCCTCAATAACCTTGATCGTGCCATATACTGCTCTACCGACACGACAGGTCAGGCCGACAACGCGCCCCCGGCGATTGCGAATGGCGGAGATACGGTGCAGGGTGCGCTCAATCCCTGCCCGGTTGTCATCCCCGAAGCTGCCGATATGGGAGACGACATAGTCAATGTCCTGCTCACTGACCTCTTGGGGGTTGAGGGTGACTTCTCGCTGCGGGAAGCGGGCTTCAGGGAGGCGACCCAGATCAAGGACTACTTCTAGCAACTGACTGATGTCTGGTTGCTGGCATAGGGGCTGGTGGATATGTGGGGGCAGGATATCAAGCAGGGCATCTAGGTCATCGGTAACTACTTTTTGCAAAGGCCCCTCCCCCGGCCTCAATTCACTGGTGTCCGGTAATAACATTCAGAAAATATCTATGGAATCTCAGGTCATCAGTCAACTCAGGGTGAAAAGCACAAGCTAAGAGCTTACCTTCTCGTACGGCGACAGCCGTGCCATCAGTTAATCTGGCCAGTATTTCTACTTTGCTGTTTGCCTGCTCAACTACCGGGGCACGAATGAATACGCCGGGAAACGGTACCTCTCCCAGCGCCGGTATCAGGATTTCCGTCTCAAAGCTGTCCTTCTGCCGACCAAAAGCATTACGTCTGACCTTTATATCCATTACCCCCAGTGGTTCTACGCTTGCATCAAGGCCATCCTTAGCCAGGAGTATCATCCCGGCACAGGTTCCGAATACCGGCAGGCCGTTTTTAGCCAGGTTTCGTAGCTCGGTGGTCAGGTTGTAATCTCGCATTAACCGGCTAATGGACGTACTCTCGCCACCGGGAATAATCAGCCCGTCCAGTCCGGCAAGTTGATGGGGCATACGGACGGGCATAGCATCTACTTCCAGTTGGCGTAATATGGAAATATGCTCGGCGAAGGCCCCTTGCGCCGCAAGGACACCAATCCTCATCTTACCACCCTCTCGGTGCCAGCAGTTCCTCAGCCGGGATTCGCTTTATGTCCAGCCCGGGCATGGCCTCACCCAGATTCTTGGAGACCTCGGCGATTATCTTGGGGTCTTGAAAGTGGGTCGTTGCCTTGACAATAGCCTTGGCTCTAACCGCCGGGTCGCTCGACTTGAATATGCCGGAGCCAACGAAGACACCATCGGCGCCTAGCTGCATCATCAGGGCAGCGTCGGCGGGAGTAGCCACACCACCGGCAGCGAAGTTAACCACCGGCAGCTTGCCTGTCTTATGCACTTCCTCGACCAATTCAAAGGGCGCTCCCATCTCTTTAGCCACAGCCATCAGCTCGTCCTGGGGGGTGTTTAGCAGCTTGCGAATGCCGTCCATCACAGCACGCATGTGCCTTACGGCTTCAACGATATTTCCGGTGCCCGCCTCCCCTTTAGTCCTAATCATGGCCGCCCCCTCCCCAATCCTCCGCAGCGCCTCACCCAAGTCCCGGCAGCCACAGACAAAGGGAACCTTGAAGTCATGTTTCCAGATATGATGGCTTTCGTCAGCCGGAGTGAGCACTTCAGACTCATCTATATAGTCGACACCGATAGCTTCAAGCGCCTGGGCTTCAACAAAGTGCCCGATGCGGCACTTAGCCATCACCGGTATCGAGACTGCCTTCATAATTGCCTCGATGACTGTCGGGTCAGCCATACGGGCGACGCCACCGGCAGCCCGAATATCTGCGGGCACCCTCTCCAGGGCCATGACGGCGCAGGCACCAGCTTCCTCAGCGATCCTGGCGTGCTCGGGGTTGACCACATCCATAATCACCCCGCCCTTCAGCATCTGAGCCAGGCCCGCCTTTACCTTCCAGGTACCGGTCTCCATATCTTCCTCCTCACCTCCCGCAGGTTTATCACTTTTACAAGTGTATTTTACTCTTGTTTAGATTGTTTATCAACATATTTATCCTACCTCACCCCCTTAATCCCCCTCTTTAGAAATCCATCCCCTAACCCCCTTCCTTTAGCAAAGGAAGGGAGAATTATTTTAAGAGGGGCTAACGCCCCTCTTAAACACCCTTGTTTTTCTGCGCAAGGCCTGATTCAAGTCTCTTTATATCTTCCGGAAGCCCAAAATATGTTTTTCTTCCTACCTTTCTTCTAGCTAGAAAACCCTTCTTCTCAAGCGCCCACATAGTCCATCCAGTGGCCGAACCCTTTTCACCATGAAGTTCGCTAAGCATCTCTCGATCCTGATACAAGAATACCTCTCCTCTGTGCCGCTCGAAAAAGGCTAAAACCTTCTTCTGAAGAGGCGGCAATCTGTCACGTGTCTGTACCTGTCGCTGCTGCTTGATGAGTTCTTCGATCTTCATCAGATTTACCTCCCCATTTTTACATTTTTATTATATCACTGTGATAAGTACTTGTCAAGTACTATACAAGTACATATGATGTACTTGTATTGCATTTAAACCTTCCCCTTATAGACAAGTATTACAGGAAGTTTAAGGGAGATGTTAGTCTCTTTTTATAGAATCTTCCCTCTCCCCTTCATAAGGGGAGAGGGATAAAGGGTGAGAGGTTACTACACGATCTCTATATGAGTGGCTTCTTGGCGGGTATGCCAGGGCGGCGGGGGTATTGGGGAGGGGTTGGCGATACCTTATCAATTATTACCAGATAACGCTCGTCGGTAAGCCCCTCCAGGTCAATTCTTTTTACCTCTCTCAAATCGCCCCCCAGTGTCTTGATTGCCTTGGTTGCCTGGCTCATTTCCTGGTCAATAGCCCCCTTTTTCTGGGAGATGAAGCTGCCACCGATAGCGCAGAAGGGCAGGGTCAGCTCAACAAGGGCAGGTAACGAGGCGACAGCCCGGGAAAGAACCAAGTCAAACTGCTCACGGTTTCGGGTCTCATGGGCAACTGTCTCCGCCCGCCCGACCACGATTTCAATATTCTCCAGTCGAAGCTGATGGCTGATGTGGTGTAAGAAAGCAGCTTTTTTAGCGGTGGCTTCGAGCAACACCAGCTTTATATCAGGAAACAGGATTTTGAGCGGTATCCCGGGCAAACCAGCCCCGGTGCCAACATCAATGACCCTCAGGTTGGCATCAGCCAGGGGTGGCTTAAAGGCAATAGTTACGGTGAGAGAATCAAGGAAATGCTTGACCTGCACCTCTTCGTAGCCAGTTATCGCCGTCAGGTTCACGCGCTGGTTCCAGTCCACAAGTTCCTGGTAGTAGATATTGAACTGCTCAACCTGCCCGGAATCGAGAGACAACCCTAATTTCTTAGCTCCGGCAATAAGCTTTTCCATAGTGATTATCTTATCAGCATCTATATTATTATAACTTAGTGACTTAGAAACAGACGATAAAGACGAAATTATTTCTCAACCCCTCACCCTTTTCGGTAGTGGGGCAATTTGAAAAAACATTTGACATGGTATTGACAGTTGTAAAAAGTGGGATAATCCCACTTGACAAACAATCCCACTATGTTATAATAAGTATGTAGATATATAGATAGGTAGGTAGATATATGGTTACTAAAACTATACACAGCGATTATATCAAAGTAGGAAATATAATACACCCAGATGGTAGAAGGCGAGTGTGCTTGCCAAAGTCCCTAGTCAAAGAAGGTATTGCCTTCCAAATATGGGCTAATAGCGAAGGCCAGATTTTGCTTGAACCTCAAGTCAATATTCCTGCATCAGAATTGTGGGTATTTGATGACAAGAAGGTACTAGCTTCCTTAGATAAAGCCATGTTTGAATCGATGAACGGTCAGGTGGTAAAACGTGGGTCATTCGCAAAATATGTAAAAGATGAAGCGTGAACTACGTTTTTCACTTACTGCCGATGAGAAATTAAGCCAATTAGAGAGTACCCCATCTTTAAAAGGCGTACTTAAACAAGTTAGAAAAACACTAGGCTACTTAGAGACAAACCTTGAGGCTAAATCTTTGCGCACCCACCCTCATATATCTTTATCAAGACGTTATGGGGTAAGGGTCTTTGAGTCCTATGTTCAACAAAAAACACCCGGCGCTTATAGAACATTCTGGCATTATGGCCCAGATGAAATAAATGAGAAGGGTGTGCATATTCCTATTATTACGGTTTTAGATATAACTCCGCACCCTAAACAATAATTTACTTTCCCCACCTAGCCAGTGCAGCCTTCTTAGCTATCTCTGATCTTCTAGCACTTGAAAGTCTATTGGCTCTAGCCCTACCACCCTTCAATCCACCCAATCTACCAAGCGTTTACCTCTCTTTTATATATTCCCCCCTCTCCTTTGAAGGAGGTTAATCTAATCGGGGTGTCTAAGAGGGGCGTTAGCCCCTCTCAAAATAATTCCCCCTTCCTTTGCTAAAGGAAGGGGGTTAGGGGGATGGATTTCTAAAGAGGGGGATTAAGGGGGTGAGGTTGAAAAGATAGCCAGCAGGATGAGCCAAATAGACAGCCCCTAGACAATAACCTAGACGATACTTTAATATAGCATGGTAAAGGGGTCTAAATATAGCATGGAAAGGAAAGCTACCAAATGGATGAACCGCAGGTAAAAAAGACTGTATGCATGTGGTGTCACAGTCACTGCGAGGTAAATGTCCACGTCAGGGATGGGCAGCTAATCAAGGTGGTGGCCGATGAAAAACGCCCCGGCAAATTGCTTGCCCAAACCGTGAGGTCTTGCCCCAGACCGCTCAAAGCAGCCGACTGGTTCCACCATCCAGACCGACTTAATTATCCCTTAAAAAGGAACGGGGAGAGGGGAGAAGGCAAATGGCAACAAATCCCGTGGGAACAGGCACTGGACGAAATCAGCGACAAGCTTAAAGAGATAAAAGACAAATACGGGGCAGAGGCAATTGCGACCAGTAGCGGCACCGCCAGAACCCATGACGAATATAGGGGCCGCTTTTTCAGTATCCTGGGCAGTCCCAACAACATCGGGCAGGGTAACATCTGCTTTGGGCCAGTCAATATCGTCAGTTCTTTCGTCTGCGGCGGCTCGGTCATGTCGCCATCACGGCCACCAACCAAGTGTACCGTAATGTGGGGAACAAATCCGCAACAGTCCTTCCGCCGCCTCTGGCTAAACACCCTCGACCGCAAGGAGGCCGGTGAAAGGCTAATCGTAATTGACCCCAGACGAACCAGAACCGCCGAACTGGCAGATATGTGGTTGCAAATCAGGCCCGGAACAGATTGTGCCCTGGGACTGGCAATGATAAATGTCATAATCGAGGAGGAACTCTACGACAAGGAATTCGTGAGCCAGTGGTGCTACGGCTTTGACCAGCTTGTGGAACGGGCCAAAGAATATCCACCGGAGAAGGTAGCTGAGATCACCTGGATACCCACAGACAAGATACGGGAGGTGGCGCGAACCTACGCCACCAGCAAACCAGCCGTCATCATCACCCAAATGGGAATGGAGCAACTGCCTAATGGTATCGAGGCCCTTCACGCAAGGTTTATCCTGCCGGCAATAACGGGCAATCTTGATATTAGGGGCGGCGAGTATATCCGCAGACGGCACCCCTCAATTGTGAGTAACTACGAGACCGAGCTTGGCGACCTTATGCCGGCAGAGCAAAAAGCCAAGCAGATTGGCGCTGACCGATTTAAACTCATGTCCTTTGCCGGATATGACCTGACCATAGAAGGTGCCAAGAGCACAGGCTCAGAATACAGCCGTGGGCATAATTGCTTTGCCCACGCCCCCAGCGTATATCAGGCAATGATAACCGGTAAACCGTACCCGGTCAGGGCAATGATAACCATGTCGAGCAACCCGATGGTAACCCAGGCCAACACCAGGCATGTCTATAAGGCACTGAAAAGTCTTGACCTTTATGCCGTCATGGACTTCTGGATGACACCCAGCGCCGAGCTCGCTGACTATGTGTTGCCCGCCGCTTCATGGTTGGAAAGACCGGCATTCTTCACCTGGGATGACACATTACCCGTGATTGAAGTCGGCCAGGCTGCTCTACCCCACCAACTACCCGGGCAATACGACCGACGGCGGGACTATGACTTCTGGCGAGGTCTCGGCATCAGGCTGGGACAAGAGGAATACTGGCCGTGGGAGACACTGGAAGAGGCCTTCAATGCCCGCCTGGCACCACTCGGTTATAAGAGCATTGAGGAGTTCATCACTAAAAAGAACGGTTCCGACCGGGCATCCTTTGAGGAGAAGACGTATGAGAAGCTGGGGTTCGCCACCCCCACCGGAAAGGTAGAGTTATATTCAACCATACTGGAGAAACTTGGCTATGACCCGTTACCAAGGTACATCGAACCCGCGGAGAGCCCCAGCAACACCGAACTGGCCAAGGAATTCCCCCTAATCCTGATTGCCGGCACCAGACATCTCCCCTTCTACCACTCAGAGCACCGGCAGATTGACTCACTACGGAGGATGCACCCCAACCCGCTGGCACAGGTCAACCCGAAAACCGCCTCTGAGCTGGGTATCAATGATGGTGACTGGATGTGGATAGAAACGCCCCGGGGCAGAGTCCGACAGAAGTGCCAGTATTTTGATGGCATTGACCCCAGGGTGGTTGGCGCCCAGCACGGCTGGTGGTTCCCCGAGCTCCCCGGCGAGGAGCCCTGGCTTCACGGAGTCTGGGAGTCAAACATTGATGTTGTTACCAGCGATGACCCGGAACACTGCAACCAGCTGAATGGCGGCTGGCCGCTGAGAACACTAATGTGCAAGGTCTATAAAGCAAAAAGTTATTAATTTCAAAAAGAAGGGCTTCTTGCAGAAATGGTGTTGATGCCAACCTTCAGGGAAGAAAGGTTGCTTGAGGCACAGGGCTATCGCCTTATCGCCGGTATCGATGAAGTTGGGCGTGGTGCCATAGCCGGCCCCGTAGTCGCCGCCGCCGTTGTTCTGCCTTGCCACTTGGATGCCTCGTGGCTTGTTCAGGTAAAAGACAGTAAACAACTGAGCCCGGCGCGGCGTGAATATCTGTTCCATTGTATTCGCGAAGCTGCCGTAGCCATCGGTGTCGGTAAAATCTCCAACAACACGATAGATAACCAGGGTATCGTCAAAGCCACCCGACTGGCGATGACAATGGCTATCAACCAGCTTGCGCCACCGCCCGAGTCCCTCCTCATCGACTACCTGTCTCTTCCCGAGGTGCCACTGCCACAAAAGGGAATAACTAATGGCGACGAGCTGTGTTTCTCCATTGCCTGTGCCTCCATCATCGCCAAAGTTGCCCGGGACCACATGATGCTGGAGCTGGAACAGACCTGTCCCGGCTATGGACTGGCGCAGCATAAGGGCTATGGCACCGAAGAGCACCTTTCTTGTCTTCGCCGACTGGGGCCCTCCCCCATCCACCGCCGCTCGTTCAAGCCGGTCAAGGACCTAGTTCCCAGCTAGCTTATCAGGAAAAGATTGAAGAGAGTGAGTTGTAAAACAACCTCAGGCCTGTCAAGAAAATGAAACGCCGAGATGTTGGCATCCTGGGCGAGAAATTAGCCAAGGACTACCTGAAAAAGCAGGGCTACCGTATTTGGGAGACCAACTATCGCTGCCCTGAAGGCGAGATAGATATCATCGCCAGGGACAAAGACGACCTGGTTTTTATTGAGGTACGTACGAAAACAAGTACCGAGTTCGGCACCCCCGAGGAGTCAATAACACCCGCCAAAACACGCCACCTGCTCGCCGCCACCTCCCGCTACCAGCAGACCCATAGCCAACTGCCCCAGTCATGGCGCATTGATGTCGTCGCCGTAGAGCTAAACCGGCAGGGAAAGCCATCACGAATCGAGCTCATCAAGAATGCTGTCACCGAACCCTGAGGGAGCTTCAGACCTTTAGAGCTCTTAACGGGCTTTACGCCCCGGTCGGGCTGTGCTAAAATTAACCACCGACGACGATAAAGCGGGCGGTGGTGATTGGCAATGCCGGTATATGAATTTCTTTGCCAGAATTGCAACACGAAGTCCAGCATCCTGTTAAGGAGCGTGACGGAACCTTCCAGTGTCACCTGCCCCGCCTGCGGGAGCAACAAACTAGAACGGACGGTCA
This sequence comes from uncultured Dehalococcoidales bacterium, assembly GCA_964575695.1. Classification (GTDB taxonomy): domain Bacteria; phylum Chloroflexota; class Dehalococcoidia; order Dehalococcoidales; family W111; genus CAZNSC01. The sequence goes on from CAZNSC010000013.1 coordinate 11,664, forward strand.
CCACATTTGCCTACCACAAATCGCTGAAGACCATTCATGAGGAGAGTGGCGAACCCAAAATGTTGCCCAGCCCAGACTACTACAAAGACCCGCGTAATATCGGCCGGTGGGCAGAGAAGAAGGTGAAGGAATTAGGCTTGGAGATGCCTCCCCAGGTCGAGGAAATGATTCAAGCCGCGCGGGAGGGCGAGATGCCACCGCCGGTAAAGGACCTGCAATCATGACACCACCGGAAGCTATACCCCGGCAGGTGCTACGGATTATTGACGCCAATCTGGACCGGATTGGCGAGGGGCTCCGCCTCCTTGAAGACCTGGCTCGCTTCGCGCTCAACGATGCCAGCCTGACCAGGCAGCTAAAAGACATGCGCCACGACCTGCTTATCAGTGACTGGCAGTTTCAGCAGCGGCTCCTTCAGGCTCGGGACTCCGCCGGTGATGTCGGTGCCGATATAGAAGCCGCCGGGGAGGAGAAAGAGAGGGAGCTACCGATAATGGCCGTGGCTAATGCCAGAAGGGTCCAGGAAGCCCTGAGAGTAACTGAGGAACTGGCGAAAGCCACCAATTTAGACCCCGGGAAATTCAAACAGGCCCGATTTAAACTCTATGAGCTGGAGCAGGCACTGCTTTCCCGGCTGCTGCGCCAGGATAAGATAAGGCGCCTGCCCGGGCTTTATGCCATCATTGACACCCAAGCCTTGCGGGGACGAAGCCATGTCGAAGCCACCAGTCAGGCAATCCAGGGTGGTGCCACCGTTGTTCAGCTACGTGATAAACAGCTCAGCAAAACGGAATTACTGCCAATCGCCCAGCACATGAAGAGCCTATGTGCCGAGCACAATGTGTTATTTATCGTCAATGACTACCTTGATTTAGCCCTGGCTACCGATGCCGACGGAGTGCACCTGGGACAGGATGACCTGCCCGTTAGGGTAACCCGCAAACTGCTGGCGATGGACAAAATTCTGGGCTGCTCGGCAAGGACGGTAGAGCAGGCAATTGCTGCCCAGGCCGACGGGGCTGATTACGTCGCCGTCGGCTCCATCTACCCCACCACTTCCAAGGAAACGGCAGTAGTCGTCGGCTTAGAGCGGCTGCGCCATATCCGGCAGGCAGTACCCCTACCCCTACCCCTGGTGGCCATCGGCGGCATCACCAAGGACAATGCAACTGAGGTCATCGCTGCCGGTGCCAGCTCGGTGGCGGTGATTAGCGCCCTACTTCACGCCGAGAACATCAAAGAAGCCGCCCGAGAAATAGTAGAGAAGTTTGAGGGACAACAACGAAGCGATTAACCGACAACCTTGAACCACTTGCCGACCAGATCCGGCTAGTCCTGGCAGCCAAAGACGCCGCCCGGGAAAAGGCATTGCCCTTGTGCCGGGAAGCTATCCGCCATTGCAGCAATGCCATCCGTGCTGTGCACCGCCACGAGTTTGATGCGGCCGGAGAATTACTCGCCTCGGCTCGTAACCTGATTAGCAATGCAGAGCAGGCGGTTGCTGACCATAATGAACTGCGCTACACAGGCTTTGTCCGGGACGCCCAAAAGGAGTTTGCCGAAGGAAGTATCACCCTTGCCCTGGTAACCGGGAAACAAATCCCCGCCCCCGGCGACCTCGGCATCGAGGTAAGTGCCTACCTAAATGGACTGGGAGAGGCAGTTGGTGAGCTAAGGCGTTACCTTCTGGACAATATCCGACGGAATGACCTCTCTCAAGGCGAAGCACTACTATCGGCCATGGATGATATCTACAGTATTCTGGTGACGATGGACTTCCCCGATGCCATCACCGGTGGTCTGCGCCGGACCACCGATGCCGTCCGAGGCGTCTTAGAAAGAACGCGCAGCGACCTGACATTAGTAATGAGGCAGCAAGAGCTGGAGAGCCGACTGCAAGAATTTGAGAGGAAATCCTTACCCCATTTGTGACTGCTGTTGACTAACAGGGCACAGGTATGCTAGATTGGTATCAAATTTGTTGAATAGCCGGCACAGAAAAGTGGGAAGGGGTTGGTTTCTCACCAGCCCTTACTCTTATTCGACTCTCAACAACTCTGGGAAGGTCAGCCTATGGACTTAAGAATTTTGGGGCTGATTGCCGCCCTTCTAGCCCTGGGTTACGTGGGTTATCTGGCATACACCATACTCCGTGAGAGCGAGGGTAACCGATGGATGCAAGAGTTATCACTCAGCATCCGGCAAGGTGCTATGGCATTTCTCCGGCGTGAGTTCACTACCCTTGCTGTTTTCACCGCGGTACTGGCCATAGTCCTTGCCCTCTTCATAGACCCCAAACCCTGGGTAGCACTGGCCTACATCTTCGGCACAGCCACATCGGCCCTTGCCGGTTTCCTGGGGATGAATATTGCCACCAAAGCCAATGCCAGAACCACCCAGGCCGCCATTGGTAGTTGGGCAAAGGCGCTCAAGATCGCCTTCCACGGCGGCGCGGTCATGGGTTTCAGCGTTGTCGGACTTGGCCTACTCGGTCTGGTTATTCTCTCCTTTCTCTTTCAGGACAGTCACGTCTGGTTAGGATTTGCCTTTGGGGCCTCCTCCGTGGCCCTGTTCCTGAGAGCTGGGGGGGGTATATTCACCAAGAGCGCCGACGTCGGCGCTGATCTTGTGGGCAAGGTTGAAGCCGGCATACCCGAGGATGACCCGAGAAACCCGGCGGTAATTGCCGATAACGTTGGCGACAATGTTGGTGACGTCGCCGGCATGGGCTCCGACCTCTACGAATCATATGTCTCTGCCATCGCTGCCTCGATGGTTCTCGGAGTTGTCACTCTCGGCACCGTCAAGGGGATGATGCTTCCCATCATTCTGGCGAGTCTGGGTGTAGCCGTTTCCATAGTTGGCGCCCTATTTGTCCGGCCCAAAGAGGTTGAAGGCAGCTTCGAAAAGCAGATCGCCAAGGCACATGCTACCATGAATATCGGCGTATATATCAGTAACGCCCTGATGGTAATCGCCAGCTACTTCATCATCAGCAGTTATATCGGTGAGCTGGGGCTTTTCTGGGCCCTGATATCGGGCTTGATCGCTGGGTTCCTCATCGGGCAGATCACTGAATATTTCACCTCGGCGGAACATGGTCCGGCGAAGAAGATAGCCAATGCCGCCAAGACGGGGGCAGCGGTCACCATTATTGAAGGCCTAGCCACCGGCATGATCAGCACCACGCTACCCATAATAATAGTGGCTATCGCCACCATCCTGGCCTACATTTTCGGCGGGCTGCTGGGTATAGCTATCGCCTCTATGGGCATGCTGATCAATCTGGGAATGTTACTGGCCATGGACTGCTACGGTCCTATAGCTGACAATGCTGCGGGCATCGCCGAGATGGCTCAGCTGGGTGGAAGAGTCAGAGAGCGATGCGAAGCCCTGGATGCCGTCGGCAATACCACAGCGGCAACGGGCAAAGGTTTTGCCATCGGGTCAGCCGCCCTGGCATCCTTAGCCTGGCTAGCCACCTACTTTGAGGTAGCCCCCATAGACCTGGCTAAACTGGGTCTGAACAATGTTGCCGTAATAACCGGAGCGCTTATTGGCGGTATGCTCACCTTCATCTTCTGCTCGCTGGCAATGAGAGGCGTCGGGGAAGGTGGCTTCGAAATTGTCAACGAGGTCAGAAGGCAGTTCCGGGAAATTAAAGGGCTAATGGAGGGTACCGCCAAGCCAGATTATGTGAGATGCGTTGATATTGCCACCAAAAAGGCGCTCAGCTCCATGCTGGTCCCCGGGATACTCGTTCTGATTGTCCCGCTCATCATCGGCTTTACACTGGGTCCGGAAGCGGTCGCCGGGCTCCTGGTAGGAGCGATACTAACCGGCTTCTTGATGGCAGTGATGATGGCTAATGCCGGTGGTGCCTGGGACAATGCCAAAAAATATATCGAGGCGGGTAACCTCGGTGGCAAAGGGAGCGAGGCGCACAAGGCAGCCGTTATCGGCGATACCGTAGGCGACCCGTTTAAGGACACGGCGGGACCATCGTTGAATATCCTGATCAAACTGGTTGGTAAGGTAGCGGTCATCTTTGGCCCGATCTTTATCGCCCTCATCACTCTATAAGCTATCACATACCCCGCAAGAACGGATTGCCCCGGCGCTCGGCACCGATGGTGCTCTTCGGCCCGTGCCCGGGGTAGACGACAGTATTATCAGGCAGTACCATCAGCTTGGTATGAATGCTATTCAGTAGCTGGCTGTAGCTGCCACCGGGAAAATCCGTCCTGCCAATGCCATAGTTGAACAGGGTATCACCCGTAAACACCACGCCCTGCCCGAGCAGGCAGATGCCACCCGGGGTATGACCCGGCGTGTGAAGCACCAAGAGATGCACGTCGCCGACGTCGACACTATCCCCACCCTTAAGCAACCTGTCAGCAGGAGGTGGCGACTGGTAGGAAAAACCGAAGATGTCTCTCCCACCCTGCCCTTGAAGGAAAGGGGCATCCGCCGTGTGGATGGCAACCTCAGCCCCGGTGGCCTCTTTGAGTTCTTTTAGAGCACCGATATGGTCTATATGACCATGGGTTAACACAATTAGCTTTATGTCAAGTCCCAGTTCATTAGCATTACTCAGAACCGCCGTGGCGTCGGCACCAGCGTCAATTATCATGCCCTCCTTCGTCGACTCCGAACCCAAAACATAACAGTTTGACGCAAACGGCCCGACTTCCACTCTCCTGATAATAACCATAGACTCCTTTCTATGAGAGGGCTTATCAACATCAGCCCCGGATAGAATGTCTCTTTCTATTTGCTTTTACGCCGCAGCTAACACAGATTTTCATTTTAGCACCCAACCAGACCAACTACAAGAAAACGGGATATGAGGACAACACAATTACTTGCGGAAGGTCAGGTTGAACACACTCGCCGGATAGACTATAATTAATTAAGAAAGCCGCCACGCCTCACAATGTCATGAACAAAACATCAAGCCCAACCGCAGTTCATATCAATGTCTGGGGGGTGGTGCAGGGTGTTGGTTTCCGCCCCTTTGTCTACCAACTGGCCAATAAATATAACCTCAAGGGCTGGGTGCGCAACACCTCGGAGAATGTCACGATCGAACTGGAGGGCGAAGCCGAGGCCATCGACAGGTTTCTATCAGCCTTACGGGAGCAAGCCCCTCCCCGGGCCCACATCGAGGGCATTACCATCGCCAGCCACCCCGCAGCCAACCATGAGACTTTTGAAATCTGTAGCAGCCTGGCTGAAGAAGGCAAATACCAGCTCATTTCTCCGGATATTGCCACCTGCCAGGACTGCCTGAAGGAAATCCTAACCCCGGGTGACCGGCGCTATCGCTATCCTTTTACCAACTGCACTAACTGTGGGCCCCGTTTTACCATAATCAAGGATATTCCCTATGACCGTTCCCGGACGACCATGGACCGCTTCGAGATGTGCCCTGAGTGCCAGCAGGAATATGATGACCCCTTAGACCGCCGTTTCCATGCCCAGCCCAATGCCTGTCCCAAGTGCGGTCCAAGCCTATCACTGGTGGACGCCGAGGGTAATCCGGCAAACGTCACCGACGCCCTCACCGCCACCAGCCAGCTTCTAAGACAGGGAAAGATTGTCGCCATCAAGGGGTTGGGTGGTTTTCTCCTGGCCTGTGACGCCACCAGCCAAAAGGCTGTTGACCGCCTGCGCCAGAGAAAAAAGCGCCCATCCAAGCCTCTGGCAATAATGGTGACCTCTATCGAGGCGGCCAGGAAACATTGTTACATATCGGATGAAGAAGAGAAGCTGCTTACCTCACCTCACAGCCCGATTGTGCTCCTGAAATGGAAAACCGGTTCAAGTGTGTCTCCCGCCGTGGCTCCCAATCTGAAATATCTAGGGGTGATGCTCCCCTACACCCCGTTACATCATATCTTACTTAGAGAAACCGGGCTGCCTCTGGTTATGACCAGCGGCAACATCAGTGAAGAGCCCATAGCCAAGGACAATGATGAAGCCGTAAGGCGGCTAAAAAGTATTGCCGATTATTTCCTGGTTCACAATCGCGACATCCATGCCCGCTATGATGACAGCGTAACCATGGTTGAAAGAGGGTTCACTCAAATAATCAGGCGAGCCCGCAGTTATGCCCCCTATCCGATTCACCTCTTGTTCAACAGCCCGCCGATACTCGGCTGTGGCGCCGAGGAGAAAAATACCTTCTGCCTGACCAGAGACCGATATGCCTTTTTAAGCCAGCACATTGGTGACATGGAAAATCTGGAGACCATGGAGCACTCTGAAGATAGTATCGCTCTCTACCGGAACCTGTTCCGCATCGAGCCGACAGTCATTGCCCATGACCTCCACCCCGAGTACCTGGCAACTAAATACGCCAAGGAACTGGCAACCAAATTTGATGTCAGACTGGTGCCGGTGCAGCATCACCACGCCCATGTCGTCAGCGGCATGGTAGACAACGGACTGGAGAGCCCGGTTATCGGGGTAGCCTTTGATGGCACCGGTTATGGTAGCGACGGCAATATCTGGGGTGGTGAGTTCCTCGTGGCCGACTATCGGCGGTTTACCCGGATGGGGCATCTTGAGTATCTGCCCCTGCCCGGAGGAGCCGCCGCCATAAGAAAGCCCTATCGTACCGCCATTGGCTACATTCTATCACTCCTCGGTGACACCGCCCTGGAACAGGGCCTGCCCTTCTTAAGACAGGTCGCTGATCTAGATATCGATATTATCAAAAAACAGGTAGAGAAGAGGATTAACTCACCACTAACCTCCAGTTGCGGCCGTCTTTTTGATGCGGCATCAGCTCTGCTAGGCATAAGACACAGTATAGAATATGACGCTCAAGCCGCCATTGAACTGGAAATGGTCGCTTACGACGAGTTTAACCAGACTGACCGCTACTCCTTCTCCATAGTTGAGCAAGACGGCTTGAGCCTGGTCAAGCTTCAGGACTTGGTCTCTGGCATAATCTGCGACCTGCAAGATAATGTTAGTAAAGCCACAATTGCAGTTAAATTTCATAACACTGTGGCCCGAGTGATAACAGAATTATGCCAGACAATCCGTGGTAAGACCGGCATCAGCCAGGTAGTATTAAGCGGCGGAGTATTCCAGAACCGGTTACTACTGAGAAAAGCCGTCGGCTCACTTGAGGCTGATGGCTTTGCCGTATTCACACACCAGCAGGTGCCGTGTAATGACGGCGGTATCTCTCTAGGTCAGGCGGTCATCGCCAACTTTACCGACAACTAAGGAGCCAAATATGTGTCTTGCTATCCCCGCCCTGGTCAGGTCAATAGATGGACACCGGGCAGTGGTGGAAATTGGGGGTGTAACCCGCCAGGCGAGCATTCAGCTCACCCCAGAGGTTGAGGTTGGCGATTATGTACTACTGCACACTGGCTATGCCATAAATGTGATTGACCCGGTTGAGGCCGAGGAAACTCTCAAGCTGCTACGGGAGCTAAGTGAAGTTTATTGATGAATACCGAGCCCAGGAAGTGGGCAAAGGACTGGTCAACCGAATTCACCGCCACTCAACTAAACCGATAAAACTGATGGAGTTCTGTGGCGGACACACTGTAGCCATCTTTAAGCATGGCATACGCCAGCTCCTGCCCGAGACAATAGAGATGCTCTCCGGCCCCGGCTGCCCGGTATGTGTTACCGCCAGCAGTGACCTTGATAAGGCTATCGCCCTGGCGCACCTGCCCAATACTATCGTCGCTACCTTCGGTGATATGCTTCGGGTGCCGGGGAGTTACTCCAGCTTGCAGCTGGCCAAAGCCGAGGGGAGTGACGTCAGGGTTGTTTATTCAGCACAGGACGCCGTTTCCCTTGCCCGGGACAAACCGGATAAATCGGTAATCTTTATCGGCATCGGCTTTGAGACTACAGCACCCACCATCGCCGCTTCTATCCAGCAGGCTGAACAGGAGGGCGTTAATAACTACTACATCCTGTCCCTCCACAAGTTGTGCCCGCCGATAATGAAGGCAATCCTCAACCTGGGCGAGGTTGGGCTTAATGGCATTATCGGCCCCGGTCATGTGAGCGCTATCATCGGCTCCCATCCCTATCGCTTCATCCCCGCCGACTATGGCATCGCCTGTGTCGTTTCCGGATTTGAGCCACTGGACATCCTGCTCAGCATTGATATGCTGGTAGAGCAGATTGAAACAGAGCAACCCAGGGTAGAGATCGCCTACCGCCGTGGAGTAAAGCCCGAAGGCAATCCCCAGGCTCTGAAGCTTATGGACACAGTCTTTGAGGTCTGTGATGCCAACTGGCGGGGCATCGGCCCCGTTCCATCAAGCGGACTCAAGTTAGGCAAGAAATACCAGCGGTTTGATGCCGAGAGCCACTTTGATATTGACCCTGGACCCAGCCAGGAGCCTGAAGGCTGTATCTGTGGCAACATCCTGCGTGGGGTTAGCAGTCCTCTGGACTGCCATCTCTTCCGTAGTGTCTGCACCCCGGAACACCCGGTGGGGCCGTGCATGGTATCATCCGAAGGTAGCTGCTCCGCCTACTTCCAGTATGGAGCTGATTATGGAGAATAGAATCCTGCTGGCCCACGGCAGTGGCGGTAAGCTCAGTCACGACCTAATAGAAAAGAGCTTTGTTCCTGCCCTGGACAACCCGATACTGAACAAACTGGATGATTCAGCGTTATTTGAACTCGGCGGGCGCGCGGCCTTTACCACCGACAGCTATACCGTCAACCCCATCTTCTTCCCCGGCGGGGATATCGGTAAGCTGGCGGTGTGCGGCACAGTAAACGACCTGGCGATGAGTGGCGCAACACCTCTGTACCTGAGCCTGTCCTTTATTATTGAGGAGGGCCTACCGATAAGCGAACTGGAAAAGATAGTCAATGCTATCTGCCAGGCGGCTGCCGAGTCCGAAGTCAAGATCATTACCGGTGATACCAAGGTGGTAGACCAAGGCAGCGCAGATAAGCTGTTCATCAACACCTCCGGGGTAGGCATTGTGCCCCCGGGTATAAATATCTCCGGGGCTAATGCCACACCCGGAGACAGGGTCATCCTCAGCGGCAGCCTGGGAAACCACGGTATTGCCGTGCTGAGTAAGCGCCAAGGGCTAGAATTTGATGTACCTGTAGAAAGTGACTGCGCGCCGCTCAACCGATTGGTCGCCGAGATGCTGGCCACATCGGCTAACCTCCACTGTCTCCGTGACCCAACCCGAGGCGGACTCGCCACCACCCTCAACGAGCTGGCGAAGCAATCTCAGGTAGGCATCCAGATAGAAGAGGCAAGCCTGCCGGTTGATGAAGCTGTTTTAGCTGCCTGTGAACTTCTTGGCTTTGACCCGTTGTACGTGGCTAACGAGGGCAAACTGGTAGCAGTAGTCGCCCCGTCTGATGCCGATAGAGTCCTGGCTGAGATGAGACGCAACCGGTATGGTGCCCGGGCCGTTATCATCGGTGAGGTAGTCAAGGCACACCCCGGGAGGGTGGTAATGAAGACCCGCCTCGGCTCGTCTCGCATTGTCGATATGCTGGTCGGGGAGCTACTGCCCAGAATCTGCTAGATAACATCCCCAGGTCTGAGTTAGCAGCTAATCGCGCCCGTGCCCGGCAGCACCAGTCTGCCTTGCGCCCCAGAACCTCAAAGCGCTGCCCAGCGTTCCTCTTTTGAGTATCTGACTGTTCCCACAAATCAAAAACAGTGAGCCGAGATTGTTCATTGAGGCTATACCACGGCTTAAATTCAGGGGCGTTACTACCCAAAACTCATCACAAGCGGTATAATCAGGAGTCAACAGAGACGTGCATATGGAAAAAATTGCCCGATTTGCCTATGCCAGGTCCAGACTAATTATCGTCCTGGTAGTCATCTTGAACATCGCCGCCCTGGCTTCATTTTTCCGCTTCAAACTTGATACCGACTTCCTGAGTTTTTTCACCTCAGGAAACCCCGAGGCAGAAGCGTTCGACAGGCTGAATGAGAAATATCAAGCCGGCGAAACTATCTCGGTTCTTATCGAGCAGAATGATTCCCTCCTGGACAAAGAGAATTTGCAGCAGGTCTTCAGGCTCCAGGAAGAGATAGAAGCACTCGACGGTATCTCTCAGGTGCAGAGCTTCATTCCACCGGAGGTCTCCCTGCTGGGCCACACTATCCAAGTCGACGAGCAGTTCATAGACCGCCACGCTGATATCCTGGAGGACTTCATCAAGGAGAAGTACTTTCTTACAGACCAGTTCCTCTCCTCCGATGATAGCAAGGCAGTTCTTGCTGTCAATCTGGAATTTGATGCTGCGCCTAGAGATGTTGTGAAATCGCTGGAGACAATAGTCCAGAATGAAAAAGGCTTGACACTCTCCCTCGCTGGTAATGAAATCATCAAGGACACCCTCTGGTACTACCTGACAAGAATAATCTTTATTCTGCCGCCCTGTGCCATTGTCCTGGTACTGCTAGTTTTCTACCTGATTATAAGGAATCGCAAGTTCACCATAATGGCAATAATCCCAGCCGGTCTTGCTGCCTTGTGGACCGTGGGCACAATTTTCTGGAGCGGGCACGGCCTGAACCTGGTGACCATCATCACCCCGATATTCGTTATGGTGATGGGCGCCGCCGATGGTCTTCACTATACAAGTCATTTTATGGACAACATGAGCCGGTATTCTGACCGCCGGGAACTTACCTTAGAGACCCTGCGCATGGTGGGCATGCCGATATTTCTGACGAGCATCACTACCATGGCCGGGTTTGCCTCCCTGATCTGGACGGAAGTGCTGCCCATGAGAGAGATGGGAATATTCGTGTCTTTGGGTATTGGCTATGCGGGTGTTCTGTCCCTCTTTTTTCTCCCGGCGGTACTGTCCAGAGTGGAGCTACCGGCAAGACCGCCGCAAGCCCGGGAAAGCCGCCTGGCCAGACTCATTGTGGCAGCCTCGAGACATAGGGCTGCGGTCATCGTCAGTTTTACGGTCATCCTGGTTATTTCTGCCATCTACATACCAAGGCTGGAGGTCGTGTCCAATCAACTTATGTTCTTCAAGGAGGACTCACAGATTATACAGACCTTTGACAAGGTTGAAGACTATTTCGGCGGGGCACTGCCACTCACCGCGGAGATAGCCGCCGAAAAAGGCATTGACACTCTGAGAGATCATGATTTTGCGGATGAGGTCTTGGACACCGAGAGGGAACTGGAGAGAATACCCGGGGTGCTGAGCGCCGTCTCCCTTTTTGACATGGTACGTGGTATTAATAAGATGATAACCGGCCGGGATGATTACCCGGAAAATCCCCAATTCATCCAGAGACTCCTGGCGCAGATAGATGAGGAGGACCTCAAAACCTGGGTATCAAATGATGGCCTCAGGATGATGGTTAGAACTGAAGACATAAGTTCCCTGGATATGGATAGGCTGGATGATTTTGTTGCCGAACACCCCGATATTCGGGTGATCAGCGGCATGCCCGTGCTCTTTGACGAGATGAACAAGCTGGTTGTGCAAAGTCAAATTCGGAGCCTGGGCCTAGCACTTGCCTTAATTTTTGTCATGCTTTTGCTAACCATAAGGAAAGTGGGGGCGGCTCTTGTTGCCATGTTGCCCATAATTATTACTATCGCCGCTATCCTGGGCATGCTGTCCGTAACTGAATTCAATCTCAATATCCTGACGGCCAACCTATCTGCCATCGCTGTGGGTGTGGGCGTGGACTACTCTATCCATCTTATCTCTGGCATCTACTACTTCCGCAAACAGGGCCTCGGTAGTGCAGACTCGGTGGATTCAGCTCTATTAAGTCTCTCCCGGCCAATCCTGGCGAACGCCTTCGGCCTGGCGATCGGTCTTTCTGTTCTCTTTTTCTCTCCCCTGAGAATCCACATGCAGGCGGCGTCTGTGATGTGGGTAGCCATGGTTGTTTCTTCGATGGCCGCTCTCCTCTTAATCCCTATATTCTATTCGGGAAGAAGAGAACAAGTGGAGAAAAGGGCACGTGAATAATGCGGCCAAGCACTAAGTGGATTTCTATCGGCGGCCTTTTTGTGACCGCCAGAGTAAATAAGCTCAACTTGTGACTACTTGACTATTGACATTCAGGGGGCGATTAGTTTACGCTTTCAATCACAGAAAGGAGGTGATCGGATGCAAGCCTACTGCGTCAAGTGCCGTGCCAAAAGGGATATGAAGGATCCCAAATCTATCACAATGAAGAACGGCAAACCGGCGACTCAGGGGACATGTCCAGTATGCGGCACTAAGATGTTCCGAATAGGCAAGAGCTAGGTCTGAAGCCCTGAGCGCCAAGAGCATATCGGAGGCTGGCTACCTTTAGAGGCTGCCAGCCTCTCTTTATCCACTGCCGGAAACTTATGAAGCAGGTGGCACCATGTGGTGCCTGTTTCGAGGCGTCAGTAAGGTCACGACAACGGGGAATGCCGGGCCAGAAAGCACACCCCGTAGCTATCGCCTCCTTCCCCGCTTGTTTGGCTTCAGAATATCAACCGCAAAATAAAGAAGTCATAAAACCAGGAGAAAAAGGGGAAATATTTATGACATCTGATATGCCGGCCAGCGGTCTTGGTGCTGAGGATAATCAGGAGAACTCGCTGAAAAAAAGAGCAGAATAACACAATTCCAGAGGTCGACACAGGTGAAAAACTGCTCACATCCTTCAAAAACGGGCTTGACACCCTGATAGAACCATTTTGGTATGATGGAGACATGCTGAAAGGCAAATGCCCAAAGTGTGGGAGCTACTACAGCGGCTGGGCGTTACTCAATCCACGGCATCAATCTTGCCCCAAGTGTGGCGTGGGGCTTGAGATTACGGACGGCCGCAGGGTTTTTACGGGTTACTCACCCTTTACTGCCAAGGAGAACTATATCAAGCCGCCCACCAATGTGCCCCCTTCTCGCCATAAGGAGAAGGACACCACGTAGCCTAATCTCCCGCCACCCACACCGGTCACTCATTGGTTATTATTCTCCCCGTCACAAAAACAGGCACACAGCGCATTTCATCAGCGCATCTGGGCAGGTCTAGGACGACACCACCCTCATGGTTCAGAGCCTTCCACCTTGTACACTTTGATTCTGGCTGCTGTCTCCGGAGCCAGCGTAATCGGACAGACATGTTTATGGTCAATTCTTACCAGAGTGTTCATATTCACGCCTTTGCCCCGGGCTATCGGTTTTCCTCTTGCCCAGCTACCCAGGTGCCCACACATGGAGACCACCCTCGGGTGGACACCCTTCATCAGCTTGAGCTTTCCCGTCACTTTATCCCCGTGGATGTTCTCCAGGCAGATGATATCCCCTTCCTTGAGTCCTTTCTTCTTGGCAGTTTCTATATTTATCATCATATTGTAGGTGTAGGGATTTGTAGCCGTGATTTCATCCAGCCAGGGGTTCTCGGCAGTAAAGCTACCGGTATGGGCTATATCCTTAAAGCTGACGGCAAACATATCAAATTCGGAATCCGGGCCCACCTCGGTATAAATCACTGATGGGAAGTAGCTCAGCAGCGGGGTGTACCGTTCCCACTCCATATTGATGCCGGCCTTCTCAGCCAGCTCCTTTATCGGTTCCCGGTCATGTTCCAGAAATTCCTGGTAGATAGGCACCCTGGCATCGATAAACCACCGCCAGTATGTCTCCTCCGGTTTCTTCTTCCAGGCAACAAAGCCGTGTTCCTGGAACCACTCCACACCCCGTTCCTTACCAAAAAGGAACTTCAGTATCCGGTCTGTTGTCTCTCGGGCCGAAATTCTGTCCTCCGGCTTTATTATCGCCCCCTCAGCCTTCACAGCGGCTTCACCACCGAAATACCTGGCCAGTCTCATCGAGGCATAGTTATCAAGGAAGTTATTGTACTCATCTCTAAACCCGAGCCTATTGGCTAACTCATATAAGATGTCTACCAGCTCCCGTCTCTCATACGGGGGTTCGACAACCGGTATCCGGCAGTGGAAAGCCCAGTCATCCAGCCCCATGGGATAGTTAAAGAAATAGGTAATGGATGCGAAGGCGTTGCAACTCTCAAGAAAATGGCAGTCGGGCAAGACTATATCGGCGAATCCCTCCGTGGTCTCATTGGGTGCCGTGTTGAAGGAAAATATGAAAGGAACCTTGCTCAGTATCCGGGCGGCACTTTCGGGATTACAGGCATTTTTAACAATGTTGGCGCCATATATTGCCAGGACGTCGACATCATAAACGTGCCCGAGCTTGTCCCATATATCTTCAAAATCATCCGCCAGGGGATAGATGCTCATCGGTGCGTGGGCAAATATGTCGCAAAGGTTCGTCTGCGGCACAATTCCTGGCTTGACCGGGGGCCAGGGAGCCCTGGTAAACCACATTTTCGGGGTCAGGTAGCCGTCAACACTAGCATACGGGTCAAAGCGAGGGTGTCCCGTCTCCGGATGGCCAAGGCTCCGTGCCGCCCAGCTTATTGTCCCCCCGACTGCTTCCTGGTTCCCGACCAGGGCGTTGAGCAGCATTATTGACAGATATTGACTGAAACCGTTCTGGTGCCCCTGCCCCCCCTTATACATGATGGCAGAAGCCGGCCGGTAGGGGAGCTTCACCCCGTCAATCTCAATGGTGCTCCCTATCTTCGACTCGTCAACAAACTCCCGGGCGACCCGCCGGATCACATGCTCGGGCACGGTGCTTATTTTTGACGCCCAGGCAGGGTCATACTGCTTCAGGTGCTCCTTTATGAGCTGAAAAGCGGGGCGGCAGCTAACCCCATCAACAGTATACTCTCCCTCAATCGCCGGATGGCCCAGGCCCGGATCGTCGTAGGTCTTGGCTGCCCCGTCCTTTTCGTCCCATAAGAGTGGCTTGCCGCTCTCTTTATCCCGGACAAACTTCTTATCGGCACCGACAAGATAAGAGCCGTTAGTTTTATGTCTGATATAGTCCTTATCATAGACCCCTATCTCATTGACAACAAGATTACATAGGGACAAGGTCACCGCACAGTCCGTGGCGGGCAGGATAGGGTACCACTCGGTCGCTTTACCGCCGGAGAAGTTACATATTGGGTCAAACACTATGTTCCTCATCCCCCTAGCCCTAGCCTCAGCCGCCTGCCGCATCGCTATCAGTGCTCCATGGCCGGAGCCTGTCCCCTTGTTGGAGCCGAATTGAATGACATAGTTGCAGTACCTGTAATCGGGTACTATCGACCATGAGGCGTGAAACAGCCCGGCTCCCTCATGGGAAGCCGCTCCGCAGTGGGTACCGACACCGCTGGCCAGATAATTGGGAGTGCCGAAGGTGATAAAAAAGCCGGGGACAGGTATCCCCAATATTGAGGCTGAGGCAAACATCGGTGTCCCGGTAAAAATCAGTCTCCTGGGGTCCTTCTCCCTCACCGCCTTGAGCTTCTTAGCGATGGTGTCAAGCGCCTCGTCCCAGGATATCCTCTGCCACTCGGGGTCTTCATAAAGTCCCTTCTTCGGGTTCGTTCTTTTTACCGGATAATTGCAGCGGTTAGGGTCATAATAGTCCATCAGCGTGGCATGGCTCTTACCGCACAATCCCCCCCGAGACCCGAAATCGCTATCCGGCACGCCTTCGGCTTTAACCATCACCCCGTCAACTACCCTTACCCGCATCCCACAACCGGCGTAACAGCCAGCGCAATGGGTATAAGCCCACCTTTCCCCTCTCTCTTGTTGCATACCAGCCTCCTCAAAGATATGTTCTCTGACCGTACCCTAAATTGCAAAGAACCTAATAGCTACAAATCAGCCCCAACGCCCTCCTGTCCCGAAAACATCGGTCCCGCAGACCGAGCCCACGCCTTGAGTTAATAGCTTGCCATTCTTCACGCTTATGCCTTTGACCTGCTTGGTTTCCCCGTGGCGCGGTATTTCACACAGTATGGTTACCCCCACTCTGCCAACTTCCCATATGGAGAATAGACTACTGCCCGCTCAAATGTCAACCTGCCGCCCGGGTTGCACCTTTTAAGGTAATGTTCAGGCCCTTCCTGGACAAATTGCCCTTGCCTCTTAACTCTACCGCCGAGGGTATACTATTACAATTTTACTCCATCTGCCACCTGTCAATCCACTTTCTCATATCTGCCAAACCGGCGAAACGTTTGATCAACTGAAAGTCCTTGACAAAGGCGGCTTGGCTACTTAAACTGTGAATTGTCGGGTATGTAATGTTGCGGGCAGGGCGTCACCTGAACCAGCGAAACAATGAACCATGGAGAAAAACGGCCAGTTGTGGTGCCGTCCGACTCATGAGTCACATTAACAGACAGGCCCTGTCATAAAAACGGGACTACCCATCCCTTCATCCAGTCGCCGCGGTATCGTTAGCCCCGTTGAGCCTGGCACCAGTAGTCGTACCCGTCGCAAGTCGACCGCCCTTGTGGAGAAAAGATTGAAGACAAAGTCCAGGCTGTTTGCAGTACTGCTGATGGTGACGATGGTGCTTGCCATCATGACACCTCAGGCCAGTTTGGCCAGTGATACTGACTGGTCGGTGGAGATCTGTGATTCGGTACTGGCAAGATATACCCCCGGCACATTCGGAGATTGGGATTATCCCCAGGGACTGTTCCTGGAAGGTATGTGGCGGGTGTATCAGAGGACAGGTGCCACTGATTACTACGACTTTATTAAAGGCTGGGTGGACAGGTTTGTGAGCAGCGAGGGATTGGATAGTGAAATTTCTCTTGACAAGCTTGACAATATGATGCCCGGGGTACTGCTGTGCCACCTCTATGAGGCAACCGGCGACACCAACTACCAGACCGCCGCACAGCAGATAAGGGACCGGATCGACACCTATCCCAGGACCTCCGACGGCGGCCTAGCCCACAGAACAACCTGGGATGACCAGCTCTGGCTGGACGGGGCTTTCATGGTGACGATTTTCCTGATCAACTACGGTGAGGTGTTTGGTGACGCCACATACTGCAACAACGAGTGTGCAGACCAGCTGATAATATACAACAACCACCTGAAATACCCGGCAACAAAGCTGGCATGGCACGGCTGGGACGAGGACGGTTCGGCAAGCTGGGCTGATCCGACCACGCACCTTTCCCCCGAGGTCTGGTGCCGGGCGCTGGGCTGGTATGTTGTCGCCTGCAATGAAGTCCTGGAAAAGCTGCCTACAGACCATCCCGACAGGCAGGACATAATCGACATACTCGTCGAGCGCCTCGAGGGCATTAAGGAATACCAGGACAGCACAACCGGCCTGTGGTACCAGGTCGTTGATAAGGGTAACCTGACCGATAACTGGGTAGAGGAGTCCAGCGGGTGCATGTACACCTATGCCCTGTCCAAAGCCATAGACGCCGGCTACGTGAGCGGCGCCGACTACTACACCACGGCTAAGAAAGGGTATGAGGGGATTCTGAGCAACATAGAGCTTGACGGCACGGGCAAGACCAACCTCTACGGGACCTGCCAGGGAACCGGGGTGGGCAGCCCTTACTCCTATTATATAGACAGAACGCAGGTAACCAATGATAATCACGGTCAGGGGGCATTCCTGTTTGCCAGCGAGCAGCAAAGGACAAAATATAGCGACCTGAGGCAGTTATACCAGGCAGAAAACGGCACCCTGTATAATGCGGTAACAGAGACCACAAATAGAGGGTTCACCGGCGCCTCGTATGTCAATCTCGACAACGAGGTGGGGAGCTATATCCAGATTACCGTTAGTGCCGCTTCCGCAGCAACGAAGAACCTGGTGATCAGGTACGCCAACGGGACTACGGACGACCGGCCGATGAAAGTATACGTCAACGGTGATGTGGTCAACAGCAATCTTTCATTTATGCCCACAGACGCCTGGACAGCCTGGAGAGCGCGAAGCACAAACGTTTCCCTCAGCGCCGGGGACAACATCATAAAGCTGGAGTCCGTTACCTCCACCGGAGGCCCCAACATCGACTGGATTGCCCTCGATTCTCCGGCATCAAACGCTGCCGACTTCCACTTCACCGTGACGGCTGACCCGCGCGGCTACCACACAGACTTTGGGAACGTCCTGCAGGCAATCAATGACGGTCCCGCCCCCGGTGTCTTCCATGTATCTCCAGGCGACATAGACGGCACAATTCCCGAGAATCGCGCCGTTATCGACGACAAGTTTGGCACCGATTTTCTCTGGTACCCGATTATCGGCAATCATGAAATCGACAACACCAACGATATTAGCTGGATACGAAACGAGTATAGCAACGGCAACAGCCTCCGAACCCCACTGAAGGACTTCACCAACCAGGACGGCCCCACCGGCAGCGTGGAGACCACCTACTCGTGGGACTACGGAAGAGTCCACTTCGTGGCGCTCAACGAGTACTGGAATGGTGGGACAGAAGCCGACAGCGACATAGGCACAGATGGCGATATCGTGCCCGAGCTCTATGACTGGCTGTCGGACAACCTGGATGCCAATACCAGGCCACTGGTATTTGTCTTTGGTCATGAGCCGGCATTCCCCCAGAACCGCCATATAGGCGACAGTCTGGACCAGTACGAGACCAATCGGGACAATTTCTGGACATTGCTTGAGGCCAACGATGTTCTGGCCTACTTCACCGCCCATACCCACTTCTACTCCAAGCGTCAGGGCGACAAGAACGGTGACGGCAACGTCTGGCAGCTCGACGCCGGAAATGCCGGCAATGACAGCGACGGCGATGGCTTCACCTACTTCGATGTTGTCATAAGCAACAACCGGGTGACGGTCAACGTGTACCGTGACCCTGACGGAGCGGGAACTGGAGAAACCTTTAGCCTGTACGAGAACATTGACCTGTTAAGCTGGGAGTCACACAGCAGCCAGTGGGTTCAGGAGGACAACTTCAGCGGCAGCACCAGCCATGTTTACATGAAGGGGGAGGGGATTCCCGGCGGCACCCTGAAAGTGGGCTACTACGACGGAGGCGGTACTTTGAGGGAGACCGAGACCTACAGTGATTTTACCGGAGGCACCCTAGATGTAAGTGAATGCGACTTTACAGACTACCAAGGGGTAGCATCAGCCGGTGACTGGCACGCCGTGATTCTCCGCCAGGCAACTGACCTTCCCACCAGCTATGATGACGCTATCGCCGACCCGGACTACGTCGCTTCCGACTACTTTAATGTCGAGTCATCGGCCATTCCTGAGTTCCCCACGGTGATCACTGCCATCGTGGCTGGCGGCCTCTGCTTTGGCATTTACTACTGGATGAGGAAGAGGAGGCAGCTACCCCCTTTAAAGAGGCAGCCTGATTATTTAAAATAAGGACATGGAAAGCAGCCCGGCACAGACAACAGGAGAAGTAGGCCAGGGTGAACTAGCTAAGAGGACAGCACTCAGCCACTGGCAGGCACTGTTCGTCGCCGTAATTTGCGTGACCGTCGCCGTCTGTGAATATGTCTTTGCCTACCAGAATGTAGCCTACGGCATCGTCAGCGCCCTTGCCCTGGTTATTGCGATATACCTGGTGCTATCCATGGTACGGCTGGACCAGAAGATAGCCAACTGCGGTGAGTCGCTGGCCCTTATTCCGCTCTATATCCTGTTCACCTCGTCACTGCCCTGGTTTTTCATCAACCAGCAGTATCTCCTGCCGGCAGTCTATTCCTGCATTCTGGGACTTTGCCTGTGGCACATCTACCAGAAGAACCTGAGCCTCAAGCAGATCATCGGCTTCAGCAAGAAAAACCTGCTTAGATACTCGCTGATAGGCATAGCGATTGGCATTCCACTGGGAGCAATGGAATACGCCATCCTCCGTCCCATGCCCGGCTTCCCGACCTTTGAGCTGAAGTACCTCTTTCGGGATCTGGTATACATGCTGCTGTTCGTTGGCTTGGCCGAGGAATTTCTATTCCGTGGGCTGATTCAGCAAGACCTCGCCCAGGCCTTTGGCTGGAAGTGGGGGTTATTCGGCGCTTCCGCCCTGTTTGCGGTGATGCACCTCACCTGGAGGTCAGCCCCCGAGCTGGGCTTCGTCTTCGTCGCCGGGCTCATCTTGGGCGCCCTATACCTGAAGACAAAGAGCCTGGTAGCGCCGATTGTAGCCCACGGGATAAACAATGTGATGCTGGTCGCCGTGTTTCCCTATGTATTCATGCTGTGAATACGGGTGGGAGGGATGGAAAATGGAGCAAAATAAGAACCGGGGCACGATGTTTAAGCTGGCCATACTCTGGCTGGCGATACTTCTCCTGGTCAGCTTCTGGCTGACAGTAAGGGACACCTCAGACCCGGTGAGCATTGCCGTCATTCCCCAGGCACCCAGAGAAAATGAGCCCATAATCGTCACCTTCAGGCTGAACAACCCTTCCTCTCATGCAACGCTCACCAGGTACCAGTTCTATGCCGGTGGCAGGCTTCTCAAAGAGGGGGCTACGACCATAGCCCCGGGCTCCGCCAAGACCTACAAGTATGCCTATGAGAACCCTCTCCCGATGGGAGAGCAGCTCAACTTCGTGGTCAGGACCCATTCTGAACTGGGCAACCATGAGAAGGTTGTCTCCTCACCACCCTATCCACCCCAGGTGTGGTCGAGCTTCGTTAGCTTTGCTTCCTTCTCGACATCAGTGATGAGCTCCGTGAGCACCATGACCTACTACCAGAGCACCTTCGGCAGTGATATGGGACTCAATGTAAGCATCATTACCGCCCTGGTGCTCATCGCCCTGCTCATCTTTCTGGAGTTAAGCCAGCCCGTAGCCGAGGGAAGGGCGGTCGCCAAATTGGGCAGGCTAAGAGTCAGACTTTCCACCGTTACCTGGATACTGCTCATCATTTTCATGGGCATCGTCTACACCCGGGTGGTGATGGCTCTTTCTGGCTGAGATACGGGCTATTCAGCACGGTTATCTGTTATCGGCATGCCCGCTCATAAGAGGCGTTTCCCTCCAGAATTCCCACCACAGTATCCTCAGATAGCGGGCTTTGGCATATATTTTGTTACCAAGACTGGCCTGCACCCTCTGGGAGGCAGTATTGCGAGTACCCACTGCAAATCGCCATCTTGTGGCTCCCCTTTCCCTCAGAAACTGCAGTCTCTTATAATGGCTATACCTCATGAGACCCTTCCTCCTGTATTTTGCCGCCGTCAGAGCACCGGCAGCACATACCTCTTTGTTTGAGAAGTCCACAGAGTAAGGGATAGGGTCAATGACATTCTTGGCTTCCTGAGTCATGGCCACCCAGGTTACATGAGCCAGCTCCCGCCCGATCAAGATACAAAAAGCAACTGCCCGCTTGTCCAGTCTTTTCATCCCGGTTATGGAATATGAACGGCAGTCAAAACCTTCGGCAGCCAGGTCATCGGCCTGCTGACGCGTAGAGACTATGTGAAAGGTGAAATTCTGAATCTTCGGTGTGAAGTCAGCCTCATGGCTCTCATCAATGGTGCCCTCATAGAGATAGAAGGTTCCGTATCGGAAGACATATTGCACCAGAAAGACAAATCCCATTTTGAGCAGGGGCAGCAACCCATCCTGCCGCAGGATATACCGGGCTCTGATAGATACGGCACTCAGCACGTTTGCCATCGCCACTCCAGTGTATGGCGGTTACTTGCCCCCGCCTCAAGAGCAACAGGTTAACTCCCTTTTCAGAAGACAATAGCACATAAACGTTAAAATCCTGTTAAGATTAGAGGCTGACGGTTGAGCTCTCCGCCAACGATTCGGTAATCGGTTGCCTGCGGAGGGTATACTTCCGTTCCTCGGCCAGTTTATCGACTGGAGCGCCAAATACCGTCAACCACCCCCCTTCAGGCACTCACAGGCGACAAAGCTGGCATGGATTGCCTTCCCCCCTGCGGTAAAGACATCAATTATGATTGCAGACTGCAAGCCCCAGGTCAAGGTTTTGTGTTCTAGAACAGAATTCGATTGCGCAAATCGTCAGTGAAAATGGCACAGTGATCGCCTGCTTCTCAGGCAAAAACCGGCGACAGAGACTCCCTCTTTAATCCAGATACCTCGGTTTCTATCGTCAGCGGGCATAATCTCCCGGTGAACCTCGTCAGCATAATACAGTCTGAAGCCAAGCTTCATTAGGAAATTCAAATAGTCTTCCGGGACGACACCAGCCTGTATGATTGATCAGGCCAGGCCTAACAAAGGAGACCGGGTTGAGAATTATGAAATGTGATAAACAGACCCGTCAGAAAGGCCAGGGGTTTTCACCAGCACAGAACAGGAGGCAGGCTATGCTCTTACTCGGGTGCTGACGCTGTTCATGGAGAGTATACGGTAACTTCCACCTCAGGCATTCTTCTTTACCGGATAACCCTCTTTTTGATGATGTGGAGAAGGTCGATGAGACCAACCTGCCAGCCGGCAACCAGCTTGGTCTCTCCTATCCTGGCCCTGTATTCAATAGGCACTTCCTTCCAGCGGCACCTATTAAAATGGCACACCTCTATTTTGAGTTCATGGGAAAACGGCCATTTATCTGAGCCAATCCTTGACTTGTCCAGCATCTCTTTTCGGAAGACCCACATGCCCGATTCCGGGTCTCTCATGTTAAGCCAGAAAAGAGCCCTAACCGCTAGGGACAGGATTGTATTCCCCGCCCTATTCTTGCGCGACATGGCACCGTCCCTCATCAGCGCAAAGCGACTGGTGGTGAGGAAGTCCAGCTTTTCCTCCTCCAAGATTGCCACCAGCCTCGGAATGTCTTCTACCGGATAGGTCAGGTCAGCGTCAGCGGTAGCGATGATGTCGCCCCTTGCCTGAGCAAACCCTGCCTTGTAGGCTCTGCCATAGCCACGCCTTGGCTCAAAGACGACCTCGGCTCCCGACTCCCTCGCCAGTTCCGCAGTTCCGTCATTCGAGCCGTTATCCACCACCAGAATCTGGACTTCATAGCCCATCATTTCAAGCTGCCGTTTTGGAACCGCTCCGATTGTCCTGGCTATGCCATCCCTTTCATTCAGTGCTGGTATGACGATACTGACTGTCCTATTCACTTCGCTCCTTCATTAATAACAAATAACAACTGATAACAGCTGGGCTGCCCCATGACACCGCTAGTAGTACAACCGGGAGACTCAAAGATACCGACTCCTGTCTGAAGGCTACATCGAGTAAGGTTTCATCTCCTGTAGTGTTTAGCAATTATAATATATGTGTGGACTTCTGTCAATATTGGTGTCCAATAATCGTCAGGCGGCTACTGAAATGTTATGAGATTATGTTCTGTCCAACTGTCAAGGATAAACCCGCACCGACGATGAGAAGAAAAAAATCGGGACGAAAGAGGAGGCAACCTATCGCTCGAAGAGCGAGCAGTGAGAGAGCATTCGATTATCTGAAAACGGGGTCACAAATCCTCAAGAAAAGGTTCCACCCGTGAACCATGGTTGGTGAGCCCCGACCATCAGGCCCAGGAAAGAAACAAGAAACGATATTAATAGCCACAATCAAACGCTTCTATCACTACCAGTGGTCATCTGCTTGTTGCGCTTGCTATAAATAGTCCAGCTGCTCGATGACTTTGATCT
The DNA here is from genome assembly GCA_964575695.1 of uncultured Dehalococcoidales bacterium. GTDB lineage: Bacteria > Chloroflexota > Dehalococcoidia > Dehalococcoidales > W111 > CAZNSC01. The sequence continues at coordinate 35,150 of CAZNSC010000013.1, forward strand.
TCCAAGGCTGCGGGTACAGTCGGCCCAGCTCTGACCTGACCCACAGTGTATCCGCTTCCGGCACTTTCTCTGTAGAGCTGGATACCAGCGCCCTTACATAGATTGAATTATATTTGTGCCGACCCGGAGCCAAGTCCCTGACAACGATCCGACACTCCTCACCATCAGGAAGCTCATCCAGGCTGTTGACAAATGTATCGTATTCTTTGCTCATCTTGTCACTCCTTCAGCACAGATGTTCACAGTCTACTTGAAGCCGTAATTCATCCAGTTCTCTACCACTCTGTCTTTTATCTTTTGGCCATACATTTCATTAAATGAAGCCCGGCCAGGAACCGCACCTTCCCATTCCACAGGCCAGGTGCAGTCAAATACCGCCTTTGCCCCAATATGCCACTTTCTCTCCTCCGGACTCAGGAACGGGTTCAACGGTGAAGGGTCCACGGCATCTTCATAGAGCCATATCCCCCGGGTCGGATGGCATTTTGATGCCAGAGCGTGAAACACCTCGGCCATGTTGAAAACATCAACATCATCCTCGACCACAATTACCTTATAGACACCCATCTGGGCGGCAGCAAAGGCATGCCCAATCTGATTGGCAGCACCCTTATAATTGGACTTAACCCCCACGACCGCCATCAGCGTCGCCGAGTCCAGGGGAACATGGACGTCGGTGAACGGAATCCGGTTCATCCTCAAAATCCGCTTGATTAACAACTCATAGTCCATGCTTCTGACCACGGTGTCGCTCGTTACCGGCGTGCCCATGCAGGTCATGGTAAGAACGGGATCACTGCGATAGGTGATAGCCTCTATCCGATACACCACCCTAGACTCTCGCGGATCGGAACGATAGCCCGTATATTCCCCAAAGGGGCCTTCGACTGCTGTCTTACCGAACAACATTTCACCTTCCAGCACTATTTCGGAGTGTGCCGGCACCAATAAGTCACTGGTCTCACACTTCACCAGCGCCACCGGCTCCTGTCGCACCGCCCCGGCTAGGTCTACTTCGCTCCGCCGCCCGAACGAGCGTGAGGCGCTCATCATCGAGCAAATCGGATCCATTCCGATAGCTATGGCCACCGGCATACTCTTCTTCTTCGGCGCATAGAGCCGACTGAAGATATCATACTGGTGAGTATACGGCTCACAAAGCCCGGTCAGATGCTTTGAATTGAGAATCATCAAGCGGTACATTCCCCAGTTAGTCCAATCCCGGCCCGGATCAGTGCAGATTATGGCATGCCAGCTTCCGATATAACGACCGCCATCACCTTCATGAACCATCGGCGCCGGGAATTGGAACAGGTCAACATCGTTACCGGTAACCACATTCTCCTTGCACGGGGCATCCCTGACCACAACCGGCTTTACCGGACTCCCCAACCGGCGCTCGTACTCCACCCTGATTTCCCCGTAAGGAGTATCGGGGGCCAACCCCATAGCAATAGCCAGCCGTCGATAGGTTCCCAGGGGCTCGCCAAAAACGCGATAACCTGCGGGATAGTCTTTGATCTTCTCGAAAAATGGGGCCGGTTTGCGCATCTCGGAGACCATTCGTAGTATTGCCCCTGCCTCCAGATCCCAATCCACTTCACGGCTGACACGAACCAGGTCCCCACTCTCCTCCAGGGCATTTATAAACTCCCGATTGTCATTAAATACCATCTGCTCTGGCACTCCTTTCATAGATTGTCCTTGAAGCCAATGCGAGCCCGCATTGGCTTTCCTGACTTGCCGAATCTAGCAGTACTTCAAAGCGCTGATGTCCCCCATGCCCCCGGTCAGCCCTGTTGTGCGAACTGGCCGGTGCCGATATATTATCAAGTTTCCGCCATGCCGTCAATATGCCTGATTCGAACTCATCGCGCACCGTCGGAAAAAAACAGTATGATTATCAATAATCCGGCATCAATTTTCATCACCGGGTCTAGCCATGGCAACGGTTGCCACCTCGGTTTCACCCATTCAGGCTATTGACTATGAAATTATCATGGGCTACACTGAACCCGAAGCACTGCCGTAACTCAAGGTAGAGTCAACAGTCCACGGATAAGAGGAGCACAGAAGGTGAAACAGTTGTCACTCGCATTTCTACTATTAGCCACCTTATTCGCCGTGGCTTGCACTTCCTTATCTCCGGCAAGCCCGGCACCGACACCCGCACCCAGTGCAACGCCCAGTCCGGCTCCAACCCTGACACCGACATTACCAACACCCACCCCAACTCCGGCGCCCACGCCTTCTCCCGGCCCTATTCCCACACCCGCTCCCGCTCCAGTGCCGGTTCCGATACCGGTACCCAGCCCGACTCCCGTTCCGATGCCAACCCCTACGCCGGCACCGGCTCCGACGCCGACACCACCAACGCCGACTCCGGTACCCACTCCGACACCCAGTCCGGCCCCCAGTCCCACTCCCTCTCCCACTC
>CAZNSC010000014.1:0-36848 GCA_964575695.1 uncultured Dehalococcoidales bacterium
TTCTATAGTAGCGCGCACAACCAAGCCCCCAACCAAACCAAGAATATAATTCCCATAAATTGTGCTTTAGCGCCCGTATAACGGTACCCTACGGGAAGTCACCGATTCTACCCTCCAGGCCCATACCTTATTTATCATCCACAGATGTTCAGTTTTTTGGGTATCTTCGGTATATTGGAGCCTTATTATATAGCTTTATGTGGATTTGTCAATAGGCAAAAAGGCAACCCTTTTGGTGGAGACGGGGAAGAGTTGAAATCATATCTTCAATATTTTCTGCAGGGCTTTATCCTGTGGCGGTGTAGGCTTTACCTCTTTTACTCACATTTCACTTCACTGTTTATTGTAATGTATCGATGGCTGCATACCATGTTAGAGAGACCTAAAGAGTTCAGTGCTTTCTATAGGTAGAGTGAGGCCGAGGATAGACTGATTATTTCTCATCTAATTATGGTACTTCAATACATGGTACCAAATTCTCAGGTGACTTTGTGCCTTTCGGGTTATTACATCATCGTTTTATGACTGTTACTGTAATAATAGCAATAAATGTCTTGTGGAAGATGTTGTCTATCGCAACAAGTAAACAGTAGCCAATAACATATAGCACGGAGATGATCACAAGCTTCATAAGCGATAGAAACACTTGGAAACGGGTGCCCGATTCATTTTTATGAGTGAGGATACAATTCGGTCTACTGATGAAATGAGAAGCGTCATGCAGCGTGGTCAATGGGAGGACTTGCGTCTAGAAAGAGGAATTGAAAACGGTGATGCAACAAGGACCGCATGCCAAGGAGGGATATATGTATCAAGATGAGTGAGCTATTATGCAGATTCAATATATGTAGGCCAGCACTCAACGGATTTCAGGAAAGAATTACATTATTTTACGGTCGGGAGGTAGTTAGATGAAGCTGCTTGTAATTGGGTTTGGGCAATGTGGTAGTGGAATTGCAGATGAATTTGATCGATTGGGCAAAAGAGCATGCCGCGAACGCGGGATCGAGATAGTAACGGGAACGTTTGCCGTCAATACGGATGCGGCTGATTTAAGTGGGCTGGAGAATATAAGGCCTGATTATCAGCACAGGATCCTTATAGGGACCGGAAAGACCAGTGATCATGGTGTTGGCAAGATAAACGAACTGGCTTTTGAAATAATCAAAGAAGACAATGATAAGATTTTTGATTCCTTGAGATCTAGTCCACATTTTCACGAGACAGATGCCTTCCTACTAATCGCTGGAGCTGCTGGCGGTACGGGATCAGGTGCTATCGGATTTGCTACACAACGAATAAAGGAGCGTTTTGGAGATAAACCGGTTTACAATCTTATTGTGCTGCCTTTTGAGCATGAAGAAACCACCGAGGAAAGGACGGCCTATAATACTGCCACTTGTCTTAAAACGGTAAGTTTCGTAGCCGATGCAGTAATCCTGGTAGACAATCAACGATATATAAAAAGGGATTTCTCTCTGAAAAACAACGTAGGCAGGATTAATACATTGGTTGTTGAACCATTTTATGACCTGCTTTGCGCTGGTGAAGAAAAAAAAAGAAGACGCATCGGCACCAGAGTTCTTGATGCTGGGGATATACTGCAGACCTTTACTGGTTGGACAACGATTGGTTATGGACAATCAGTATCTACTAGAATCAACCTACCCTTCGGGCGAAATGGCAATTTCTTGACCAAAAGTACCGAAAGCCACCGGGGAATTCAGGCGATGGACCAAGCTTTGAATGATTTGTCAATTATGTGTGACCCCGTCAATGCCAGCCGAGCATTATATCTGTTGTCAGCACCTGCCAATGAAATGAATATGGACTTAGTCAAGGAACTCGGTGATTCACTTAGAAGTGTAGCCCCCAATGCCATTATAAGGAATGGTGACTATCCTGTAGGGACAGAAATTGGTGTTACCATTATTCTGTCCGGCCTTCATAATATGGAAGGGGTGAAGGAATTCTACGATAAATCAAACAGATTTATGATTGAGGCCGAGACAAAGCGTAAGGTTAGTCAACTTAGATGGAGTGAAGAGGATGAAGCAGGAAAGCACATACCGGCATTATTATGACGAAACAGAAGCATAATTATGCAGATAGAACAATACATGTTGCTGCTGCCAACACTACCAACGGTTTTCAAGTGCTATGTCATTCAGGTTGGAGGGTAGATAGAAGTCACAGTGAAGTTATGGCATGGGTATATCTAATGCCTTGCCAACGAAAACGGATAGTTTTAGATGTGCCTACCTAGCTTTTTGTACTGTAGTAACATCGCTAGGCATCATTCCGAGAAACTTAGATAACTCGGCAATCTGCGTAACAATCTCTCTCTTCAAATCATCAGCATTTTGGGGTTGTTCCATAGCTAGCCTCCTAGCCGTATTGAATAATATCAAATAGGCATCTCTCAAGTAAATCCCTCATATGTTCTCCATATTATTGCCTTGTTTGAAGGAGGTAGCATTCTCTGAAGTCGGATTAATTGATACTACCCTCAACATTGCAGGCTGTCTTCAAGGCTCACGCACAAAGCGGTATCCGTGTCGCTGGTTTCCCCATGACTTTGGTTGGTTATTTACTCTACCATTGTAGCTAACATAATAGGTTTGATGCACGTCGTACTCGTCAGCCGCCCAGTAGTAGATGGGTGACCAGTCAGACGCCCAGAGCGGAGTCTCTTTATCAGGCGAGATTTGGCAATTAGTTCGTTCCTACTTCCCATCCCAGGTGCATCCGGCGTTTCCACTATGTCGGACCAGAGATCGGACAATCTCATCAACAGTGGGCATACGCCAGATGTACTGAGGCTCATCCATTATTGTTAGTCCGTCTTCGCCCAAATATACACAGAGGCCGGTCGTATTCATATCTGCTAGAGTAGCGTCCCTGTCCTCGTAGCCCGGCTTTTCGCCAAAACCAACTGGCGGCACACCATAAAAAGCAATATCGTTCCAGGAGTAATAGTGTTCGTACCAGCCAGGACCTGCCGGTGCCCATATCAAAGCTACCCCGTTACCTTCTATCAATCTGACATCCCGGTTGCCGTCATCAAGACGACCGAGGACAATGGGTAACCAGTAGACGGACATGCCTATACCTTGTTGTTATTATTGGCAAGCCGGTTTCTGGTATTGCTGAAGGAAGGCAGAGTTCTTCATTAGAACAAATAGAAAAGAGACTCGGTGCACTAAAAACATCGAGTCTCTTTTTATATGAACGATCACAAAATGTAGTGAAAATTCTACAACATTCAGACGACATTTGATATACTGCTAATTAAGGTTCCTTTATTGAGATAGTGTTTCAGCTATAAAGGTTTAGGCGCAAGACCAAGCGCACCTTTTTATCAGTATAAATAAGGCGTCCCTTTGTCGAATCCGGTACCGACGCATTCATTGTCAAAATCAATAAGCGATGTGCTATCATATAATTCTTATCGGAGGATTGTTTCGGTTCTGGAACCGTCTTGGTGGAGTAACAGAGGTTACCTCATGTGATGACCAGACTGCGGTAGCTTGGGTGTTGTACCATCGCCTGTAAATGGTCACATAGATGGAAGGGAGCCAACGACAAACCGACCTGAGAGGGTGGCAACAGGATTACGAGAGGCAAGCCGTGAATGGAGCATGATTCTGCCCGGTGTCTTGGTTCTGGTTAGGTGTGAAGATATTGTCTGGGAAGGTGGGGCGTAACTACAGGGGGTGTTAGATGCATACTGTTCTATTAAGGCAGAAAGAGCCTATGATGATACTACCTCGGGAGGCCGAAAACAATCCGTGCGTGGCTTGTCTCCGGGGTTGCTGCTCACACCTTTTAGTGGGCCTGTGCGGTTATGATGTCTGGAGAATCGCCAGTGCGCTGCAAATCAGACCTACGGTCTTTGTCGCTTTCGCTCGACGAGATGAGAGGAGCCGTGATGATTTTGGTCCGTACGACTTTGGGCTTGACAGGTCGGCGAGCACTTATCATATGGTACTCAACGTGAGAGAGGGAACAGATAATACCCACCCCTGCATTTTCGCTTTGGACCTGCCAACCCACGAAGTTCGCTGTGGTATTTACTCCTCCCGTCCAATTTCTTGTCAGGCGTATCCCCTTACTTTCGCTGGAGAAGAAATAATCGTGAAGCCCTCATTGTGCCCTGATGGCGCCTGGGATGTGAGTCGGGTCAATCTATCCTATTGGCGGGAGGAGCTTGGGCGGCATAATATGGAGTGGAGCATCCATAGGTTTGTAGTCGAAAGCTGGAACAAAAAGGTAATGAAGGAGGCCCAGTTACAGAAATTGGACTTTCGTCCTTTTCTAGACTTCTTACTGAATGTTTATCAACGTTTGGAATTGGCTCGAGCAGAAGTGCCCACTGAAGCATGGTCAGGAATTTGGCGGCAGTGGCGCCGGTTTACTACAAAACAAGTAGACCCACTGCTTTTGCAGGAAAGCGAATCAGTAGCAGCCAAATCTTGGCACTGGTGGTTGAAATGCATCCGGAAGGCGGTCGCAGATCATTAAAAGGGACATAGTTGCCAAAAAGAACAGCTACACGCTTTTGCATATTACCAACAAGTAAGGGAAGTTAAGGTCACTCTCATCCAACGATCTATACTCCGAAAACTACCTTGAGCTTCATACCACTCACCCCGACTCTAAATCGGATGGTCGCCCAAATCAGTAGGTTTAGGGATGGTCTTCTTACCTGAGCTAGGTGATTCCATATAAGTAAATGTCATAAATTTTTACTTTTTGGCTATCGATTTTATGACTTTTCAACCCGTCGTAAGCTAAGATTGTCATAATGCTTGAACCAGGAGGAGGGATATGGCAAGTGAACTTTTCATTGGACTGCACGCTAGTGAAGACCCGACCAAGGCGACCTTTCCATTTATTATGGCCAATGGAGCGCTGGATGCTGGGCACCAAACAGCGATCATTCTGGTTGGCGATGCTGTGGTGTTGATGAAAAGCACCGTGGCGGACAACGTACATGGTGTTGGCTTACCCCCACTTTTAAGGATATGATGTCCCGTATCAGTTGCCTTGTTTCTTGGGTCCTGGCTTCAGCCTGCCAGATTCTGTCTATTTCCTGGCTCATAGTCCTGCTCCTTTTCAATCGTTACTCTACTTCTTCAGGAGAGCAGGAGCAAGCCCCTAAGTATCCATTATCTTATGTCTCCCAGCTGTCCCATTTTTGCTCAAGCCGAACACTTCAGACCTTTTGCCTGAAGGCTCGGCTGTGTTTCTGGTGGAGACGGGGGAGAGTCGAACTCCCCGTCCAGAGGAAGCCACCCAGAATCTACTACAAGCTTAGTCAGCTCTTTTGTCTCGCCTGGCTAGCCTCTGCTGACCGAGTTTAGCCAAGCCAGTCGATAATGCTTACACCTCCCTTATCGACGTCCGGGGGGTAGCACCTCAATTCCTCGGCACCCAATCCCAACCCATTGAGGAAAGGTCGGGCTGGATGTGCAGCCCAATTAGTTAGGCTGCAAAAGCGAATTCAGGTTCGCCAGTTATCTTTTGCCACCTGTTTTATGAGGGCAGTGGCACCTCAGCCTGCAATCCTGCAGCATACCTCCCCTGTCGAAGCCACGCGTCCCCACATAAATATATCCCGGGTGTAAACCACCTCCTTAAGATTTTTGCCTCCTCATCGCTCGCCCGATTTCTCTCTCCACTTCACGGCGGACTATGGACTCCCTCTTGTCATACAGCCTCTTGCCTCTTGCCAGCGCCACCTCAACCTTGGCTTTGCTATCTTTAATATATAGTCGGAGGGGCACCAGTGTAAAGCCCCGCTCCGATACCTTGCTCACCAGGCTATCAATCTGCTTGCGGTGCAGCAATAGCTTGCGAGGGCGTGTCGGCTCATGGCTAAGGTAACTGGCAGCCTCATAGCGAGCAATATGGGCATTCACCAGCCATAATTCACCACCCTCAACCCTTACATAGGCATCACCCAGATTCGCCCTGCCGGCACGGATTGACTTTATCTCGGTGCCGGCAAGCACAAGGCCTGCCTCGACACTTTCCCCGATATGATAATTATGATAAGCCTTGCGGTTAGTAGCTACCGTTTTTACCGCCATGACCCCAAGCTAAATTATACCACATGTAAGGTGACCGCCCAAAATAAGGATTCTTGACCACCTCACCCTCTTTTAATCCAGCTAACAAATAACTGGCAGAGCCATTGATAAACACCCGTAAATTATGAGGCGAGGCGATGGCCTATTCAGTGGGGGAATTGGCCTTCATTAAAGCGATTATAGTATAATTGTATTGTAATCCTCAGATATCCCGCTGAGATAAGCCTTCTCTACAGGGGGAAGCCACTTTGGAGGAAGACACAACCTCAACCGTGGAGAGCCTCGCCAGAGGCAGGAGTATCGGCGCCTTCAGATGCTTAAACTGCTTTGAAAGGGTCAGCCCACCGGTGGGGACCAAAACATACAAGTGTCCCCACTGTAGCTTTGAGTGGCGGGTATTCTGGGTATCGCCTGATATACCCCGGATAAGAGGCCCGGTCTGGGAGGTAAACCGGCGGTTAGCCGGAGAAGCAAAGAATAAGCAAAAGCGGACGAGAACGAAATAGCGATGGCTCTAAACAGAAAGATAGCCTATATTAACCTCACCAGTGGCGATATTGAAATCAGACCCATCCCGCGCAAGATGCGGCAGCTATTCCTCGGGGGCCGGGGGCTGGACATGTACCTGATGTATAACCACATAAAGCCGGGGACTGACCCTCTCGAGCCGGATAATGTGGCTTTGATAAGTGCCGGTATTCTGGTGGGTACTCTGGCTTCAGCCTCGGCACGAACCCACATCGGGGGCAAGTCACCCCTCACCGGCTTTGTCGGCAGCACCAATATGGGTGGCTTCTTCGCCCCTGAGCTCAGATGGGCTGGCTTTGACCATCTGGTAATAAGGGGTAAAGCCGCAAAACCAGTCTATTTGTGGATTCACAATGGCGAAATCGAGATAAGAGACGCCAGTAACCTCTGGGGTAGGTCAGTTACCGAAAGCCAGCAGGCTATCCGAGACGAACTGGGTGACCGGGATATCAAAATCCTGACCATCGGGCCGGCAGGAGAAAAGCGGGTAAGGTTTGCCAGTGTCATGACCGGCCTTAAGGACGCCGGGGGCAGGTCAGGGATGGGTGCCCTCCTCGGCTCCAAGAACCTCAAGGCGGTTGCCGCCAGGGGCACGATGGATATCAAGATAGCCCACCCCGCCCAGGCCCTGGACTACGACCACCGGGTAATCAGTCAAATCGTCTCGGCCAAGGTATCCCGGGAGCAAGGCAGACTGGGCACACCCTTTATCTGGGGGGCAACCAACAGCCAAGGCCTCATCCGGGTGAGGAACTTTCAGCTGAATCAACTGGAGAACGCCGACGATGTTGAGCCGGAGCGGCTCGAGGATTTTTCCGTCGGCATGACAGCCTGTTTTGGCTGCCAGGTACACTGCCGGGGTAAGTATGTCATACCTGAAGGCCCCTACGCCGGGGTCTACGAGGAAGGACCTGAGTACACCTCGCTGGGATGCTGGGCCGGGGAAGTCGAGTGCAAAAACCCGATGACTATTCTGGTCGGTAACCATCTGGTCAACAAGTATGGCATGGACACCCTGGAGACAGGCAGCCTGATTAGCTGGGCGATGGAACTCTATGAGAAAGGGATACTCACCAACAAGGATACTGACGGTCTGGAACTAAGGTTTGGTAACGATGAGGCGGTTATTGAGATGATCCACCGCATTGCCCGCAGGGAAGGGTTGGGCGACATCCTTGCCGAGGGGCCGCTACGAGCCGCCGAGAAAATAGGCAGGGGCTCAATCAACTACTTAGTCCATGTCAAGGGCATGAGCAACCTCCACTCAGATGAGCGACCGACACCATCCCTGGCTCTGGGTATCGCCACTGCCTCCAGAGGTTCTGACCACCTGAGAAGCCGCCCCGCCATCGACCTGTACCACCTCCCGGAGCCTGTCCTGCGCAAGATATACAGCCAGCCAGTTCCTTACGACGGGCCACTGACCTCAGACTACCGGGACTACGAGGGCAAGGCGTGGCCGGTCTTCTGGCAGGAGATGTGCTATATGGCAGTGGATTGCCTTGGCATCTGCAAATATCACACCACCTTCCTGGGGGCAACCCTGCCCAACTTCGAAGAGTGGTCACGGCTCCTGTACTACAATACCGGCCTGGAGATGTCGCCACGGGATATATGGACGGTCGCAGAGCGAGCTTACAATATCGAGCGGTTATTTAATATCCGTGAAGGGCTAACCAGAAAGGATGACTGGCTGGTTGACCGCTACTTCGACGAGCCAACCAGACTCGGTATCCCCGGCGTCCAGGGGAAAACAATCAATAGAGAGAAGTTTAGGCAGATGCTCGACGACTACTATGACTACCATGGCTGGGATGAGAACGGGGTTCCGACCCCAGAGACGCTAAAAAGGCTCGGTATTGATAACGAGCCGTCCCATATGCTCTAGTAACGCAGCCCCGCCAGAGAGGACTCTTTGATGGCCAAAGTGTTAGCCATAGATTATGAAAAATGCACCGGCTGCCGGTTGTGTGAGCTGGTGTGTTCTGTTAAGCACGAGGGAGTAAGCAACCCGGCTCGCAGTCGAATAAGAATCGTGAAATGGGAATGGGAAGGTATTTATGTCCCCGTGGTCTGCAACCAGTGCCAAGATGCACCGTGCATCGCCATGTGCCCGACCAACGCCCGGTCCCATGACGAAGACATCGGAAGAACCACCATCGACTATGACCGTTGTATCGGGTGCAAGACCTGCGTTGTCCTCTGTCCCTTCGGGGCCACGGCGGTCGACCCGGTTACCAAGAAGGTGATCACCTGTGACCTGTGCGACGGTGACCCGGCATGTGCCAGGTTCTGCACCACCGGTGCACTAAGGTATGTTGACGACAGCGAAATCAATAAAGAGCGGCAAGTTGACTTCGCCCGGAAGCTCTACGAATCAGGGCGAAAGTATGTCCTCATACCAGTCACTTGAGCCGCCAAATCCAGCGACCCATGGCCGCTGCGGCAATCTATGAATGGTTAGTATGAAGGTCATTGTTATCGGAAACGGGATTGCCGGCAATACCGCCAGCTCTACAATCCGGCGACTTAACGCTCAGGCTGACATCACCATCATCTCTGAGGAAAGGCACCCCCATTATTCGGCCTGTGCGCTGCCCCAGTACCTTGCCGGGGAAGTCAGGCGACAAAAGCTCTTTCTCCGGGCCAAACGGGACTACTCACGAGAGGGAATCAAGGTGGCCCTGGGGCAGAAAGTCAGGCAGATTAGCCCGGAGACCAGGAGGGTATTTCTAGACCATAAGAGCCTGGCTTATGACAAGCTCGTCCTTGCCACCGGCAGCAAGCCGATAATACCTCCCATCGAAGGCATCAACCTCGACGGGGTCTTCGCCCTGAAGTCGCTGGACGACGCTGACCAGATCCGCCATACCACTGCCCGGGTAGCGGTGATAGTTGGCTCCGGTCCCATAGGCATCGAGACGGCGATAGCTTTAGGCAAAAAGGGGGTTACCGTCTATGTCATCGAGCTACTCGGTAGAATCATGCCCCGGATATTTGATGACAAGCCCTCCTCGTTGCTGAGAGATATCCTTGAGCAGCACGGGATGAGGGTGCTCACCGATGAGAGTGTCACCCGTATCACTGGCAACGGTAAGGTAGAAGGCGTTCATACCACCAAACACAGGATAAAATGTGACATGGTAATCGTTGCCGTCGGTATGAGACCAGATACCGGGCTGGCCCGACAGACAGGGGTGAGCACAGGCAGGTCAGGGGGCATCAGCGTTAATAACCGGATGATGACCAACCTGGACGACGTCTACGCCTGCGGCGACTGTGTGGAAGCCGAAGACTCGGTCACCGGCAACCCTACTCTAAGCCTCCTGTGGCACAACGCCCGGGAGCAGGGGCGGGTAGCAGGATATAACTGCTGTGGAGTTGCCAAAATCTACCCCGGCTCAATAAACATCACCAGCCTCGATATCTTCGATACTCACGCGGCATCTCTCGGCAGCACCGGAGCCAACGTCAGCCAACGGCAAGATATTGAGACAATTGAGCGGTCAGGTTATAAGAACTACCTGCGGCTAATCCTTTTCCAAGGACGTCTGATTGGGGCTCAAGCCATCGGGGATACTCGGGACGTGGGGGTACTACTGTACGCCATGCTCAGAAAGGATAAGCTAACGGAGCCAAAACAGCTGGTCGGTGAAAGACCTCTCCTCCCGCTAGTCCGCCGGGATTACCAGATGCTCCGCTACAGAGCTCTAACACCACAAGCCGCTAAAGGTAAGCCCAGCCTACGTAGATAGCCCCCCGGCAGCAACGAGTTATTGACTCCACACCATGGTGATGTTACTATCACATTAGCCCGGTATTTGCTGCGGAAAATTAACCGCCGACACTTTCAAAGGAGGTGGATAGCCATGGATGAAGTAGCCAGCCTGGTCAAGACAGCCCTCGAGGAAATTGAGAAGGTGCTGGGCACCAAAACCGTCGTCGGGGAACCAATAACTGTCGAAGATAAGACCCTGATTCCACTGGTGGGTATCGGCTTTGGTTTCGGCGCCGGAGGTGGCTCTGGTAAGGGGGAGGCAAAACAAAAGGGGGAAGGTACCGGGGGTGGCGCCGGGGGTGGTGCCTGCATCAGACCTGTCGCCGTGGTCATCATCGATAAAGAGGGCGTGAGGATTGAGTCAATCAGGGGAGGTATAGCAACAGCGATAGAAAAGATAGGCGTGACAATACCCCAGATGATGGAGAAATGCATGGAAAAATGGGGGGAACGAAAAAAGGAAGGATAGAAGCAGTTGTGGGCCGTCGCTGCTCTGGCTAGCCTAGCGGCGCTCATCGTCCTCCTTCTCTGCGTACCGCTTGACATCAGGCTCAATGTTGATGTGCCCGGAAAGCCAATGGTTCGGCTGGCATGGCTCTTTGGTCTGGTGAGTAAGGAAATAACAAGAAGAAAGAAGAAGCCCGAAGAGAAACGGCCTGCGGTCAGGCGGAAACCCAGAGCAAGAAAGATAAGGGCAAGGGCCGTATTTGACATCCTGCGGACCAGAGGTCTGCTAAAGCAAGTGAGCGGCCTACTGAAAGGCATCCTCCGTTGCCTCAAGATTAAAGAGTTCGGGGCGAACTTCAGGGTGGGACTTGATAACCCGGCGGACACGGGGCTTCTCTTTGCTTTTGTCGGGCCCGCTACCGTCTTTCTCAGTTCCGCCTTCCCCTGTGAGATAAGAGTACAGCCCTCTTTTGACGATGAGGCTGTCTTCGAAGGTTATCTACACGGAACACTGAGACTGCGCCCCATCAAGGTGGCCACACCTTTCCTGAGATTTGTCTTCTCACTGGCCACGATAAGAGTGATCAAGACTCTGGTCTTGACGAAATGGAAAAGAAAAAAGAAGTAAACATCGCCAAGCCCGTGACCGTCGCCGGGGTAACTCTGATTCCGGTGACGAGGGTTTCGCTGAACTACTGGCATGGCTACGGCGGGCTCTCCTTCCTGGGTAGCAAGCAGCCGCTTGGTGTGGTCATCGTCTCACCATCAACCAGGAGGGCCTTCCGCATAACCGGAGAGGAGATCTCTTTAGACCAGCTCACACAAGAGGTGCCTGATATAAGAGAAGCCCTGGAAGAAATCTAATCCCTCAGATTCTTCGCAGCACTTTGCCAATCGTGCCCGCAAGCCGCCAATAGACTGGTCAGTTCACATAATAGACACATGACTTGCCCTGATATATAATTCCAGTATACGAGTTCCGCCAACTCTATTATGACTATGGGAGGGGCCATGGAAAAGAGACTCTATCGCAGTCGAAGCGACCGGATGATCTGGGGTGTATGCGGCGGTCTGGCAAAGTATTTTGACATTGATCCCACCATTGTCAGAATAATTGCCGTGTTACTCATATTTGCTAACGGGTTGGGTATCCTGGCCTATATAATTCTGGCGATTGTTGTCCCGCTGGAAAGCTCGGCGGCTACCGCAACCAAAGAGACCATTAGGGAAAATGTGGAGGAAATAAAGGAAACGGCCAGCCAGTTAGGACGTGAAATCCGTTCCACCTTTGTGCAAGAAAAAGACGAATCTGAAGCGGCCGCCAAGACTCACCAGCGTAGCCGCAACATCCTTGGCCTTGTTTTCATTGTTGTTGGCATCCTTCTCTTACTCGGTAGCTTCAATCTGTTCTGGTGGCTTCACTGGGGTAATCTCTGGCCCCTTATTCTTGTAGCCGTGGGCGTCCTAATTGTATTAACCGCCAGGAGAAAGTAGCTGTGTCTGAGCCAAAGCCAAGGGGAGAATACCAGGCCCCTCTATGGGGCATTTTCCTGTTATTTCTGGGGGCAGTTTTTCTCCTCCAGAACCTCAATGTCATTCCCTGGAGCCTATGGGGAATCCTGTGGCGTTTCTGGCCGGTACTGATAATTATCATCGGAACAAATATCCTGCTCAGGCGTTATAACCCGTGGTTGGTCAGCGCACTGGCTCTGGCACTGCTCTCTGTTTGTCTCGGTATAGCTATCTGGCAATATGAACCGCCTCCACCACCAGAGGAACCCACTAAGGGCTATTCAACGCCACCGGACAGCTTGGAACGCGGGCAAAGTGAACTGAATATGGATAGGGCACCACTTGAATCCTGGCAGGCACATTTCACCGGCTTTGCCTGATAGCGGCCACCCGCACTTCGCCGGCCCATTTCATCATTTCCTGTGCCCAGCCCCGGAGCCAGTTTCCGGTATGATAAAGGCAATCAAAGCCCACACTATCGCCATGCCCACAAGAACCGCGAAAGCCAGGTTTAGAGTGCCGGTAATGTCAAAAATATACCCGGCTAGCCACGGACCGCTGAGCCCCCCTAAATAGCCAATAGAAAGCACCATCCCGCTTGCCGCCCCGATAGACTCCCGCTGCGCTAACTCTGCCGGGAGTGCCAGTGTCATGGAAAAGGTACCACCCAGTGGAATGCCGATAGCAATCATAAGCAGCCATCCCCAGGGTAGAGTGATATATATTGCACTGTACGACGCCAAAGCCATCAAAATAGCGGAAGCCCAGATAAATGGCTTCCTTAACCCAACCTTGTAGGAAGCCCACGGCATAAGGAAAATAGCCAGCGGGCTTACCCAGCCCCTAACCGAGGCCATAAGCGCTGCCAGCTCGGGTGTTGCCCCTTTCAACATCATCAACGCCGGTGTCCACCCCGCCCATATATAGAAATGGAAACAGTTAGCAAAGAGCAGGAGAGCCACCAACCAGAGCTCGCGGTTCCTGAGTACCGAGAAAGACGACCTACTAACAATGCCCACCTGCTGACGTTGAATACGGGTGTAAGGTGGTTCTTTCACAACAGCCCACCACAGGATAGCCGCCGCTGCCGCCGGAATACCCCAGATAAGAAAAACACCTTGAACAGTATTGGTTATCGGCAAAACCAGCGGTATCGTGATGATAAAGGGAAGGGTAGCACCAACAGCTATCCCGGTCGAGTAGATACCCGTAGCCAGACCAATCTTTTCTCGCGGGAACCAGGCACCCACAAGCTTGGCCAGATTGGGGTACACCAAAACGAATCCCACCGCAAAGAGCCAAGTAAATCCAAAAAGAGCCGCCGAACTTGTGGCCATGCCTCGCATCAGGCTTCCAACAGCCATTATAATCGCACCGATTCCGGCAGCCTTCCGGATGCCAATCCGGTCAGCAAGGAGACCGCTGGGTATCGCCATCACGGCTAACAGCATAATCGGAATAATGAAAAGAAGACCCGCCTGAGCATGAGTCAGCAGCAGCTTTTCTGTAACGATGTATTCTATTGGTGGCAGACAAAGGATTGGAGTGAACATAGCGAAGCCAAGCCACCAAGCACAGCCGACTATCACCCAAGAGCGGCGGGGAATCCTGGTTGGTTGCGGTTCTTCCGAGTTCTGCGCCATCAGAGGGTAAACTCCCACCGGCACCAGGAATCTTCGGGATGGGGGTCAGGAGGACAAAAAACACAGCGGACTCTAACCATCGGGTCTATTGCCTGAGCCATGCCCCCAAAGCAAGAAATCCCTGCCGGTTTGCAAGCGTGCTCCGGGAGTTCCCTTCTTTTCCTTGCTTCTTGAGCCGGGCAGTAGGTGCAGGTCCACAGGATCCCGTTCGGAGTCGGCTCGTACCTGTATCCCGTGCTGGGTGCCCAGGTCATGTAATTGATTGCCCTAACCACCGCTTCCGGACCGCCGTCAGACAGGTCAAGGAACTTCTTTATTCTCCTGGCTTCTGCAACGGCATTCGACTCCCACATCTTGTAATCCAGCTTCAAGGCAGCTTCTAATCCGTATTCTTCTTCTACCACCCGGAACCATAACCCGTCCACCGTATACCAGTTCTTGGAAAACATACGGATAATTTCTATCAGCCTCTCTTTGGAAAGAGACTCCAGCTCCTGGACCCCATCATTCATAGTCTCTCCTTCCTGTCAAGTTAGACACAGGGACAGTCCTTCCTCACCGATTTCAGTTTACTGAAGCAAATCCCTAGCAGCGAAGAATTCTTGCTCTCCCCGAATATTAGTTCACACCATTAAATCTTTCTGTTTCCGACAACCTCGACGAGGCTGTGCCCGAGGTCTCACCTTCAGACTATTTGATTTTGACCACTCTATTTTTAGCGTTCCAGACTCTCATTGTAGAATCCTAATCCTGATTGACAATTTTGTCAACATAACGGTCTACAACAGCCCCGCCCGGCATTACCTGCCCACAGTGCCCCATATGGAGTCTGTGCTCAAGCCGATATCAAAACTTGACAATTAAACCAAGAGGTGCTTTAATGATACCAGAAGCTACATGGTGCCAACCGAATCACAAGCTTCGGGAGGGAACTTATGAGGCTTCAGGTAATCTTCGGGGTGTGGCAGGTGGACAGTTGATGCCCTGCCTGGATGGGCAGGGCAGATGGACTCGAACCTGACTCGAAGAGCAGGTTGGGGGCCAGTCTTAACAGGAGACGCCCAAGTCGGTAGTTATTACCGAGAGTGAGTTGGGTTCGCGTAAGCTAGGGATTGAGCAGTGGGAGGCACTTGAGAAAGTGGCTCCCACTTTTTTGTGTTCATGTGGCGACTGGGCAAAATGGCTGTCGGTTCAACCCTTCGCTTCATGCCGTGAGCGAATTATTTCGCCCATTGATGTAATATATACTTGACACTATGTAACTTATATGCTACAATATGTCTGCTACCAATTACTAAGAGAGGAGGGGAAAAGCAATGGCGCCGCTGCAGAAACGGGCACTGTACGGTCTGGTGTTTGGCATTGTATGGGCTGTCGCTATGGCTGCAATTTTCTTTTTGAAGGGAGGAGCCAGCACTTTTGACGAAGACCCGGGATTCAGGTTGATCATAGACGGATTTTGGGTCGGAGGCCTCGTCGTATACCTGGTGTTGTTCGCTACAATTACGCGCCGACCATCGACATTCGATGAACGAGACAAGACTATTATGGACAGGTCCGCTAGAGCTCAATGGCTGGGAGTAATATTCTCACTGGTGGCCTGGATTGTAGGACTGAGCGAAGCTTACCGGCTTGAGGGACAGATACCCATCATCTTCCTGTACCTCATCTTCATATATACTCTCGTCGTTAGCTCCGTGGCCCAGTCCGCAGGTATCCTTATCGGTTACTGGAGAATGAACCGAAATGGCTAATATAAGGAACCGTATTAGACGGTTGCGCTTTGACCATGACGAGATGACACAAGAAGAACTGGCCAACCTTGCCGGCTGTACCCGACAAACCATCATTGCACTTGAGCAGGGAAAGTATGTGCCGTCTCTTGAACTCGCCTATAAGATTGCCCGGGCCCTCGGAGTATCGCTGGAAGAGGTCTTTCCGTACGAGGAATAATTGGAGGCGAACTATGAGCTATAAGATATTCAAGTTATGGAGAATAATCGTCGCCATCATTGTCGTTATCTTGGTAGGCTGGTCTGTAGCTAACAACAATGCGCTGATACCAGTACCTGCCGTGATAGCCGGTATAGTAATAGTATTATTACTGAAGAGAGGGATGAAGGAAGTGGTTGTTGATGAGAGGATTTTCAGCGTCGCCGATAAAGCAGCTATGTTTGTTTTCCGTACCTTCGTCATTCTAGCAGGCATGGCTGCGGCCACAATGTTAGCCCTCAACCTCGAAAGATATCCCGGCCTTGAGCAGGCTGGACTCACGCTGGCCTACTCAGTCTGCGCCCTGCTAATACTGTACTACATAGCTTACATGTACTATAACAGGAAGTACAGCAGCCGGGAATGAAAAGGGGGTTTAATTCATGTCTGCCACAGCCGGCAGACTATCATCGCTTACGCCTGGATTCTTTCAAAGAGGTAACTTCCTATACCCAGCAAGAAACCTGCGAGAATAACCATGATGATGAGGTCAGTGGTAATCCCGAACGTAGTGGTGTTTATCAGTGCGCCCCTAAACCCGTCTATGCCGTATGTCAGCGGGTCAACTTTGATTACAACCTCCATGATAGCGGGTAACCCTTGAAGCGGGAAAAGTGCCCCGGAGAGGAAAAAGATTGGCATTACCAGAAAGTTCATAATCAGCTGAAATCCCTGCATATCTTCAATTCTAGAGGCGATGGCAACGCCCAGAGATGTAAACAGGACGGCAACAAGAAAGACAAATAGCGCCGCCACGGGTAACATCAGGAAATTATGGAACCTGAAACCGACAATGAGCGTTAGTATGAAAACAATCAGCCCCTGAAACGCCGCCACGGTTGCCCCGCCAAATGTCTTGCCCAGCATTATTTGCCATCTCGGAACAGGTGCTACCATCGTCTCTTTTAGAAACCCGAACTGCCTGTCCCAGATAAGGTCAATTCCAGAAAAAACGGCGGTAAATAGAACACTCATCATAACAATGCCGGGACCTAGAAACTGAATATAGTTTCCCTGCCCCGCCTGCCGAAATATCTGCCCGAAACCAAACCCGAAGGCCAGCAAGAAAAGCAGAGGCTGACCGAGTGCGCCGATAATTCGTGACCGGGCACGGAAATATTTTTTGACCTGTCTCAGCCAGAGTATGTATATTGTGCTCATCTTCGCCTCCTCCACATTCTGCTCCTTGCTCTTAACTGGTCAATTGCACCGACCTCCTGTTCACGAATTGCACTTCCCGTAAGCGAAATGAAGGCTTCCTCCAGCGAGGTTGTCTTGGTTCTTTCCATCAGATCATTGGCAGAGCCTGTCGCGATAATCTTACCGTGGTCAATGATGGCAATCCGATCAGCGATTTTCTCGGCTTCGTCCATATAATGAGTCGTGAAGAAGACCGTCATGTCTTCTTTCTGATTAATATCTTTGATATGGTTCCAGATGTGGTTTCTGGTCTGCGGGTCCAGACCGAGTGTTGGCTCATCCAGAAAGAGAATCTGGGGATGATGCAACAACCCTCTGGCAATCTCCAGCCTTCGCTTCATACCACCAGAGAAGGTTTTCACGAGGCTGTTTCTGCGTTCCCAGAGCTCAACAAATTTCAGTAACTCCTCTATTCGCTTGTCTCTGACGTCCTTTGGGACCTTGTATAAGACAGCATGATAGCGCATATTTTCCAGAGCAGTCAGGTCATCATCAAGGCTGGGGTCTTGGAAAACAATACCGAAGGATTTCCTCGCGGCGTCTTTGTTCCTGGTCGGATTATTTCCATTCAAGATGATATGCCCACTGGTTGGCTCCAGCAAGGTAGTGAGCATCTTTATTGTTGTTGATTTTCCGGCACCATTAGGACCCAGGAAAGCAAAAATTTCACTCTTTTTCACCGTAAAAGAAATGTTGTCAACTGCCGTAAAGTCATTGAATCGCTTAACCAGCTCTGTGACAGTAATAATATTGGAGTCATCTGATTTCAAAATCATCTTCCGCTCTCTTCATACCAGATGGGCATCGACCTTGTCCAGAAGCCTGACAAGCTCTCTTATTTCCGCATCGCTCAACACGTCGAATACCCAGCTCGCGGATGCCAAATAGCCTTTTCTGAATTCTTCAAGCTTGCTTATCGCGAGCTCAGTGAGCTTTATTCTAATGATGCGTCTGTCCTTTGCGTCTTCTTCCCGTCTTACCAAATCCATTTCCACCAGCGCATCCACAAACTGGGTAACTGCCCCAGGCGTAACCTTAAGCATTTCCGCCAAATCCTTTACGGCTACATCCTCCTTTTGTTTCGCAATAAAGAAGAGTATACGTACTTGAGGCGGGCCCAACCTGAACTCGCTGAAATGGAAACCTTGACCTGCGCGCACGCGTCTCATCACAGAGGCCATTTTTTCGCCCAGCGATTGCAGCAACTCCTTTCTTTCGTAACCCATAATGGATGATCCCCGTCACCGGCTCGCAGTAATTTTGTTTAGCTACTATATAGTTTAGCGGCTAAACTGTTCCCTGTCAAGTGTCAGGTTGCAATCCGGGCACACCGAGCCCTTTTGCCGTGAAAAGATGGACTGGGACTTTACGGAGGGCCAATTTGTCAGCGGGTTCGTGATACCCTCACCCTGACTCAGGGCTCCCCGGTAGACCGGGTAACGAAAAGTCTTTCCTTTACCTTTCCATTTGGTGTAAGATTAAGTTAAGTCTGGAATAACAGTGAACAACTCACAATTCCCCAGTCATTGGATAAGACTAGACGGACTTGATATCCACTATAAGTGCTCAGGCAAAGGACCTACCCTTATTTTACTGCACGGCGGTGCTAACGACTGGCACGAATGGAGCGTTAACTTTGCTTTCCTTGCCCAAAACTTCCGTGTTTATGCTCTGGATCTGCCGGGCTTTGGCCTAAGCACATCACCTAATACTCCACTTTCTCCTTCCTGGTTTAGTTCTTTTTTGAGAAATTTCATGGAGGCACTCAGCATCACAGACACACATCTTGTCGGGCATTCCCTCGGGGGAACGATCACTTTGACTTTCGCTCTAGACTTCCCCGAGAGGGTCAAGAAGATTATCCTCGTGGACAGTGGGGGCCTGGGTCAGGTAAAGCGCCGAGGACGGTTACTGCTTTACTTGATCAGGGGTATAAAAGGAATAGTTGGCAGGGAAAAGAGCACCAATTTCAAAGCCGGTGGCACAATAGAGGACTGGTTGTTGATAAACCGCTTACACGAACTTAAGCCGCCGGTAATGATCGTCTGGGGAGAACGGGATCCGTATTACCCGCCCTCTCAAGCCAGATTAGCTCAAAGCCTAATTCCCAATTGCCAGCTACATGTTCTACCCCACTGCCGCCATGCTCCACACAGGGAACGTCCAGACGAATTCAATAGACTCGCCCACCAATTTCTCACAGGCTAACTGCCGTTGAAGCTGCGATGCTTTTATTCCACACGCAGGTGTAGAATCCTTGATATTAATGACATACAGGTCTCGTATTTAGGCGAAAAAGGAGGCTCTTGAGGGCTCACGCTGTTTCTCTGGATCAGTTTTATCGCCGTTCTCATCTGGATAATCGTGTATTTAGCCCAGCACGGGGGTGAGTTCTCGGTTATCTTCGCCGGCTAGAATGCCGGAGTCTCGGTATTTCGCTACGTTCTAAGAGCATCCAGAGCTTTTTCGGCTATTTGCAGCACTTCGGCGGAAGGTGCTATATCTTCCAGAGCAGCCATGACTGGCTGCAGGATTCCATCCAATCGACCCCTGTCCATATCATGAAGAACATGATGTGCTCCCTGGCGCAGTGACAGCGATCTATCGCCGTGATCCGCCAGCGCGGCCAGTAACGGCTCCAACGAGTCCCGACCGATAGTAATCAGAGCCTCAGCAGCCAGCCAGCGCACGTCGAACTCATCATCCTCCAGAGCCTTGACCAGTGCCTTGGCCGCGGCCTTATCACCAATTTGACCGAGGGCCTTAGCGGCCTCCCAACGTACCCAGTGTTTTTTATTAGACAGCTCTTTGACCAGTCTGTCCACTGCCGCATTCCCCATGGTTACAAGCTTCCGCCGCGCAGTCTGGCATTCTATCACGTCATCACAGGTAAAATCGGCAATTAAAGAATCAATATCATTTCCCATATCAAAGCCATTATATTTGATGTCCGCCGGTAAAGCAAGGTACTTCTGAGAAAGACAACTACAGATAGCTGTGAAGTCCCTGGAAAATATGATTACCAGGGAAAAGCGTCAGAATAAGAACTGGAATTTAGGGACTTTGCCATTTATAATTACGTAAACCTGCTAATATCGTGTGTAATGAGTGTGCAATACTTGTAGGCAGTGGGAATGGCCAAAAGGCCATTCGAGTCCCGACAATGATAAGCCGTGGTAATATCCTGTCATTCATTGATATCCGCAGCGGATTAGTTATGTCCTCAATAAGACATTAGCTGTGAAGGAGGCAAGAAATAATGGTTAAGCGCCTGACAGCTGTAGCAGTCTCGGTCATGGTTGTTGTTCTTATTCTTTCCACGGGCGCCTGTTCACAGGTACCGGCACCCGGTCAAACACCAACTCCATCTCCGGGGCAGGCTTCAGGCAACTCGCCGATTAATCCCACGTGGACACCACCCCCAAAGATGGAGCCGTCCCTATTGCCCAGTGTCACCGAGGTTGTAGCCAAGGCTAAACCGTCGGTAGTGGCAATCAACGTGAAAGTTGTGACATATGATATTTTCAACCGGCCAACTCAGGTGGAGGGGGCAGGGTCAGGATGGATCATAGACAAGGATGGCTATATCGTGACCAACAACCATGTGGTGGAAGGAGCCGACACCTTAGACCTAATATGTGAAGAGTGGAATGGTGTGGCGCCTGAAACTGATGCCTGTTAAAACAAACGATCGGGAATACAGGAGGAGAAAATGTCCGGCAAAATACTTGTCCCCCTCGACGGCTCAAAACTGGCTGAGGTAGCTCTGCCCTATGCAGAAGAATTAGCCAGTGGACTTGGATATGGGGTCACGCTGATTAATGTGCGATCACCGGCTGAAGACCCGTATCATCCGGTGCTCAAATACTACTTACAGAGCATGGCTGAGAAGACAAGACGCAATATCCAAGCTTCTCCAGCGGAGAACAAGCGCAAAGCCACTGGGGTTGGGTCTGTAGTCACAGGATCGGGCATCATGGTGGGCCATCCCGCCGAAGGGATTTTGGACTATGCTGACAATGAAGATGTTAGCCTAATTATCATGGCTACCCACGGGAGAACCGGTATCAAGCGCTGGGCGCTGGGGAGTATCGCCGATAAAGTTGTGAGGGCATCCACACACCCGATATTGATGGTCAGGGCCAGTATTGATGTACATAAGGAAGTCAGGCTAGGCAACATACTTGTCCCCCTCGACGGGTCAAAACAGAGCGAGGTAGTGCTCCCCCATATTAAGAACCTCGCTTCCAAGCTGAAGTCCAAGGTCATTCTTCTCCATGTCATAGTGCAGCCTTACCACGTCTACGCAGGCACTGAAGGAGTCGTCGAAGTGCCCTATACAAAAGAAGAACTGAAGATGAAGAAGGCAGATGCCAAGAATTATCTAGAAAGAGTGGGCAGATCATTTATGGGAAAGGGCATCAGGACGTCAACTCAGATAAAAGTGGGTGAGGCAGCCGAAGAGATTATCAAGCTGGCTAAAGAATCCAGCATAGACATCGTAGCTATGTCTACACACGGGCGCTCTGGTTTCAGCCGATGGGAGCATGGAAGTGTTGCCGACAAAGTCCTGCATGCTGGAAGCACCCCGCTCCTTCTGCTGAGAGAGCCCGCCATGAAGCAAAAGAGGAGGCGGCGAAAGACTGCGACTGGACTAGAAACCGTTGACTCATTAGTTGGCAATCTGGCGAGTGATGACAGTGTGGTGCGCGTGAAAGCACGTAAGTCACTGGTGACGATGGGCGGACAGGCCGTGGGCCCGGTGGTTGAAGCCCTGAAAAGCAATAAGCACTGGATGCGCTGGGAGGCAGCCAAGACCCTGGCCCAGATAAGTGACCCGGCGGCAGCACAGGCGCTGGTAAATGCCCTGGAGGACGATGAGTTTGATGTACGGTGGCTTGCAGCGGAAGGCCTGGTACATATTGGAGCCAAAGCGATAGAGCCATTACTAACAGCGCTCACCGAGCGGCCCGATTCACTATGGCTGCGAGAAGGCGCTCACCATGTGTTGCATGATTTGCCAGAGGCTAACTTCAAGCAGACCGTTAAGCCGGTTCTGGCCGCACTGGAGGATGTGCAACCATCGCTCGAAGTTGCTTCATCTGCTGAAGCAGCCTTGGATGTAATCAGGTAGGACTATTCGTAGCTGGACCAGCCAAGGTCGAATCTTCACCGTAGTTCCGATTTTAACAAAAAATTATATAATCTTTTGAAAGGAGGAGCCCTTCATGTTGGTCTCTAGCAGATGGATTATTATTGCCTGGATTATGTCTGTGCTGCTCCTCGCAAATTCTCTGGTCATACTCGTCAACATCTTTGACTTCCCGGCGACAGGTCTCCGTCATCTAATTTCTTTTGTATCGGCTCTGGGGGTCGTCACTGCACTCATGTTTATTGTGCTCGGGATTTTGCAGTTCTTTGGCTCTCCCAAGGGTGGCTAATAACACAGACAGAGTTCTACCAATCCACCATGCCGACATTATGTTTAAATACCTCCGAAGCCGGTACCCCTTGACTACGAATATCATGAGCGCCGAATATTCTTGTGTACTATCTTTCTACCATCTTCGCTCTCCTGTCACCTGCACCATGCGGAGTTCAAAAGAATTCATGATATGGCACTACCCTGCGTATTGACATGCTGCTGTTAATTGACTACTATGAAGCATGGCCAGCGGGTAAAGGAGCGACTGGGGCTAATGGCCGAACCTATGGGATACAAGCAGATATTCCTACTGACAAGGCCGCAAAGGGGGTACTATCAATGACTGCGTTTTGTGGTTGGGCGGGCACTATCTTAAATATCGATTTGACCGCGGGCAAAATTGAAAAGGAGCCACTTTCTCTCCCCTTCGCACAGAAATATCTTGGTGCCAGCGGGTTCAACTCAGCCAAGCTCTTCGAACTAGTAAAGCCTGAGGTGGATGCCCTGAGCCCGGCTAATGTTCTCATGTTTGGTGCCGGCCCTCTTTCCGGGACACTAGCCCCGGGTAGTGCCCGGCTTACAATAACGGCAAAATCACCGCTAACTGATATATTTGGCGACTCGAATATGGGGGGCTTTTTCGCTACTGAACTAAAGTTCGCCGGCTACGATCAGATCGTTGTTTTCGGCAAAGCCAAAAATCCAGTCTATCTCTGGATAGACGATGATAAGGTCGAACTGCGGGATGCCTCACGGTTATGGGGAAAGTCAACATGGGAGGCCGCCAGAATGATAAAGGAGGAGGTGGGTGACCCTGACCTGCAGGTGGTGTGCATCGGTCAGGCCGGGGAGAATCTGGTGAGGTTTGCCAATGTAATGACACCGACTAAGAGGGCGGCCGGTAGAGCAGGAATGGGCGCCGTGATGGGCTCAAAGAATCTAAAGGCCATCGCGGTTAGGGGCTCAAGGGATATCGCCATCGCCCGGCCTGCCGAATTTGCTCAGACGTGCTCTGAAATGCGTCAGTACGTTATTAACAACCATCCTAGCTACCCCTCAGACCGCGACCTTGGAACCCCGGCTCTTATGGACAGGTTTGCTCCCCATGGCGAGGCCGGAGTCAGGAATTTCCAGAGGAACCTCATGGGAAACTGGGAGGCGATTTCGGGGAGAACATTTAACAGGGACTTCAGTATGTCGAAGAGAGCCTGTCCCGCTTGCTTTATTGCCTGTATCCACTTTCACAACGTGAAGTCAGGCGAGTTTGCCGGAGTCTATGGCGAAGGACCAGAGTTCGGCATGACCTGTATGGGTCTCAGGTGTGAGATTGATAACATGCCGGCGCTACTGAAGATACATGAGTTATTTAATCAGTACGGCATGGACACCTTGAGTGCGCAACAGATGATGTCCTGGGCCATGGAATGCTACGAGCGCGGCATTTTGAGCAGGAAGGATTTTGACGGCACCCCCCTTACCTTCGGTGATTACCATGCCTGCATTGAAATGATACCCAGAATCGCCAGCCGGGAGGGCTTTGGCAATATACTGGCCGAAGGCGAGAAAAGGGCACCGCAACTGGTGGGAAAGAGTTCAGAGAAGTTCATGTACCACGTCAAAGGTCAGGGACAGAATGTCCAAGACCCGCGTGCCCACAAGCGATTTGGGTTACAGTTCTTAACCTCGACCCGCGGCTCTGACCACCTGAAGGGAATGCATATCATGATGTATTTGTTAAAAGAGGGAGCTATCGGAGAGAAGCTGTGGGGAGACCTGGAAATACCAGATGTGCACAGTTCAAAGGGTAAAGGGTTGGCCGTGAAGTGGTGTGAGGACATTATGGCCACTGTCAATGCTTCCGGTATGTGCATGCGTACCCCGGGTTCAGTCCAGCTTCTAGCCAGAGCGCTATCTTCCGCCACCGGCATTGACTTCTCTGAGAAAGAACTGCTTCAAATTGGAGAGCGCATCTACAACATCCAAAAGGCGTTTAACTCCAGGCAAGGATTAACCAGAGAGGATGATAACTTCTCCAACCCGGAGAAGTTTACCCAAGAACCGCTCAGGGAGGGCTCCTGCGAAGGCAGCGTGTTTGAGCGAGATATGATGCTGGATGAATACTACGAGACCAGGGAGTGGGAT
Source organism: uncultured Dehalococcoidales bacterium (assembly GCA_964575695.1). GTDB lineage: Bacteria > Chloroflexota > Dehalococcoidia > Dehalococcoidales > W111 > CAZNSC01. The sequence continues at coordinate 24,763 of CAZNSC010000014.1, forward strand.
CAACAAACGGGACTGCAGACCAAGAAGAAGTTACACGAGCTAGAGCTAGACTATGTGGCTGAAGAGCTGGAAAAGACCGGGGCTATAAAATAATCGTGTTGGAGTCTGATATGGGTATATCGGTAGATGCCAAGAAGTGTACCGGGTGCAGGAATTGCGAGCTAGTCTGCTACTTTGCGCGGTCTAAAGTCTTTAACCCGAGGAAAGCTCGTATCAAGGTGGTCAGCCTTGCCCACATCGGTTTTAATAGCCCGGTGGTGTGTCTGCTGTGTAAGCGACCAAGGTGTGTCGAAGTATGCCCGACGGCGGCATTGAGTCGAACCGAAACCGGGATTATTGTGGTTGATGAAGAGAAATGCGATGGCTGCCGTATATGTGTAGATGAGTGCATTGTCGGCGCAATAAGTTTCGACGAGGAAGCAGGACTGCCCCTGATATGCGACCTGTGCGACGGGAAACCGGTGTGCATTGATTGGTGCCCCACAGGTGCCCTTGCCTTGAACAGCGGGAAAAGAAGCAAAGGGAAAAAGGAACTGAGCTACACACTGACAAAAGTGAAGCCTTTGCTGGCTAAGTGGGGAATCCCAGAGACTGCCCTAGACTGGCATAAGAGATTTACGTAACCGCTCTCAAACCTGCAAGCTTTTCCTCTATTTTTGAATACCTGAAAAGCTCTTCATACAACAACAGGCGGGCTACGATTTTCCAAGTACCATCTGCCTGCCTAAGTTAGTGCCAAATGGTCTGCGTATTACCGAGCACGGAAATATCCGTTTCCGCAACAGCCGTGTCACCCCACATGTGCAAAACCTCACCCAAAACATTTTCAAAAAGGGCTTTGGGTAGCAAACAGACGAAAAGAGCTGAAATAGACCGGTCCGTGGACTCAAGATAATGGTGATTCTTCGCTTAGAAATTGGCTGTCAGGCATTTTCATACAATTAGTACTATCGTCTTTAAAAAAGTCCTAAAAATACCTGCAAAATATGTTGACAGCTGATTAACATCCGGCTATTATATTAATTGACATGATGATACTATATGTAGTATCATTTATACATGGTTCTAGAACCCGCGCTCAGGAAACTCGTTAAGAGGTTTATCGATGAGCCAGACAGGATTACACCGGCAGATTGTAGAAGACTTCTGGAGAGCATTGGTTTTTCTTTGAGGAAAAATCCTGGTAGCGAAAATATATACCATAAGAAGGGATTCAGTGCAATAAATGTACCCACACCTAAAAAGGGGAAATACGTTAAGTCTCCGCACATTAAAAGATTAGTAAAGTTACTAGATTTGGAAATCCTCCTTGAGGAGGGGTAAGGATAATATGGTAAATAAGAAGATAGAGAATAGACCACTCGCAGAATATTTGAATCTGAATTATCCAGTAACAATTTATTCTGCGCCGGAAGGTGGGTTTGTAGCAGAGATTGAGGAGCTCGCCGGTTGTATAACAGAGGGGGAGACTCTAGAGGAAGCATATAAGAGAATTGAAGATGTCAAGAAAGGTTGGATGGAAATTGCCTACGAGGATGGTGCTGATATACCGTTACCTCGCACAGACGTAAGATATAGCGGGAAATTTGTCGTTAGGATTCCTAAAAGTCTACATAGACAACTAGCCGAGCAAGCTCAACGAGAGGGTATCAGCCTAAACCAATATGTGGAAAGCCTTTTATCAAGTAAAGCTACCGTTCAGGATATAAAGAATATTATACAAGAGAGTTTCGAGAGGGAAGCAGAAGAAGCAACAGCAGAAATTATTGCATGGGGCAGTTATCCATGGCCACGTAGATCCAAACCTATGGAGGCCCCAGTTTTTGTTGGACACTCATTGCACTTAAGGCTCACGGAGAATTTGGCTGTATGAAGATCACAGAATCTAGCAAGCAGAAACCAACACATAATGAGTATAATGCATTCCTAAAGCAGATCGAGCTAGAGGATATACGTGTAACCAATGCACGAATTGAGAATCTTGACTGCTCATATTTCCCGTCTTCAGCAGAAGTAAAATGGAGAATTACAGCGCGATTTGAAAATAAAGGTAAAAAATGCAATGTGTTTCACACATATTACTTCACCGTCATTGATAAAGAAACAGGGAATAAGAAGGCGAAAATCGCAGTTACTTTCTGTGTCACCTACTCGACAAAGACATCGATGACAGATGGTTTGTTTGAAATATTCAAAACTCTTAATCTCCCATTAAATACTTGGCCATACTATCGTGAATTTATTCAGACAGCCATTTCTCGTATGGGTTGGCCTCCGTATACGGTTCCAATGTTCAAGCTATGATTCAACATGACATATACAGTTGGGTAGCAAAAACTAAAATAGGCTGCTTCTGTGGTGTTAAATCATGGTAATTCTAGCTTCAAAAATTGGAGCCAGCGGTCAGATTCGAACTGACGACCGGCGGTTTACGAAACTGTCTGCCATCATACCAACCCGTCATTTTACATTCAAATTAGAATTCTTGTCTTAGTTGCCCAAAACCCGTTTTAAGCGTAAAATACCGTTTAGTAACAACCCGTTTCGCTTAGTCTATTAGCAAATTATTAGCAGAACTATAGCTTCGGTTTGAGCGTGAGGTGGTAACAACAAAGAGGCGGTGGGGGGGTACATCTCTCCGCCCTTATCACCTGCCTAGCTTTTGAATCGAAGCAACAATTCTTCAAGTTCATTGGCAAGCCGCTCCCCGAGTCGGCCTGAAATTCTTGGCTCACGCCGATAACCGCACTGGAGACACTCTGAGCGCCAATCATCCGGGTCTGGGTGAAGAAACATGGAGCCGCCACATCGGGGACATTTCGTCAATTCCGACATTGCCATATCAAACTCCTCTTACCAGAACTGCTTGCCTCTCTGAACTCCTGATTCCTTTTGGCGGTTTTGTCTCATATTCTATTTCGCCTTCACAGCAGACAGGGCAAAGAAATGTGTATTTGCCATCTAAGTAACGGTTGGCCGTGCTCACCAGCTCGACCATACTCCTGCACCTAGGACATGTACCGACCATAGTGTCTATTGACATTGTTTCACCTCCCGTCGGTAACTGCTGGTAAGTTAAATGTAACCAACCTCAAACATCTGGTAAATCGCCCAAATGGGCGATATTCTTTGAGGCCAACTCTGGATTCTCCCAAACGGGTAAAATCTGAACGGCCTTACCACAGCTGATAGGGGGGAGCTTCCTCGTAGGGGAATTGGGGAGAAAAATGGGATAACTCTCACAAAAATTCATAATAATAGGGTGCAAGAATGGAGGAATTGTGAAAAAACCTACTACAATTTCCCCGTGAATACGAAGCCCCTGGATGGGGTACGTCCTCTCATTCCCTATAGTTAAACGCAAATTCCGCAAATTCATTTGAAAACTTTTGGGAATTGCCGCAGTAGTTTTGTTATCTTGATTCCTTGGGTATAGTAGTTAGATAAAATAGGTGGTTGAAGTCTGAAGACAACCTGAAACACTGTGACAGGCTTAATAACTTAGGTATTGACAAGGGTACCATTGGATAATACACTTGGGGTGACTCTGGGGTAGACTTGCGGTTAGGTGAGCAAGATGAAAAGATTGATGATAATTGGTTTTTTGCTGTTGAACATAGCTTTTTTATCTTGCCGCACCACTGAACCGACACCTACGACAGAAGCAACACCGGTGCCCACCACGCCGATTCCAACGCCTGTTCCGGTGCCCACACAACCACCTGAGGTCCCTCATTATAGAATAACTCTGGTCGAATTCACTGGTAGATATCGGGCAGGAAGCACTCGATGGATAGGTTTCCAAGGGTCTGTTAGGAATAATTCGTCTGTACTGCTGAAAAACATGGAAGCTGTAATCACAATCTATGACAAACGTGACCAAGCTTTGGGTACTGAAAGGGGATCCCCGATGACAGTGGGACCTGGACGTATAGAATCCTTCACTGCACTCATGACAAATTATGACAACACCCATGTGGCCAGAATTTTCTTTGTAATCCCTACGCCCGGCATAATTGACGTTTCGACAGACCCGGGCGTGTCAACCGAGATTAGGTGGGATCAAATACTGTGTCCTGACCAATAGAGGACTAGCTATGGCAGTCCTCGAAGGCCACTCTTCGGGAAAAATCCAAGTCATTAGTGTTAGCAGACCGCTAGTGAATTTGGACTTGGCAGGCAGGTTAAACCCTCGCCCCGCACGCGAGCCCATAGAATTTCATACCGTATTTAGCTTCACTCAATCGATATTATGCAATTCTCATTCGTGTAACACTATTTTTATGCAAAGTGTTAAATACGAAGAGCCACCTGTTACACCAGATTCCAATTGCTTACAGTTCAATCCCCAGAACACAAATTCAGTTCAAAAACCCGAGCCAGGCGTGGTGTGGATAGCCTGCAAATTATTAGGTTAGGAAGATGGGAATCCTTCAAGACTGTGCAGCGACATAACCACTCTATCACTGTTAATGACAGCTCATAGTCTCAATATTGCAGAGTAGTTGGAACTGCGGCCAGTAATGTACGGCTAGGCATAAAGATTAGGCTTCCCTATCCTTCGCTTGCCCATTGTCAGTAGGGGTGGAAGATGGCACGGATAAGGCTGAGCCGTCATCTTTAACCTGGAGCTTCACATGACAGTTGGGGCAGTATTGCTGCTCCAAGTCAGATATCGCCCAGCCATAATACTTCTTAACGCACTTTGGACATGTGGCTTCCAAAACCGCCGTACCTCCATACTTTGGGGCTACTAAATGCTTTTGTACAGGGTTAGGTTTAATAATTCAGTGAATAGCAGAGAATTCCAAGCACATCCTAAGTGCTTCACGAGGGCTCAGAAATAGATTCCGTGTTGAAGTCACTTCGTCATTGCTTTGAGCGTTTTTCTCTCCAAACTCTGCTATCGTTCCTCGGTCAACACGATGTGAACACATCATGCACTGCTCATACCAGCCATCCTCATCTTTGTCGAAGAAGGTGGTACCACCGCATTTAGGACAGCCTTTGGATTTCCACCTTACCATAAGAATTACCTCTTGAATTAATACCCAGACTATAACTATAAACCTCCAGATGTCGTTTCGATGCTTAACTGAATTCCCCATCTTCAACCGAAATATCCTTCTTGACAGGCTTACTCTCAGTGTTCATAGACATAAGACGCTCCCAAGAGCTTACGAAGTCCTTTACTTCACCACAGAATCGACAAATACCTTTACATGTAGCTCCATGAGGTGTTTCTATCAACCAATAATGATGGCATCGCTCGCCAATTGCTCGCTTCTTAGGATGGCTTATACTTTGAGTACCCATGCTATCCAACTCCATCCATCGTTATTGTAAGTATAATAATGAATAGTCCAGGGATTGTATGTGATATAAGTCACTTACTGCGGTTTGGATATTATTAACATGAAGGATCTGGGCAGGTGGGAGTGCCAGCTGCAGAAGTTAGTACTGTGAGCAATAAGAAATAGGTCTTCTGGCCGATGCAATACAGTGTATTTCCTAATACAATTTAGAAAAGCCAATGTGGTAGGGTGTGTACGAAAGTTGAATGATATGCAGGAGGTTGAGATGCAGATGGTAATGAACCTATGGCACAACACACCGCATCAAGGGCAACTGTATATCTCCAGGAGAAGGCGCAAGAAGCTCGTTAGAGCAAAGCGACAAAAAGAGCTCTCGCTGCTCGATTGTGAGGAGTATATCGCAAATCCTGTGGCTTACTTCATGTGCAAGGAGCACTGGTCTCTTGACGGCGGCTAAAACAAGGTGCTTGGTGTTACCGCCTGCTGGCGTTAACAAGCCCTAATGATGGGTATCGGTGCAAGTATTGAGAAAGAAGACTAGAATCTTGACCAGTTGAGATAATAATCAGGAAATAGTGCAACTCTTTGAAGCTCAATCTGCTTACTCTTACACAAATGAAAAGGAAGGGCTTTCCCTCGCTTGCTATTCAGTTTTATTTCTTATTTTGACTGAGTTCTGGTTTCCTAAAAAACGTACCATAGCAGTCACGTGGATATTCCTTGCCTTTTCTTGAATATCCTGAAACATGTTAGTTTCCAACCATCCCTCGGTAAATACAAGAAAAATGACAATTAGAAGCCAATCAATGAGGAAATAGTCTAGTCGGAAGTTTTGCTTTTAGATTTCAACGCAGCAGAATATGGCAAAGGGACCCATAATTACTGATGAAGTTAAGCAAATCATTGCGTCGGTGTACCTAGCCAATATTGATTGGCGGGCAAAGGAAATACAAAGAGAAGTTAACAATCTTTGTAAGGGACGTGGATCTTGGCTGAGCGCAGTTCAAAAGGTACTAACCAAAGTTCGTCGAAGTTATGATGAACTAGCTCAGCATTGGGAGGAAGACACTTGGAGCCTTTTCAGTTATTATCACTTCGAAGTCCCTCCTGACGCTTTACCAATAGTATTGCAGGTATGGCTTAGAGCACGGATAGACGACAAAATGCCAGTAACCAACCGTGAAGTTAAGTGGGTCGTGCGTCTATACAAAGTCATTAACGACGTTAAAATGCTCAAGAACAGAGCAAAAGACCTTGCCATCAACGAATTAATAGGTGAGATTCTAGGAATAGAAATGATGGGTCATCCAGGAAGACCATTGCACTTGATTGAAGATATGACGGGAGAGGAATTTAGCAAGGAAGAGGCCAGTACAATAATGCGGGCCAGTTTACCTGAGAATTATCATAGAGGACTAGCTCAACAGCATATAAAGGAACTCGACTCGTCTAGAAGCAAAACTGGAGGCAAACAATGAGGAGTCACATAACCAAGAGGGGTAAGAACAGCTATTCTATTGCCGTCAGCCTAGGGAAGGACGCCACTACCGGCAAGTACAAGTACCAGTGGAAAGCGTCAAGGGAACTAAAAAAGACGCTGAAAAGCGACTAAGTGAGCTATTAAACCAGCTTGATAACGGCACGTTTATGAAGCCTGGTAAAACGACACTGGATGAATACCTTGAAAGGTGGTTAAAAGACTATGTATGGCCTAACCTTGCCCCTAGGACGGCTGAAGGCTATGAATCTATCATTCGCTGCCACCTAAAGCCGGAACTGGGTAAATTCCGTTAACCCAACTCAAGCCGGAGCATTTACAGCGTTACTACTCTAAGAAGCTATCAGCGGGACGCCATGACGGCAAGGGGGCACTACACGGACAACGGTGTCACACCATCATACCTGTATTCACCGTGCTTTGAAAATGGCACTCAAGTGGGGACTGATAAATCGCAATCCCGCAGACGCCATTACTGCCCCACGCCCGCAGCACTCCGACATGCATACTATGAATGAAGACGACCTTCACACCTTCCTTGGGGCTGCCAAAAAGACGCCCTACTATGTCCTTTTCTACCTAGCGCTTTTCACCAGAATGAGGCGAAGCGAACTACTAGCTTTAAGGTGGTGTGACGTTGACCTGCTATTGTGCCAGGCATATGTTACCCGCAGCCTTCGCCACCTGCGAACCGGTAAGATTGTCTTCAGGGCACCTAAGACATCTAAGGGACGCCGGATGGTGTCCCTGTCCCCTTCCGCCGTCATACTATTGCAGGAATATAAGGACAAACAGATAGCACACCGGGCCATCCCAGGGATACCATTGGAAGATGACGCCCTGGTATTCACGAACCTTGAAATGAAGCCACTTCTGCCGGATACGGTAAGCCATGCCTGGGTCAAGCTAGTAAATCGCGCTGGCCTTGAGGGAATCCGATTGCACGATGCACGCCATACCCATGCCTCTTTGATGCTCAAACAGGGTGTGCACCCGAAGGTGGTCCAGGAGAGACTAGGTCATGCCGCCATCTCAACAACTCTTGACCTTTACAGTCACGTTTCCCCCGGACTTCAGCAGGCAGCAGCAGAGAGCTTTGATAGACTGCTTAACGGCAGGCACGAAAAAGAGGCCTTTGAAAAGCATTATTAGCAAATTATTAGCAAAAAGGCCGTTATGTCTACTAGGAGAAGGTCTCAATATGGTGATTTTAGCTTCAAAAATTGGAGCCAGCGGTCAGATTCGAACTGACGACCGGCGGTTTACGAAACCGCTGCTCTACCCCTGAGCTACGCTGGCATGTGTTAGAACCTGTCAGCACACTATGAACCTTCATCTACAGGAAATAGCTCGTCTGCATAATCAACATCACCAACCTGCATTGTAATGAAAGCTGGTCAAAAAGGCAAGATGGCAGGTTGAAACGCAGCCGAAGAAACTACAGTAGAAAAGGAGTTAGTGATATAATTGGGCTATGAAAAAAGAGCTTATAAAGATTCTGGCGTGCCCTGTGTGTAAGGGAGAGCTGAAGCTGGCTGTAGATGAAGAAAAGGAGCAGGAAATAGTCGCCGGTTCCCTCTACTGCCAGAGATGCGACATTAACTATCCGATTGTGGATGCCATCCCTAACCTGCTGCCGCCAGACCAGCATGATTAGCTAGGGGTATAGCTCACTCCGGTCTGCGGAGACTCCCAGACCTCCACGCTGGAGATTGAGACCCGTTCCTCACCCAGCTTGGGCTGGAGCTCATCATAGATTATGGAGGCAATATTCTCCGAGGACGGATTTATCTCGTCAAACGGCGGCACATCATTGAGACAGGTGTGGTCAAACCGGGCAACAATACTCCCCAGATGCTGCTTTAGCTCGGCAAAATCATAGGCGATGCCAATGTCATTGAGCGCCAGAGCTTTTATCTTGACCACTACCCGGAAACGGTGCCCGTGTAATGCCTCACACTTACCCCGGTAACCCCGCAGGAAGTGGGCGGCATCAAAGTGCTGCTCTACGGATATCTGATACATTCTCTCCCTCACTCATTTTCCCATTTAAACACGCCCTGCATCTCGGTTACGCTTTTCATGAGCTCCTTAACCGTTTTGCCATTCACCGGGTGCACAAGGTCAGGAGCAATCTCAGCCAGCGGGATAAGGACAAAGGCCCTCTCGGTCAGCCTGGGGTGGGGAACAGTCAGCTTTGGAGTTTCAATAATCCGGTCACCATAAAACAGGATGTCAATATCAATGGGGCGGGGTAGATTTGAGGTGCGGGGCAACCTCCCCAGCTTGCTCTCAATGCCTTTCACCAGAGAGAGCAGTGCCATCGGTTCCAGCCCGGTGGTAACCTGGCACACCATGTTGAGAAAGCGAGGCTGATCGGGGTTACCCACCGGCTCAGTATCGTACACCGACGAGACCTGTACTACCCGCAGCCTTTGTGATAGAAAATCCAGCGCCCGGTTCAGGTTTCCCGGGCGATCCCCTATATTTGAGCCGAGGCCAAGATACACCGTCACCATACTACCCTGCAACCTGCCCCCGGCGTATGATGATATCACTCATACGACAGACGCGCACCATCTGCCGGACATCATGGACCCGCACCATATCAGCCCCATTGGCGATGCCAATAGCCACAGTCGCCGCCGTGGCTTCCAGGCGCTGGTTAAAGGGCTGGCTGAGCATGAACTTGCGGGAGGTCCCCAACAAAACAGGCCTGGCCAGAACCTTTAGTTCTGCCAGACGGCGGACAACCTCCAAATTCTGCTCCACGGTTTTGCCGAAGCCAACACCGGGGTCAACAATAATATTGCCCTCGGCAACCCCGGCGTCCCGTGCCCGGCTAATGCCTGTCTCCAGACTGGAAATGACCTCAGCCATTATATCATGAGAGACAGCATCCCGCTGATTGCTCACCAGGATAATCGGTACCCCCAGCTCGGCAGCTACCTGGGCCAGCTCGGGGTCCCGCTTCAACCCCCAGACGTCGTTAATCATCCGGGCACCAGCCCTCACCGCCCGACGGGCCACTTCTGACTTATAGGTATCTATACTCAGTGGCACTGATAGCTCGCCAGCCAGCTTTTCTAGAGCCGGTAGTACCCGCCGTAGCTCGTCATCAGCCGATACCGGCCCTGCCCCGGGGCGAGTTGACTCGCCACCGATATCAATGATATCAGCGCCGTCAGCCACGAGGCGTCTGGCGTGAACCACGGCTGCATCAGTGCCTTCTCCCAGCCCATCCCCGGAGAAGGAATCGGGGCTGAGGTTTAAGATTCCCATAACATAGGTTCGCTCACCCCACCGGAACTCGGTGCCACCACACCGGGTAGGGGCTAACGGTAAGCGGCTCTTCCCCATCTCATGTCACCTCAAGACGGGCTGCTGATTCCAAACCACCCTTATTGTAACACCCTTTCGCCGCCGACAACAGCACACAACAGGATACCACACCGAAGACTGCTATCTATCAACCTCATCAGGGAAAACTTGCCTATGTGATAGCTAATATGATATGATTTTAACATCTGCATTCAAGTTTTCTGAGGAGACATTCTACCTTAAATGGCGATGCCGGATGAATTACATCGGCTTGATGAAACAAGCCAGCAATTGCTCCAAGGCCATATAGAGCAGTCAGCTAGCCCCGATGAAGCTGCCGCCAGAGGCGATAGTGGTAATATAGCTAACTCTGCGAAATTATGCCCCGAGCTAACGTTTGAGATACCCGGGAACCCCCCCGACATTACTGGCACCAAGAAGCAGCGCGGAAAGAGGCCACTATAGAGCGGCCATGGGAAGGGGTACGGAGGGCAAACGGAAGTCAACCGCTGCTATCCTGAGCGCAATTATCGCCTACCTCCAGATGGAACGGCGATCACCCCCCGGGAAGTCAAGCCCCAATCCAGAAGCCAACGGACCAACAGCACAGCCCAACAACCAATAAGGCTAAATGAATAACTAGGAAACAGGATGGACTAAGTAGAGATGGCAAACAATCCAGTCAAGATCACCGACCTCACCTTCCGTGATGGGCACCAGTCATTATTCGCTACCCGAATGCGAACCGAGGATATGGAGCCCATCGCCCCGGAGATGGATAAGGCCGGCTTCCACTCCATGGAGGTCTGGGGTGGGGCGACTTTTGATGTCACGACCCGATTTTTGAATGAAGACCCGTGGGATAGAGTGCGCACCCTGAAAAAATTGATGCCCAACACTCCGTTACAAATGCTGCTCCGGGGACAGAACCTGGTCGGCTACCGCAACTATGCCGATGATGTCGTTGCCGCCTTTGTACATCACGCAGCCGAAGTTGGTATCGATGTCTTCCGAGTGTTTGACGCCGTTAACGATGAGCGCAACTTCGAGACCGCTCTCAAGACCATTAAGGAATGCGGTAAGCATGCGCAGCTTACGCTGTGCTACTCTCTTACCGAGCCAAAACTGGGAGGGGCAGTATACAATATCGAGTATTATGTCAACAAAGCCCTGATCCTTCAGGACATGGGGGCTGATAGCTTGTGTATCAAGGACATGGCTGGCCTGATGGCTCCGGATGATGCCTGCAACCTGATTACGGCATTAAAGGGGGCTCTCAAAATACCAGTCAATCTCCATACCCATTACACCAGCGGTATGGCATCAATGACCTGCCTCAAGGCAATTGAAGCCGGGGTAGATGTTATTGATACCGTTCTCGCCCCGTTCGCCCTGCGCTCGTCCCACCCGGCTATTGAGCCGATTCTGGTTGCTCTTCGGGGAAGCCACCGCGATACCGGGCTGGACTTGGCTCATCTGTTCAAGTTAGGGCAGTATCTCGAATCTATCGCCCCCAAGTACCGTGACTTCCTGGATACCACCAGAATGGCAGTCATCGATACCGGCGTGCTGGTACATCAGATCCCGGGAGGTATGACCACCAACCTGGTGGCCCAGCTACGGGAAGCGGGGGCCCTGGAAAAGATTGATGAAGTATATGCCGAGCTACCACGGGTCAGGAAGGAGCTGGGCTACCCGCCTCTGGTCACTCCCACCAGCCAGATTGTCGGCATCCAGGCGGTCCAGAATGTCCTCTTCGGTAGATATAAGATGATCTCAAGCCAGGTAAAGGACTATGTCTATGGACTGTATGGCAAGCCCCCAGCCCCGATTGACGCCGAAGTGCAGAAAATAGTGCTCAAAGGCTACGAGCGGGGGGAGACACCCATCACCTGCCGCGCTGCCGATATGCTGGAACCGGAACTGGAGAAGGCGTACGAAGCAACCAAAGG
>CAZNSC010000015.1:0-2835 GCA_964575695.1 uncultured Dehalococcoidales bacterium
GTCCTGGTCTATTGCAAGCTGCTGATGAAGAAGATCGGCAGTGATTCTTTTGATATGGAGGAGGCGCTTACCAACCTGTCAAAGATTGAGTCGGCGGTGGAACACTGCTCACGGCAGGTCCGCGGCCTTCTTGACTTTGCCCGCCAGTCCGAGCCAGTATTGCAGCCGGTGGCGATGAGCAGCGTCATCGACCAGGTCATGTCGCTGGTTGGCCATAAAGCCGAGATTAAGCATATTGAAGTGATAAGAGACGATGAACCATCGCTGCCCCCGGTTATGGCTGACTCCGGGCAGCTCCAGCAGGTCTTGATCAATCTCGTGGTCAATGCTATACAGTCAATGCGCGATAGCGGAAAGCTGACCATCCGCAGCTCGTTGGGTGACGGTAACTGGGTTAAGGTAAGTGTGCAGGATACCGGCTGCGGCATAGCCACAGAAAATATGGACAAGCTTTTCATACCCTTTTTTACCACCAAAGAAGAGGTAAAAGGGGTGGGCTTAGGGCTTTCGGTATCACTGGGTATCATTGAACGCCATGGCGGTCGGATTGAGGTAAAAAGTGAGGTTGGGAAGGGCAGCACTTTTACCGTTTATCTACCAGCCTATGGGAATGAAAGAGACCAGCCAAATTTACCGCGGCAGTAGCTCACATTCTGTTCGCTGACGTGGTGCCTTTCAGATAATCCCCCCGAAGCGCAGTCCTGTTCAAAACGTCAGCTACCACTTTCCTCAGCTAATTGTTATTTGAAGGCCGCCTTTAGCCGGTGAGTGAGCAGGGGGTGGGGTAACCTTAATCCCTGATGAAAACAAGCGCTTGAGAAAGTGCAAGGCAAAGTAAACCGTGGCCTCAACGAATACCGCAAGAAATTTGTAACAAAAGTGCCGATTTTTCAGTCATATATATTAGAAAGGATCAAAGGAGGGGACCCATGAAAGAGATGAGAAGGGCACCGAAGCTTTTAGGAGCTCTGATTATGGTAGCCATAGTTGTTGTAGCAGTAAGCGGCATCATGCTGGCTAAGAGTGCGAGTGCGTCTGATCTTGAGGGAGAAATTGCCGGTTTGACTACAGATAATACCGGTTCCGTTACTAGTATAGTGATTGCTGGTCAGACAATCACGGTCAATAGTGATACCAAGATAGAGGGCACGCCTCTGGAGGGTGGTGTCATAAAGGTAAAGTATGTTGAGAATGACGGTAACCTGGTCGCCCGGGAGATCGAGGTTGAGGATGCCGCGGACATCGACGAGGACAATGACCACGATAGCCAAGACGAAGATACACACGAAGACATCGACGACGATGAAGAAATTGAGCTTAAGGGGGCCATCGAAGAGCTCATTACAGACGGCGATACTGTCTCGGGGATAGTCGTTGATGGCAAGACGGTTCTTATTAACGAGGACACCGATATTGAGGGCACGCTGGAAATAGACACCGTGGTGGAAGTTGAGTACATGGTTGACGGTGACGGTAATCTGATCGCCCGGGAGATCGAGGTTGAGGACGCCGCGGACATCGACGAGGGTCATGACAATGATGTCGGCCACGAATACGACGATGAGGGCCTGGGCCACGACGCAGATCATTACGATGAAGGCGATGACTGAGTTCATAGCACCGGCAGTAATACTGAGAAAATGGCCAGGTGCCGGCGGGCCGATATTAGCAGGCCTCGCTGGCACCTGCTTCTATTCTGATGGTTAATATCTGACAGATGGGCTAAAATTATATGAAATGCTTAAAGTCAGATACAGCGGCCATTAAGCTGAATTCTTCGCAGGTTGTAGATGCAGCTGAAAGAGTCAGAAGACGAGTTGATACAGCGAGCAGTCAAACGTGATAGGGTAGCGTTCGCTACTCTGTATGATAAATATGCAGAGCGGATTTATCGACATGTCTATTACAGGGTACCTAATCATACCGATGCCGAAGATATTACTCAAGAGACCTTCATAAAAGCCTGGAAGGCCATAAATAAATACAGGGGGACCAGTGCCACCTTCTTGGCCTGGTTGATTGCAGTGGCTCGCAACTTAATAACTGATCACTATAAAAATATCAAGAAATCGATATCTCTAGAGGAGGAGCAGATATCTGATCCGGCTGATGAGATAGACCCCGAGGTCTTAACTGAGGCCAGTCTTACTCGTAGTCACGTCAGAAATGTCGTTCTAAGACTTAAAGGGGATAAGCGAAAGGTTATCATGATGCACTTCATCGATGGTTTCAGTTATGGGGATATTGCCAGGGTACTGAGGAAAAGTGAGGGGGCAATCAGAGTAATACAATATAGAGCCCTGGGTGACTTGAGACGCATGCTAATGCGGGGTAAGTGGTAATGAAAAAGGAAGACATACTGGCCAGTTGTATAGATGAAATTCTCGCGGGAAGGTCAACTCTGGAAGACTGTCTGGCCAGATATCCCGATATCGGTGGGGAGTTGCGGGGATTGCTTGAGGTGGCCGCCCTTATTCCCCCGGAGGATGCGGCTCCCAGACCGGCATTTCTACAGCGTGCCAGAAACCAACTGCTTCGGGCAATGGAAACACCAGCGGTGCGCACAAAACGCGTGGGGGCAGGTGTATTCGGCTGGCTTAAGCCATTATCACCGGCAAAGGGGCTTAGTGTCACTTTCATTATAGCCATCGTCATATTCACACTCATCGCGGCTAGCGGCGGAACCGTATATGCGGCTCAGGGAAGCCTGCCTGACGATACGCTATACCCGATAAAACTAAAACTCGAGAACCTGCGGCTGGCGGTTACACAAAGTCCTGAAGCAAAAGCTAGCCTGCACCTAGAACTGGCTCAACGTCGGGTCGAGGAAGTAAT
>CAZNSC010000015.1:2845-32725 GCA_964575695.1 uncultured Dehalococcoidales bacterium
ACCTGGGGCGGCACATCAGTGCTTCTGCCCTGGAAGCTGTTGCTATACAGATTGATGCGGCTATTAGAGAAATAGATAGCCTGCACCTAGAAGATGCTAGGTTGCTTCTCAGCAAACTTTCTGAGTCCACCATTAGCGAACAGGCAAGACTGGAGCAATTGACAGCCTCAGTGCCTGAAGCTACTGAGCCGGCACTGAGGCAAGCCTCTGACGCGACACGTCGCGGAAACTTGATAGCAAGATTAGCCTACGGAAATCCGGCTGTTCTGGGCACGTTTCCATCGGTGTTAGATGATAAACTAGAAGAAGCCCATTTTGAGCTTGATGGGACTCTGTTGAGTGTCGAGGACGGGACATGGAATGTAGGCGGTCTGGTCTTGAGAGACGTAAACTCATCTCATGAGGTCCCTCCAGCAGGAAGGGCGGTAGACATGGAAGGTCTGGTTCGAGATGGCCGGGTTTTCATTAGTGAAATCGAGCATGATGAGGAGATAGCGGAAGGGATTAAGATCAAGGGTGTTTTTGGCGGTACCAACTCGGACGGAACAATCTGGTATGTTGGAGGTATCCCTATTGGCAGACTCGAGGGGCTTGTGCCTCCTGCGCTTGGAACTCGGGTAGAGCTTAAAGGCGTCATCCAGAACGGGGTCTTCAGCACTACCAAAATAGAAAGTGAAGAGCATGAAGAAGGGAAAATCGAGATTGAAGGAGTATTGGCCCAGATAGATAGCAGCAAACAGGCTATTGTTGTGAGTATAGCTGGCAACCAGGTTACTGTAAGTATAGGTGAAGCAATAATCAGCGATGAGGACGGACGGCGGTTGACCTTCTCTGACTTGGAGTCCCTGGTTGGAGAAGAAATCGAAGTCCGTGGGGTTTACTTGAAAGACGGCGGCCTCTATGCCACAGAGGTTCGTGTAGATATAGAGTTGGAAGATGAGCCTGAGAAAGGACAGCAAGAGGCTGATAGGGAAGCAGATAACGACAAAGACGAAGTAGGATGGGTAAATGAGTATGGGGAGGGGCACGAAGAAGAGGAACCGGATGGGGGAGAAGATTAGAGCGAGTTCGCCAAAAAGAGCTACCTTTCGGGCTAACTGACACTCAAGAAGAATACAACAAATGCATGAGATTATTTATCAAGCTCACCCTTTGGATGCGAGAAATCATGGTCTATATGCTGTGAGCAACACGTGAACCATCGGCAATAGCCTCCAGTATCAGGTGGGGCTCCCTGCAATCGCCAATGGTATAGATTTCGGGGACCCTCCCTTCCAGGTTCTCTAGGAGCTCAGTGTTTGGTGTCAAGTGTGTAGCGGGCACTATAGTATCTGCCTCAATGGTTTGTCTCTTCCCTTCCTTACTAATGATGGTCAGCCCCCTGTCTGTTATCTCCTCATACTTAACCTCAGTCATCATAGTCACCCCCTTCTTGGCCAGCCACCTGAAAAGGCGTACTTTGGTTTCCCCCACCAATTCATCTCCCAGTGTCTCAGCCGTGTCCACGATTGTCACTTTTCTGCCTCGTTTAACCAGAAACTCGGCTAGCTCGCAGCCCTGTATTGCACCACCGATAACAACAACCTTTTTCCCAAGCGGCATCCAAAATCTTGTCAGCCATCTTAGGGCCGAAGGCTCTAAGAATCTCAAATAAATCTTCAGTCTGCGGTACAGGTCGGCACTGCTGACCACCTTGTGCTTATTGATGCCCGGTATTTCGGGAACGGTTGGTATTCCTCCTGTGGCCAGGATGACCACGTCTGGCTTAATCTCCTCGATTACTGACAGATTAACCTCTTTCCCAAGCCTGACCTTTACACCCAGCTTGGTAATCTGGGTTTTGAGGTAGCGAACCAGGGCAACCAGGTCTTCAATCTCAGGCCCCTTTACTAGGGCAGCTATGAGTAGCAGTCCTCCTAATTTATGCTCTCTTTCATAAAGTATTACTTCATGTCCTCTCAGCGCTGCCACCCTTGCTGCCTCCATCCCGGCTGGCCCGCCACCAACTACCATAACCCTTTTCCTCTTCTCCGCTGGTTTGACCACATATTCCCGCTCTCTCCCCACAAAAGCATTTACCCTGCACACCGTGCCTCCACCAGTCAACCGCCTGGAATAGTTGAGGCATTCGAGGCAAGCTGTGCACGGGGCGACATCCTCCAATCTCCCGGTGGCAATCTTATTGGGAAGCTCTGGGTCTGCCAGCAAGCGCCTAGTGAGACCGATAAAGTCCGCCTTGCCCTGTCGCAGGATCCTCTCCCCGAGGATAGGGTCGAGTCTGCCTACGGTAATAACTGGTATAGAGACCACTTTCTTAATTGCGGCGGCTAGCGGGACCACAAGTCCTGCCCCATTATGGCTTCCATCAAGTTTTTCTCCCAGGGGTTTCGGAGGTTCCGGATAGAAAACCTGCTCAGGAATATGCAGGCGGTAATGATCACCATAGCCAGAGCTGCGTACATGAATGGAATCAGCGCCGGCCTTTTCCAGCATCAGAGCAAGCCCTTGGCTCTCCTCGGAGGTTATACCCTTCTCAATTCCGTATTCAGCACCATTAATCAGGACACCGACCGGGAAGTCTTGCCCAAGGCGCTTCTTGATTTCCCGTATGATTTCAACCACAAATCGGGCTCTGTTTTCCATGTCCTGGCAACCATAGGCATCCTGGCGCCTGTTCCAAAAGCGAGATAGAAAACTATTAAGCAGGTGGCAGGTGGCGGCATTTAGCTCCACACCATCAAAGCCGGCCTTCTGGGCCCGTTCAGCTGCATCGGCGAATCTGGCGATGTACTCTTCAACCTCGGCAATGGATAACCCTCTGCAGGCTGCGTCAAACTCTGGACCCGGCATCTCGCTTTCAGTCAGAGATGAAGAGGATATCGGCTGAAGGCCGGTAAACCGGGACTGGTGCCAAGGCCCGGCATGAAGCATGGCCAGAAATGTTGGGCAGCCATGTTGGTGGATAACCTGAGTTAATTCACTAAAGCCGGGAATGCATCTATCATCGCCAATGTGCAACATACCAGGGTTATGATTGCCTAAAGGGTCTTCAATGCTGGTGGATCCTACGATGATCAGGCCTACCCCGCCTCTAGCCAGTGCTTCGTAAAAGGCCTTTCTTTTGCCAGCATAGGGGCCATCTATGTCACCGTAGCCCATCCCCGCCCCAGTCTTTACCATACGGTTTCTGGTCTTCACCCGTCCTATGTGATAGGGTTCAAATAGCTTGTCAAATCTGGCCTTGCCAATCATTTGCACACCTCCTTTCAGGTAAGAGGCCGTTTAATTTTGAAAGCCCCCATTTTTAGCTTCAAAATTCGGGCTTTTTAGCCCAATTACTATCACCCTCACTCCCATTATCCTCCTCTCCCTCAAGGGAGAGGAGGAAGATTTTTGGAAAGAGAGGCTCCGCCTCTCTTTGACTCTCCCCAGAGCAAAATAGCAGGGTGTTTAAGAGGGGCGCCAGCCCCTCTTTCAAATCTCCTCCCCCTTCCCCTTGCCAAGGGGAAGGGGATACAGGGGATGGGGTTGATGGACTGCTGTTAAGGTACTATAATTATGTTGGCGAGAATTTGAGACAGTGTAATCCAAAAGCCTCTTTCCTCTTAGTTTGCTTACCCAAAGTGCGCAAAGGGAATTTCAACCTCCATTTTTAAACAGCCTCGGTATTAGATGCCAGCATCTAATTTGGCTGACATCTTCTATAGCCCTGAAGGACATTAACTTTGATTATCACCATCCACGGCAAAGTGCCAAGCAGAGAGTGATAGGCACAGTAAAGAACACACAGGAAGCCCTCCCTGGTATTTGTTGACAAGAAACACACGCACCCTTGCAGTGGGTTATTGAGGAGCGGACGTCTCTCGGCTATAAAGGATTAGTCATGACCTCTAAGACTCTGTTGAAACGGCCCGGCCTCAAGGACGTGTCCCGTGCTCCCCACACACTTTTCCCCGCATCTTTACTGCTGTGGACTTGGTGGATGGCCCTGGGTATCTCGTGCGTATCTGTAGTAACTGCGTAGTAGCGATACTCTGGGCACGCTTCACCAAATCCATACAGAATAGGGCTTCGAGCCTGGATGTGCAATTTCTCTATGAACTCACCTGTGCCCGACGATATCCCCTCTGTAAATACTGGATGAATAAGGCACCACCGCCTATCCCCACACCGATCAGGTCAGTTATCAAACCGGGGTAAATCAGCAAAAGACCAGCCGTTAACAGCATCACCCTATCAATTAGGGTGGTTACTTTGAGAAAATAGCCGGCCACGCCGGCAGCGAATGCTGTCACCCCCAGTATCGCCGTGACTACCGCTAGTATGATAGTCAGCGGCTCACCATCAAGCATTAGAGCTGGATTAGCGACAAACATGTAGGGCACGATGAAGGCTATTATCCCCAGTGTCATGGCACGGAACCCCGTTCTTAGCCAGTTTGCCTCAGCTATCGCCGCGGCTACAATAGGAGTAGCACACACCGGGGGTGTGATGGTTGCAAATATGGCGAAGTAGTAAATAAACAAATGCGCCGCCATTGGCAAAACCCCGAGCTTAATCAGTGGTCCGGCAACAACCGACATGGCTATTACATAGGCTGCGGTGGAAGGCACGCCCATGCCCAGCACGATAGAGATGAACATGACAAGGAAGAGTGCTAGGAATAGCCTCCCACCGGCAGCTCCAAAAAGCAAATTGCTAAGGGCAACCCCCAAGCCGGTAGCGCCAATGAGGTAGACTACCATCTGTACCGCGGCGCCAAGCATAATCACCATTGCCAAAGCGGGACCTGCATCCTCAAAACCGGCTAATACTTTCTTAGCTCTGGCTCCTATTTCCCTTGGCGGCCCCTGCGTCAGCAGATATAACCCGGCCATAACTACTGTGCCCATGAACGCGGCATATTGGGGGGAGCGACCGCTTACTATAAAGTATACCAGGACAATTACTGACGAAAGCAGAGGAGCCAATTTCCAGAGAGAGATCTGACGTCGTGCCTCGGCCACCTCTTCTTCAGGCATTCTGCCCATCCCTGCCTTCAAGCTTTCGAGATGCACACCCATGAATACGCCAAAGAAATACAGACACGCTGGTACAAAGGCAGCAATGGCGACCTTTAGATAGGGCACGCCGAGGAAGGTTGCCATAAGGAAAGCACCAGCACCCATAACTGGCGGCATAATCATTCCGCCGGTGGACGCGCAGGCTTCTATGGAACCGGCAATATGTGGTTTGTAGCCTATCCGCTTCATCATAGGGATGGTGAAGCTTCCCGTGGTAGCCACGTTAGCCACACAACTCCCGGAAATCATACCGAACATACCGCTAGCAACGACCGCTATCTTGGCGGGCCCACCGGTAAACCTCCCCGCCAGTCCAACGGCTAGGTTAATCAGGGCTTCTCCTCCCCCGCACTTGAGCAGAACACTGCCATAGATAATGAACGCCGGTATGACGATGGTCAGAATCCGGGTGACTACTCCCCAGATACCGTCTTGTATTGTGTATAGGGAGCCAATTGACCTGATTAGGCTTATACCTGGGTGCTTAAATATCCAGGGCAAATGGGGGCCGAAGGTGGTATAAAGCAGCATGCACAGGAAAAGGATAGGTATCGCCATTCCTACATTGCGCCGGGCTCCTTCCAGTAGCCATACCACGGTTACGGCACCGAAAACGACGTCTATCGTTGCCAGTCTGCCCGGGGAAAGAATATATTCCTGAGCGTGAATGCCGGCGTATATGGAGGTGAGAAGCACCAGAGCCATACCGAGGTAATCGGTGATGCCGGCACGGCGGTCGGTTGCCCTCGTCTTTTTCGCTGGCAGAAGCCAAAAAGTGAACAAGGCAGCTCCCGCCACCGAGAATACCTCGTGTACCATTGGTGGGAGCTGCCCGGCATAAGCCGTATAGAAAAGGACTCCTACCCAGCCCAGCAGTAGCCAGGTCAGGAGGGTTCGTTCAAACCCCTTCAGTTCACGCATTCCGCCTTTTAACCTTGCGCAACGAACTTATCTTCTTAATATGGGCGCAGTGGTCATTCTGTCTTAGGATGGCTTTCTTGTCTAGCGAGCCTCGGGTGGGATCAGATTGTCCGGAACCGTTATTCCCTTCTCCTTAAAATATCTTACCATCCCAGCGTGTAATGGTATGGTCGCGTATTTTAGCATTGCTTCCTCCCAATCCTCCCCGAGAGCTGAGAATCTCCCTCCCGCAGCGACAGCTTCGTCGAAAATCGCACCGGGATTTGCCTCTACTGCCTTTGCCATCTTATAGACGAGATCGGCGGGAAAGTCCTTGTTAATAATCCAGCCTGGAACAGACGAAAAGGTCTGGATCGGTTTATCCTGCCCCGGGTAAAGTCCCGCTGGCATCAAAATCGGTGGCATCACGCCGGGATAAATCTTGCCCACCCTTTGCAGGTCCTCCAGGGTAACACTTAGGATGGTAAGTGGCACCGCGGCGTTCAGCTCCAGGACGGTTGACTTCGGGAAACCCCAGGTGCCGGCGCCAATGACCTTGTTGTTCCTAACCGCCTCAAAGACCGCTGCCTCGGTAGCCGCCATCCACTCTGGTTTGACACCAACTCCATCCTCTAGGATCGCCACATTACAGAAGTGGGTATAACTTCCGGCATAGCCGGCGCCGAAGGGCTTGCCATCAAGCTGACGGACGTCGGTGACACCGCTGTCTTTGCGGACAAAAATAGTGAACGGTGTGATTTCCCAGAACCAGCTGCTCCTTAGGTCAGTAAAAGGAGGCTGATCCTTGTACAATACTGTCCCGGAGTAAGCGAAATAAGCATAGGCAGTGGTGGCCGCGCCCATCCTCAGTTCGCCCGTCTTAATAAGTTCAATGTTCTCCAAGAAACCACCAGGGCATTCCCTGGGTACCATATTTAGCTCAGGCACGCCCTCGTTAATTACTCTCGCCAGGGCAACGGTTGGCGGGTAGGCAGTTGACGCCATAGCGGTTGTGCCAATATAAAATGTCTGCTGTTCCACCGGCGACGGGGTCGGTGTTGGTGTTGGTGACGGCGATGGGGTCGGTGTTGGTGTTGGTGTTGGTGACGGCGATGGAGTTGGGGCAGCACAGGAACTAAGCAATATCGCACCTACAGCTGCTGCCACTAAGACTACCCGTAATAACCTTTTTACCATTGCTAAACCCCCTTAAGATTACATTAGTCTGCTAACTTGCTCACCGGGAGCTTCAAAGCTGAGGATCGAATAACGTCCCCTCCACATTGTTTATCTGTCCATCCTCCTCCTTTCCAGCCTAAAATTTGCCGTTATCCTAAACACATCTTTACACTGGAAGACGCCTTGCCTCTCTGTCATCATCTTTTCCGGAACCCTAAGACCTCAGAGCTTGCAGGCACATGTACGCTTCGGCTAAGCATTCTGTGTGGATTATAGTGTTGCCGTGGTGCCCTGTCAAGTCCGCGAATCGAATCATCCAAGATGTAATCGAAACCGTATCATTAAGAGGGCACTTTTGTCAAACTTAATCTTACGAGTGAGTGCAGCTGATTGACCTGGTTGGGGTAATAGTGTAGCATTACTCCGGCAGGAGGAGAATATACTCGAGAGGGGGTGGTAGCTTTCAAGAGATAGAGGGCAAGGTGAGGAGCAATCGGTAGTCAGCGACTAGCCTCCGAAAGAGGCTTTATCAGATGGTCTCATTACACATCAGTTGGCTGTTAGATGCAATTCTATAGAGGAGGGTCAAGTGAATTTTGACTTTACTGAGGAACAGAAGATGTTCCGTAGTACCGTAAGACAGTTCGTACAGCGAGAAGTAGCGCCGAGAGCTAAGGAACTAGACCAGGTGCCCGTGGCGCTCGATTTACTCAAGCGGGCAGGTCAATTAGGTCTTATGGCTATCAAATTTCCTGAAGAGTATGGTGGTGTGCCTGGTGACAATATAATGCGTGGCATTTTATCTGAGGAATTGGCTAAGGTTGACAGGCCTTTCGCAAGAATGCTTAACATAAACATGTATGTGGCCTGGCATTTGCTCGATTGTCAGCCACAAGTAAGAGAGCAATGGGTTCCGGGCCTGATCAGTGGTGAAATAGTTGGCTGTCAGGGCAAAACCGAGCCCGAGAGTGGGACCGACACAGGTGCCATGAGAATGACGGCCCAGAGGGACGGAGATTTTTACATCCTCAATGGTGAAAAGAATTCGGTTGCTGCTGCTATGTATGCCGATCTCATTATAGTGATTGCTAAGACAGATCCTCAGGCTGGAGTGAGGGGATTAAGCCACTTCTTTTGCCCTATTAACCTTAGTGGAATAAGCCGGACTCCTATAAATGATCTGATGGCCCGGCAAATAGGGGGCAGGGATATTGTCACATTTGATAATGTGCGCATTCCTGCTGACAATCTTATCGGTAAGGAAAACGAGGGATTTGAAACCTTGAGAACTCGGTATGACTGGCTCAGAATTACTAATTCCCTGACCAATCTGAGTGCCGCCCAAGTCTCGTTGGAAGATGCGATCAACTATGCTAAACAGCGCAGGGCGTTTGATCGATTCATAGGAGAGTTTGAGGCTATCGCCTTCAAGATTGCTGAGGACGCTACATTGCTTGAAGCTGCCAGGTGGCTATCCTACAGAGCTCTATGGTTGGTAGATCAGGGACTTCCCCATGAGAAGGAAGCCGGGATGTCCGTGTGGTTGTCAAATGAAGTGGGCACGCCCGCTATACGGGATGCGATCCACATCCACGGTCATTACGGTTTGAGCTGTGAATATCCTCTGGAGCGGAGGCTGAGGGAGGCGATAAGTTATGAGATAGGTGGCGGGCCTCCGGAGGCTCCTAAACTGCTTATCTCTCGGCAGCTACTGGGCTTGGGCACGATTGGTTTTTGAGAAGAGTGCCGAAGTCCATTCCAAGACTTGCAGAGGAATCTTTTCCGTGTTAGCGTGATTCAATCCGGTCTCGCAACTCGGGGTTGCGCTTGTAGCGGCGGCAAAAGTGCGCGGCAACTCCTTTGGCTGTCAGGCGAGAGGAGCTACTTGGCGTTTTGCCTCCTTGCTATTCAGGTTGGTATTCTGGTTCCTGTTCCATAGGAATGTTTGGTTTGGGCGTGCCATATCTTATTTCGACGTTTGACGGGATTTGTGCATAAGGCAATGCGATGGGGTTAGCCGCAAACTCGTCTATGGATACCCAACTAACAATATTCGCATTCAGGAAGTCCTGCAAAACGTTCCACCAGCGTAGTTTTACTCCGCCTACATGCGTGTGGAGGGCTACAGTTACTTTGTCTGTCGTCAAACCGAACAGGTTGTTTCTAAGGTACTCCGGCGTCCCGCCTGCAGACCACTGTTCGCAAAGTGAACTCATGCCCTTCTCTTTTACCAGCGCCGGGATCATGCTAACCGCTACCATTGCTGTATTGTACTC
Organism: uncultured Dehalococcoidales bacterium; assembly: GCA_964575695.1. Classification (GTDB taxonomy): domain Bacteria; phylum Chloroflexota; class Dehalococcoidia; order Dehalococcoidales; family W111; genus CAZNSC01. The sequence continues at coordinate 12,264 of CAZNSC010000015.1, forward strand.
AATTGGCTTATATACGACGGCTTTCGTTCCACCCGCTCCTCGCATCAGAACATAGTTGACTCCAAGTTCATGTGCGACTTTTATTGTGGCTTCGTTGTGAAGAAAGTGCTTTGCATTTAGTACACGCATCGGCTTGTTTGTGCAAGACCGAATCTTGTCGCTTATACGGCTCATCCACTCATATTGATGATCATAGGTTTCATCATTAAGGGATTCTCTTATGATTAGGCCACCGATTTCAATCCCCTTGTCAGACAGGTCTTTTACCATGCCGGGGTCTTCGTCTACCGTATCTTCACTTATCGTGAAGACAGCCGGTATTCCCCTTCTTATGAGGTTATCACCCCAGTACCTTAGTCCTCTGATGACTCCGGTCTCCATCAGAATAAGTAACCCCTCAACCCGGGCGGATCCGCTTTTCAACATATTTGCTGCTCCTCCATCATTACTGATTTGCGTTTATTTTGTTGAACCAGACTAAAGCTGAATCGTCTCTACCAAAGTCCCGATTGTTCACTCAACCACCGCTGCCAATTTATTGCTTTGCCACCGAGTGAGTGGCTGGTCTATCACCCACTGCTGGTGTAGCCCGTTACCCTATTTCCACTACGCCGTCCATCGGGTTAGGGAATCTCTGCATAACTAGCGGGTCATGACCAGGGATAATCAGTTCGGGCGAGGATGCCACCGCCTTGACCTTCTCCCATGCCGAAAGGCTTTGCATAAGGTTCAGGCTATGTCCGAAAACACCCTCTTCCAGGTTCCGGTAGAAGTCCATAATGTCAAAGCAAAGCACAACTTCACCCCGGCTGGTGGTGACCACTACCGCCTGTGACCCTGGGGTATGACCTCCGAGCAACAGCACTCGTATGCCTGGGGCAATCTGTTCATCCCCGTCAAGATATTGTACCCGCTTGCCATAGGCCAGGCTTACTGCGCTGGGAATATTGGCGGCAAATTGCGTTACCTGGCGGGACATCACCGCCGGCCCGGTGAAAAACTCCATATCTTTTCTCTGAATGTAAAACCTGGCCTTTGGGTAGAGCCCGTAGGCTGAAAAATGATCGGCGTGCAAATGACTGACAATAACAATCTCAACATCGGCCGGGTTTACACCTATTTTCTTCAGCCTGTCTCTGAGGTATTCTTCACCCTTAAGGTTTCTCTTCTTGGCGTCTTCATCGTCCATGCCGGTATCCACCAGTAGTGCGGTCTTCTCGCCTTTAATACACCACATGTAGTAGGAAATACGCCCTTTAGTGCCCGGTGGCACCACCTCGGGTAAGGAGACACTGAGGTCAACCTCTTTTTCACCCTGTGTAATCCCATAGACCTTATACACCATATCACCTCTTTTCAAGTCGGTTTGGCATGACGTCGAGGGCTTTGTTTGCCCTCTTTCCGGGAGTGGGGCATTCCCGAACTACCTTCTAAACTGTAACCGGTCAAAGTTTTGGCATCCCTTCCTTCTCGCGCCAGCGATTCATAACCTTCTTTATTGACTCCTCCAGGCTATATCTTGGCTGCCACCCGAGTTCGGTCCGTGCTCCGGTGCTGTCCACGGTTGCGAGCTGCGGCTGTAATTGCGGGAAGGTAATCATCCCGCCCTCGCCATCGAGTATTGTCACTTCAGCTCTGGGGTTCACTTTGCGGACAGTCTCACCGAGCTGGCGGAGCGAGTAGTGACCTTCGGTTACGTTGAACACCCTGGTCTTCGTGGTTGGGACATCACAGGCCTTAAGAACAGCATCGGATATGTCCTCAACATCTCCGAAACCTTGGGTAAAATCAGGATAACCTATTGTCACGGGCCTATCCAAGGCTGCCTCTCTGAAAAACTGAACCAGTTGCCCGCCCGCGGCGGCTGTCTTCCCATAACCAATGATCAACGGCATTCTTATGCCTATGCTATCTGTGCCGAAGATCTTGAAATAATGCCTGGCCATAGACTCACAAAACACCTTGGTAGCCCCGTAAAAATTATCGGGCATGAAGATGGCATCATCGTCTACCATAGGTTCCTTGTAGAACTGAGCGCTGCGCCCTAATGCTCTTGTCGAACTCAGCCAGACCAGTCTCTTTAAGCCGAATATGCGAACTGCCTCGAGCAGATTACTCATTCCCACGCAGTTGACTTGCACGGCATGCGCTGGTCTTAACTCACTAGCTGGACGCAGCAGATAGCCTGCGTGGATAATGATCTCGATACCCTGCTCCCGGATGACATCAAACACCTGTAGTGTATTACTCACATCTCCCTGAATAATCTTTACCTTAGCTATATCATCCTCGCCGATAACCTCTCGGGCAACAGGAGTAACGCCTGACCTCTGGAAGCAAACGACCTCCTTCCCTTGCTTAAGCAAATCTCGCACTATATAGGAACCAGTGAACCCTGTGCCACCTGTAACTAGATAAGCCATATTAAACTCCTCTCTCTGGACTTGAGCGCCTTTCGGTGGGCAGATTTAATCAAGATGTCCATATTGCTATTATCCCCTAACCTTTATGGCATTCTCAGGGCATTCTTTTTCACAGACCATACACAGGTTACATCTTTGAGCATTAATCACGGTGGCTAAATATCCCCCTGTTAGACATAGCACCATCTCGGGGCAGATAAGCGCACATAACTTACAACCAATACAGAGGTCATTGTTGATGTCTATCCGAACCACGGCTTACCCCTTTTCCCTCTCTTTCAGCCACTCTCGAGCTGTCTCCAGGCAAGACGGCAGGGGTGAAGCGAGGCCGCCTTTGGAGTAGAAGTGCAATGCTGCCAGTTCCCAACCTATTTCCTCTATTGCTGCTTCCTGCACTTCACGACTTGAGCTAAGTATCTTACCCCAGGCACCATGGGCATCCAAGATGCGCTCTCTCTCCCCTTCTTTGAGGGTCTCATTGAGGGTACGCTGGTATTCCCCATCAAGGGACTTTTCGCTGACCTCATTTCGTCTAACTGCCCTGGCCGCTATTTCACCGGCTGCACGGCCCGTCCAGCAGGCTCTGAACATTCCGGCGGCTCCCCATCGGCTGCCAAACAGTGGTTCGCCCGCGGCATCGCCCACCAGAATAATGCCGTTTGATGCCAGCTTAGGGGTTATTCCCAGTCCTGTCAAAGCCTGGGTGGCAGTCATCATGTTCACTGCCGATGCTTCAGAAAAGTCATACTTTTCGATCGCTTCCAGATGCCGTATCAGGTCATCAAACCTCTGTTTGAGGTCTTTCTTCTGTTTGACCATATCTCGGCGGCTTGAACAACCTAGGGTAAGTCTATCTTTGGCATAGGGAACGGCATAACGGTACATACCCTCAGATGGGTCCATATATATTTCATCAATGCTGTGTGGTTCATGTAAAGATTTGACCCCGACAAACTCACAGCCTATGGCGACACTGAATCTTCTGTTAGAAGGCTTGAACCCGGCGAGGCGAGAGATGTGCTGATAGTTACCCTCGGCCGCAATTACCAGCGAGCAGGGTATTGTCACCGTGCCTGAGCCGGTCTTTATGATTGCCCCGGTGACACCTCCCCCCTCTTTGACGACGTCTACAACTCTGGTATGCAGCATTATTTCAGCCCCGGCTCTCACCGCACCTATGGCCAGAGATTTCTCAAACAGCTGCCTGTTGATATACAGAGCGTCCGGGAGGACTTGGGGCTTGCCTTCTTTGCCTGAAGGCGACATGTATCTTAAGCCATCGGCTCTAGAGTACACAGTCGCCGGCTCAATCTCTTCTCCTGTGGTTTCTTCCACTTCCGACTTGCTGTAGATTATCCCCATGGAATCGTGGACGGGGAAACCTATTTGTCTCTTCTGCTCTATTATTAGCGTTTCGGCTCCGTTTAAGGCTGCGAATTTCCCGGCCACTGCGCCGCCGGGGCCACAGCCGACCACAACCACATCATACCGCTTCTTTCTCATCCTAACTCCCTTTCAATTTCTCTTCTGCTTAGATCATTTTGCCAGGAAGAAAAAGGATTATTTGCGGGAAAACCATCATCAGCGCAAGTCCAGTAGCCTGCAGAAGTACGAAGGGGACCATACCCCGAACGATATCTCCGTACCGTATCTGGGGAGCGATGCCCTGCAGAACGAAAAGGTTCATCCCCACCGGAGGGGTAATTAGTCCCATCTCCGCATTCACAACGTAAAGCACGCAAAACCAGACGGGGTCGAATCCGAGCCCGACGGCGATAGGGAAGATGATGGGGATGGTCAGAAACTGCATCGCTATCCCCTCCATCACGCAGCCTAAGACAACAAGCATGAACTGGATTAAAAGCAATATGATCCAGCGATTTACGGGTAAGCCGACTATCAAGCTGCCGAGTTGCTGTGGGATCTGCAATACGGCCAGGAGGTGAGTGAACACCATGGCCCCAAACATGATGGTGACTATCATGCAGCTAATCCGTGCTGTTGCGAGTAATGCCCCGCTGAGAGCATGCCAGTTTAACTTTCTCAGGACAAGGGCAATACAAAGGCTGCCAAAGGCGCCTACCGCTGCCGCCTCGGTAGGTGTGAACACCCCGATATAAATCCCTCCCAAAACCAGAATAAAGAGCACTAGTATTGGCCACATTACCCTTAGAGTGAGTATTTTCTCCTTTAACGGGGGTGCTTTCTCTATAGTTCGAGGCGCGTGGGCGGGGCGCAATTTCGCCACTATCCCAATATAAGTGATGAATAGGGCGCTGAGGACTAACCCGGGTATGAAGCCCCCGATCAGTAGTTTACCTGCGGATTGCTCAGTGAGGATGGCCAGTACAACCAGTGCCACGCTGGGAGGGATAAGTATGCCGAGGGCACCGCCGGCTCCCATCGTGCCTGCTATCAGCCTTCTACTATAGTTACGCTTCTCCATCTCCGGAATAGCCGTCAGCCCTATAGTGGCCGTTGTGGCCGAGCTTGAGCCTGATACAGCAGCAAAAGCGGCACAGGCAGTAATGGAAGTCATTCCCAGGGCTCCAGGAAGACGCCAAAACCATTTCTCAAAGGCCTCAAACAGGTTTTCACCAACCCCGGCGAAATAGAGGACTTCACCCATTAATATGAACAGTGGTATCGGTGATATTGTAAAACGGCTTACTGTGGTGTAAGCCGACTGACCAAGCTGAATCAGTGCCACATCCATCCCCTGTGTGAACCAGTAGCCAAAAAACCCTATCAGGCCCATAGAGAAAGCTACCGGTATCCCCGCGGCTAGGGCAACGAACAAGATACCAAAAATAACTACAAATCCAGTTATTGGATCCACAGTGCCCCTTTCCGTCTATGAAGTTTGGTCAGTCGGCCTGTACAGTAGTTGTAGCTAAGTGCTCTTCAGCGAGGCGACATATCGGCACAGGTCAACCACAAGTTGCAAGGACATAAGCAAAGCTCCTAACGGAACCAGCAGCTTGGGCCAAAAAAGCGGCAACGGGTTAGCCGCCATAGTCAGGGCCTGCCGGTTAGCCCAAGCTAGGTCCCAGCCCATCCGTATCACCAGAATGAAGAAGAACAGGGTGGCTGCGGTGCCGAAGATGCTGAGTATAGACTGCATTCTCTTCGGCAGGTGGGAGGTTAACGCATCGACCCTGATATGCCCTCTTATAGCCTGGGTGTAGGCCATGGCTAGCAAAACACTGCCTGCCATGCTGAACTCGGTCAAATCATAGGCATACCTGAAGGGCGAGTTAAAGCAAAACCTGCCTATCACGTCTGCGGTAACGATCAACACCATGGCGAGGATGCAGAACCCCGCAATCCGGTGCCCCACCTTGCCCACCCGCTCCACCGCATTGGCTACTTGGCTGGCTCTTTTCCTGATCTTGTCCATCAACTACCCAAACCGATATCACCTGTTGACGCTCTGAACGACCAAGCTCCTTGACAGCCATTCTGTCAACTATTTAGACCACTTTTCCACAAGGTCGAGAAGCTTCTTCCCAACCTCACCATTGGTGGCGGCATAGTCGTCCCAAATGGGTTGACAGATTTCTTTCCAGCGAGCTCTCTCCTCAGGGGTAAGCTTATACATCTCTATCCCCTCTGTGGCTAGCTGCTTGCAGAGACTATCATTGTTGTCGTCCAGCCAACCTGCCCAGTGAAGGCTTTGCTTGTTAACCTCTTCCATCCATATCTCTTGGATATCCTTGGGCAGGCTATTCCACGTATCCAGGTTAATCATATAGGGGCTACCTCCGGTGCACATCCAAGCCTCTGTTCCATATTTCATTACTTCACTCAGCTTGTAGGATACTACGCTCGGAGGGGCTAACTCTGTCCCATCAATGGTGCCCTTGGCCAGGGCATCATATTGCTCGGTGGTAACCATAGAGATGCTGGTAGCCCCCAGCATGTCTAGCGCTTTGGAAGCCACTCCGCCCGTGCCTCTTATCTTGAGCCCTTTGAGGTCCTCTGCCGTTTTGATGGGCCGCTTGGTGTTCCAGAGATGGTAGTTAGACAGAAATAGATGCGACATTATTTTAAGATTGTACTGTTCATACTGCTCCGGGTCGAGTATAGCCGCAAATTCCGGTAAGGACTCGGCAACGGCCATGTTGCTGGGAAAAGCAAATGGCAGAGCCCATACCTGCGCGAGCCTTAGCTTGCCGGGATCATAACCTGGGGATAGTGGTGCCATGTCAATAACACCATTTACCACTGCGTCGAAGAAATCGGCGGTCTTAACCAATTGATCCGCCGAGTAGACTTCGAACTTGACGCGGCCTTCTGTCCGCTCCTCAACCCCATTGACGAAGGGCATAGTGCCCTCACCGACCTGTGGGTTCTGGGGTCCTGCCCACATATGGTGAAGCTTTATGATAATAGGCTTCACCTCTGGTGATGCCGTAGGCGATGTAGGGGTGGGACTGGGGGCGGGGGTGGATGGAGTCGGCGCTGGCTTAGACGCACATGCTGGCAATATTGCAAGTAGTAATGTCAAGGCCATCACTATAATCGCGCCTGATATTACTCTCCGCCATAGTCTTGTCGTCATTCTTTCCTCCTTCTTTGGTCTGTTTGGAATCATGCTGCCCATGCCATCAATTTTAAATCCTCAGAGAACCACCTCCTTATACTTATACTTCTCGAATATACTGAACAAAATCTAACACTACTCTTGTTGGCTTCTAATCTCACTGAAAACACAGAAAGGGAAGCAAGATTGAAGTTCACGTAGAGCTTTTTACTTTACATACTACCCTCCTTGGTTTCTATATCCGGGGCATGCAACTAACTAGAGTCAGGCTACGAGTTCCAAAACCATGAAGGCGAACGTACACTGAGCGAATATATCTTTCGAGAGGCACTTCTTTGGTTATCCCCACACCACCCCAGACCTCGCACGCATGCTCAACAAACTTCAACTCCGCTTCCTTACTTAAAGCATGAACTTGAAGAGAGGTTAACGGGTCGATCTTTGCTAGCATGCTCCTATCCTGCTGAGCATATTGCTTATAAAACTGGTCATACTCCCAAGCACACTTGTAGGAAAGGAGTCTCAGTGTTTCTATGAGAATGCTCATCTCAACTATCCTGGGGCCGATGTTCAGATGCTCAAAAATGGGTTTACCCCCCTGTACCCTCGTTTTTGCATAGTCCTTCGTTTGTTCATAAATCCTCTGCATCGCGCCGATCTTAGGCCCCACATTTATAATCATACGCGCAAGGCTACTCTGTATATAGTCCATTGCCTTATTTTCCTCACCTACCAGGTAGCGGGCAGGAATCCTGACATTCTCGAAAACGGGATCTGCGATCCTCCGTATAAAGTCCGATATCAGATTATTAACTGTTGCCGAAAACCCTGGCGTGTCGGTAGGCACCAGGAATAAGCTTATGCCTTTGGAAACTGGTGCCTCTTTATCTGTCCGGGCACAGACCAACATTAAGTCGGCCTGTGCTCCAGCGCCGATGAAATGCTTCTCGCCATTTATAACCCATTCATCCCCATCTCTGTGGGCAGAAGTCTTCATACCTCCCCCTGGCTCATCATACGGCAGCTGCGTATCACTTCCGGCATCAGCTTCGGTTTGCGCCCAAGCCGTAACCAGGCGCGCATTCCCCATGATCTTGGGGAAAATTTCGTCCTGCAATTCCTCCTGGGCACAACCCTCAAAGTCGCTGATCCATCTCCAGTGGGATGCCAGTATAATACCGAGAAAGCCACTATAGCGGTGTAGCGCCTCTCCAACCACCACCTGAGTAAGAAAATCAGCACCTCCACCCCCATACTTCACTGGAACAGCAAGCGTTGTGATCCCCAAGGGATGCAACTTCTCCAATAAGTCATAAGGCAGGCAGTCTTTTATGCTTTTCTTTTCCAGTTCTTTCACGTAATCGGGAGGTATCTCTCTCCTGCAAAAATCCTCAGCAAGTGCTACCAGAGCCTTTTGCTCTTCACTTAGCGCGAAGTCCATGAAAACTCCTTCTGCTGTTCTTTCCGTTTCTGGCTAATAATATATTCCAGAGTTTCTAGTATTTCCGTATTACCCCCTCTCCATGCTTTGTCACGCATCATATCAAGGGGGTTGTGTTCAAAAGTCGGCTGTCTCTCAGTCCACCTGAGGGGGTATCACCATAGTATTGGCTGTTTGATGTTGCTCAATCCATTATATATTATGATAACCTTTTGTCAAGTGGGTGGCAGGGCCTGAAACGGCTTCTGGAGAGTATTTTGGAAGACGAGGTCACCCCTTCTCATGTAATGGGTGGATTGCGGGAAGCAGTTGCTCAACGCTTCGGTGATTTCCTATCAGCTGGAGCGGCTGAGGGCACTGATGTTGGTAAAAACAGCTCTGAATCAAGTATCGGGGCGGTCGGATTTGAACCGACGACCACCTGAACCCCATTCAGGTGCGCTACCTGGCTGCGCTACGCCCCGACTGTCTTCTCTCTAAATGGTTGTGCCTTTCTCGCTTAAGACATACTAGCATAATTTACCTCTGAGGGCAATGAAGTATTTTTTTCAACTGCCTATTTCCCTTCCTCTTCCTTGGCTGCTTTCTCCCTGGCCGAGTTTGAAAGATTGGTCATTTTGAGGTATAAATTTAGAGAGTTATTACTCAGTTTTTTAGAAAGGGGTGGCTTTGGTTAAGAAGAAACAAGAAATGCCCCGGCGTGAGGTCAGCCGGCGCCGGCTTGCCCGGTGGCAACAACAGAGGAAGAGACAGCGCTTTACTCTTATCTTGGGGATATTGGTTATTGCGGCTGTTGTGGTGGTTATGGGGGTCGGGTGGTATTTAAGTCAGTATCAGCCCAAGCAGGAGACGGTAATTAGAGTGAACGACACCACGTTTAATATGGATTACTATATCAAGGCGATCAAATACTATACTGAAGGTCAACCAGCGCAGGTTATACAATATCTGGTTCCCCAGGTGGAGTTGAGTATACAGGAGAATGAACTGATCCGGCAGGGAGCTTTGAAATTGGGCTTTAGTGTCAGTGATAGGGAAGTTGATGAAGAGCTCGAGGGTCGTGACCTTCCTGTTAACAAGGCATCGAGAGATATAGTCCGGGCTGGAATGCTGGTTAACAAATTGCGTGATGAGTATTTTGAGCAGCAGGTTCCGGTATCTGCTGAGCAGAGGCATATCCTGGCCATGTTTCTGGAGAGCGAGAGCCGGGCTAACGAGGTCAGAGCCAGGCTGGAAAGCGGTGAGGACTTTGCTGAGCTGGCTGGTGAGCTTTCGCTTGACGATTTTTCTCAGGCGGCACAGGGTGACCTTGGCTGGCACCCGAAGGATGTTCTGCCAGAACTCCTGGGCACCCCGGTGGTGGGCGAAAGTGCTTTCAGTGCTGAAGCCGGGGTGTTAGCTGCGCCGGTATATGATGAGGAGAAGGTCAAGCCCGTGGGCTACTGGCTGGTTAAGGTGCTAAAAAAGGAGGAGGCGATAAACCAGGCCAAAGTCTTTGGCATATTGCTCGATAGCGAAGAAGCGGCGCAGATGATGAGAGAGAGAGTGGAGGCTGGCGAGGACTTCTTCGAGTTGGCTTCAGAGTTCTCCAAACATGAAGCATCCAGGGAAGACGGAGGGAATTTGGGCTGGTTGTCTCCAGGTGAGACGAGTCCCGCCCTTGATGCCTTTATTTTTGATAAGGAGATAGAACTGGGACAAGTAAGTGAGCCGATATATGATGATACCTTTGCCCCTGAAGGGGGCTACTGGCTGATTAAGGTTTTAGACAGGCGAGAAGAGCCGGAAAAAGCCGATGTTCAGGTGATGTTGTTGAGTAGTGAAGAAGAGGTACAGAGAACTAAAGGCAGAGTGGAGGCTGGTGAGGACTTTGGTGAGCTGGCCAAGGAGTTATCTCAGAACGATGAGACTAAAGGGGATGGGGGCAAGGTAGCTGGCGTGACCCCAGGGGATATGAGTGCCGCCATCGATGAGTTTATATTTGATCCCGAGGTGGAGGCGGGGGCATTGAGCCAGCCAATACGCGATGATACGCGGGTCACCAGCGGTGGCTACTGGTTGCTGAAGGTGGTGGAAATAGACGATAATAGGAAGATTGGCGATGACGACCGGTCTTTGCTGAAGAATGAAGCCCTGAACGAATGGCGCTCGGCGTTGTGGGATGACCCGCAGAACAAGGTCGAGAGTTATCTTGATGACCAACAGAGGCTATGGGCGGTATCACAGGTGATAGGGGGCTAGCACTGAGCGGAGGGGAGCGGATGATGAAGAAACAGAGCATCGGGATCGGGCTAATGGGGCTGGGGGTGGTCGGTGGGGAAGTGGCCCGGGTTTTGACAGACAGGGCGCAGGTACTAGCTGAGCAGGCAGGCTGCCCTCTTGTTCTGCGGAAGGTAAAGGTTCTGCCGCAGGACTTATCTCGACCGCGGGCACAGGAGATGGGCCCCCAATTCTTTACCACCGAAGCTGATGAATTCTTTGCTGAGCCAGATATCGATATTGTTGTTGAGGCGATTGGGGGCGAAAGCCCTGCCTATGAGTATCTGGTGAGGGCGATATCAGGTGGTAAGTACGTCGTCACCTCCAATAAAGAGCTTGTTGCCAAGCATGGAGCCGAATTGCAGGCACTGGCTCAGCAGCATGGTGTCAGCCTGCGTTGCGAGGCGAGTGTTGGCGGTGGCATTCCTCTTATTGCCCCGTTTCAGTATGACCTGGTGGCTAACAGGATAAGTGGTATTTATGCCATCATCAACGGAACCACCAACTACATTCTTACCCAGATGGCGAAGCAGGGTGTTGATTTCCCTCTCGCCCTCAAAAAAGCCCAGGAACTGGGCTATGCTGAAGCCAATCCGGAAAATGATATTGAGGGGATAGATGCTACCTATAAGCTGGCTATTCTTGCCTCATTAGCCTTTCGGGGTCAGGTTCAGCCGGAGGATATTTACCATGAGGGGATTTCGCGGCTTGGCAGTCGCGACTTCCGCTACGCTCAGGAGCTCGGCTATGCCATCAAGCTGCTGGCGATTGCCAAGCTGGACGATAAGTCCATCGAGGTGCGGGTGCACCCGGTCTTTATCCCCGAAGACTCCCTTCTGGCTAAAGTTGACGGTGTCTATAATGCGGTTCTGGTTGAAGGTGACCTTGTTGGCCGGGTGCTTTTCTTTGGCAAGGGTGCTGGCCCCCAGCCAACTGCCAGTGCCGTGATTGCGGATGTTGTCTCCGCTGCCCGGGATATACTTATCGGCGCTAGTGGTAGAGCCGGATGGAGGCTGGAACCGGGCAAGGTGATTAAGCCGGTGTCCGAAATTGAGACACGTTATTACATGCGGATGAATGTTGCTGATCACCCCGGGGTCTTGGCTCAGATTTCCACGGTTCTGGGAGAGCATCTCATTAGCATCTCCTCAGTCATCCAGAAGGAGGCGGATAGTCTGGCGCAGACTGCGGAAATTGTGATTATGACGCACCCGGCTCGAGAGGCAGCCGTGCAACAGGCGGTTAAGGAATTGAAACATCTGGCTGTAGTCCGGGAGATAAACAACTTTATTCGTGTTGAAGCCTAGTGGAAAGGTGATGATGAAGTCTGGGGTCTTGATTAGCTATAAGGACTTCCTGCCGATTACTTCTAACACCCCTCTGTTTTCGCTGGGTGAAGGAGACACTCCTCTGGTCAGGTGTCATGCCCTGGAGAAGGAAATTGGCTGTGGCGAGCTATATCTTAAGCTGGAGGGCTGTAATCCTACCGGGTCATTCAAAGACCGGGGGATGGTTGTCGCCGTTGCCAAAGCCGTTGAAGCCGGTAGTCGGGCTATCGCCTGTGCCTCAACCGGTAATACCAGTGCCTCGGCTGCTGCCTATGCTGCCTTCTTGGGGCTGAGGGCGATTATCATTGTGCCCAGAGGCAAGATTGCCCTGGGTAAGCTGGCTCAAGCGGTTGTCCATGGTGCTCAGATAATCACCATCAATGGCAATTTTGACCACACTCTGAAGCTGGTGCAGTCTTTAACCGAGAAATACCCGGTTACCCTGGTAAACTCGCTTAATCCTCACCGTATCGAAGGACAGAAGACGGCTGCCTTTGAGATTATTGACTGCCTGGGTGATGCCCCTGACCATCTCTTTATCCCGGTAGGCAACGCCGGCAATATCACCGCTTACTGGAAGGGCTTTACCGAGTATTATCAGGCAGGTAAGGCGAGCCGGAAACCCAGGATGATGGGTTTTCAGGCTGAAGGAGCGGCTCCTATTGTGCGCGGCCATGTTATTGAGGACCCGGAGACCGTCGCCTCGGCAATCCGGATCGGCAATCCGGCGAGCTGGCAAAGGGCGGTCCGGGCCCGTGACGAGTCGGGGGGCATTATTGGTATGGTTAGCGATGGCGAGATCTTGGCGTCGCAGAAACTGATGGCGGCTAAAGGAGGTGTCTTTGGCGAGCCAGCTTCGGCGGCTCCTTTGGCTGGTCTGATAAAGCTCTCCCGTGAAGGGACGGACTTTTCACAAAAGAGGGTGGTTTGTGTGGTAACCGGCACGGGACTGAAGGACACTGACACCGCCTTGAAGGGGGCCGGGTCTTTTCCCGAGCTTCCGGCTGATCTGGTGGCTGTAGAGCAGGCTTTAGGCTGGGTTTAGTCACTTGCCCCGGGGCACTTGGGGAGGTCAATCGTGGCTGCCAGGTTTTACCGACAATACCCGCGAGTAGCGGTTGTACCTCTTCTGTATCTGGGGCGGTAGCATTATCTTATGGTGGCAAAAGAAACGGTCAAATATGTGCCTCGTTAGGGCTATGGTAGGGACTAACGGGCATAATAGCATTGAAGGAGGTCTGGATGTTTGATGAGGCTTTGATCAGGACGGCGGTGACTTCTATCATTAAGGCAATTGGCGAAGACCCTGAGCGAGAAGGCTTGAGAGATACGCCGGGACGGGTTGCGGAGATGTATTCTGAGCTTTTTATGGGGCTTGATAAGGATCCCAGAGAAGAGCTGACCGTAGGTTTTGAGGAGGGTCACCGGGAGATGGTGATTTTGAAGGACATCCCTTTCTATTCCATGTGTGAGCACCACCTCCTGCCCTTTTACGGTGTGGCCCATGTTGGTTATATTCCAAATGAGAATGGGCGTGTCGTCGGTGCCAGTAAGCTGGCTCGCGTCGTGGAAATCATCGCCAAGCGTCCTCAACTTCAGGAGAGAATGACCAGCCAGATTGCTGATGCCGTTGTTGATGGGCTTAGGCCTGAGGGAGTGGCGGTTGTTATTCAGGCGGCGCACCTGTGTATGATTATGCGGGGCATTGAAAAGCCGGGGAGCAATATTATCACCTCAGCCATCAGGGGTCTCTTCCGCCGCAAGGCGGCAAGCCGGGCTGAATTTTTCTCCCTGGTACTGAGTAAGTCGGGTTAGCTAATCTGATGATGGAATGGGTCGGGGTTCTTGGACTTGCATTTCCTGCTCACAGCAGGTCAAAACACCCTCGCCGGCCTTGGTGCACAGTGTCTCTGTGCCACAGACTTGGCAGCGATATCTCTTACCTAATTGACTTGCCACCTGATAAGACCTCCGTCTAGTTCACTGGCTTTATTTCTTCTGCTGCATCGGTTGATTGCAGCAGTGGACTGTACCGTCACCGCTTCTGGTTACAATAACTTCGGCACCACATTTAGTACAATGATACCTCTTGCCGAGCTGGTTTGCCATATTCTCTACCACCTTTCTGTGACTAGCGGGCGCTGCCTTCGTGGTCCTCAGGCACTTTATTATAAACCATAGCTTGAAGTAGTGTCAAAACCATCTTTCCGAGATTGATTATCAACCTCACCCTCTTAATCCCCCTCATGCAACAGACTATCTACCTCTCTCGGAGAGGGGGAAGGATAAGTTAGAGAGGCTACGCCTCTCTAAGACTCACGCTTCCGGCTTCAACTCCAACAGGAGAGGGGGAAGAGGGCTTATAAGAGGGGCTTTCACCCCTCTTAGACATTATGTTAGTTGAGCTTCTTTAATTTAGGGAAGAGGGTTTGAAATAGGCGTTTTGCCTCTCTTAGACACCCGGTCAGTCTACCTTTTCTGATTAAAACAGGCAACCGTAGACCGTAGATTGTGAATAGGCTTCATTTCCCAGTTCTTCTTCAGTATGGATTGTTTATAAAGGGATAGAAAGGGGCGAAGCCCCTTTAAGAAATTCTTTCCCTCTCCCCTTATTAAGGGGAGAGGGATAAAGGGTGAGGGGTATAACCAATTTCTCTATTCGCCCATAATTTGCAGTATAACCTGCCTTGACCTTGGCCGGTTGTCGAAATCAACCACGACTATCTGCTGCCAGGTACCTAGGGTTAGTCTTTTGCTACTGAATGGGACGACAAGAGACGCACCCAGCAGTGAGGCACGGACATGGGAATACCCGTTACCTTCGCCCCAGGCACGGTCATGCTTGTAGGGGACGTCCTTAGGGATAGTCCGTTCCCACATGTTCTGAAAGTCAGAGAGTAAGCCAGGCTCGTTTTCGATGGTCGATATTCCTGCGGTGGAACCACTTATGAATAGAGTAACAATTCCGCTATCGATATTCTCCTGAGCTACCTGCTGTTCTACCTGAGGTGTAATATCGATGATGTCGCACTGTCCTTTAGTCTGGAGATTGATTTTCTTGGTGACCACCATATCGCTACCTCCTCGATTTAGCAGTTGGAGATTGATTATTAACCGCACCCCCTGTAAACTAATTCGTCCCAGAGAATATCGTCCAGCTCAAATACTGGCCCATCCCGGCACACCTGCCTCAGTCCGTTTTTCGTCCTGACCGTGCATCCATAGCAGACTCCCACCCCGCAGCCCATCCCCACCTCCAGAGAAACCTGGACTGGCCTTCCCTCGAGTTTGAGCTCCCGCTTCTTGATGGCCATATCACGATACATTGGCATGGGCCCACAGGCGAAAACTTGGTCTGCCCATTCGATATACCTGGGGATGAGGTCGGTTACCTTACCATGATAACCACTACTTCCGTCTTCGGTAGCCGTAAATAACTTTATCCCGGAGGTTAGGTAGTCTTCAGCATAAGGATTTCTGATCACCGTTCCGTGGAGAAGTGTTACAGAATGCCCTTTTTCTAATCTGTCTTCCGCCAGAAAGTATAAGGAGGCAATACCCATGCCGCCGGCGACCAGAAGCAGATTTTTTGATGAAGTGTGAGTGTTAAAACCATTGCCCAGCGGGCCGAACAGCTCTACTTTGTCACCGACTTCACGCTGAGATAGCCAATCGGTTCCCTTACCCCCCTCTAATACAGCAAAGTATAACTCTAAATCCTCATGGTTAATTACACGGTGGACGCTAAAAGGGCGGGGTAAAATAACATCCTGTCCGCAATTAACCATGACAAACTGCCCTGGCCTGGCTTTCGAAGCTATTTCCGGACAGTCGAGCCCAATATTCTGGCTGAATTTTATGCTCCGCCCGTGAGGACGGTCAAGCCCGATAATAGGTTCGCCTTTAGAGATAACAGCCGCGGTGACCTGTTTCACGCCGGCTCCTTTGTGCGGTAGTCCGGCAAGGGTTGAGCACTGTAAATCTGGCTGCCATTGAGGAGTGCCTCCACGGCAGCTTGTACAGTGTCCAGGGAGGTAAAGCAGGGGATGCGCTTTTCCGCTGCGGCACGGCGGATTTCAAAGCCGTCTCTCAGCGGAATGCGACCGCCGGTAATGGTGTTGACCACCCCGTCCACCGTGCCATCACTGATGATGTCGATGACATTGGGGTGTCCCTCGCTCAGCTTTTTGCTTATCATTGTCACCGGGAGTCCCGCTGCCTCAATCATTGCTGCCGTGCCTTCGGTGGCGTAGAGCCTATAGCCTACCTGGGAGAACTTTCTGATGATGGGTAGTGCTTCCGGTTTATCCCTGTCGGCGATGCTGAACAGTATGGCGCCGTGTGGAACCAGCATCAGGCCGGCAGCAAGCAGTGCCTTGGCCAAGGCGGCATCAAAGGTATAGTCAATCCCCATTACCTCGCCGGTGGACTTCATTTCGGGGCCGAGGTAGGTATCGACGCCAAGCAGTTTTGACATGGAAAAGACCGGGGCTTTGATTCCTACGAGGTTCTGTCTTGGCCACAGTCCGGTGTCATAACCCTGCTCCTTGAGGCTCAGGCCCAGCATGACCTTAATGGCGACCTTTACCATGGGCACGCCGGTGACCTTGGAGATGAAGGGGACGGTTCGGCTTGCTCTGGGGTTGACCTCCAGCACGCAGACTGACGGTTGCTGGGCGGCGCCCTCAGGCATGACCACAAACTGAATGTTCATCAAGCCCTTAATCTTGAGTGCCAGCCCGATGCGGATGGTATAGTCAACAATGGTTTCTATCTCCGGCTCGGTGAGGTTCACCCCGGGATAGACCGCCATAGAGTCGCCACTGTGGACTCCGGCCCGTTCAATGTGCTCCATTATTCCTGGAATAAGGACACTTTCCCCATCACCGATAGCATCAACCTCTACCTCTTTTCCCTCGAGATACTTATCGATAAGGACCGGGTGTTTGGTATCAAGCTCCAGTGCCAGGCTCATGTAGCGAACCAGTTCGCTGGCGTTGGGCACTATCTCCATGGCTCGGCCACCGAGGACGTAACTGGGGCGGACCAGCACCGGGTAGCCGATGAGCTTGGCCACATTGAGGGCTTCATCCAGGGAGGTTACCCCGCCACCGGGGGGTTGGGGGATGCCTAACCCGTTAAGAAAGTTCTCGAATCGTCGCCGGTCCTCGGCGAGGTCAATAGCCTCAGCACTGGAACCGAGAAGAGGCATCCCGCTGCGAAACAAAGGGTCAGCTAGATTTATGGCTGTCTGACCACCAAACTGGACAATAGATGGTGGAGCGGCATTGGCCAGGGTCTCGTTTTCCAGGATGTCGCGCAGGCTTTCTTCATCCAGTGCTTCAAAGTAGAGGCGGTCGCTGGTGTCAAAATCGGTGGACACCGTCTCCGGATTGGAGTTTACCATGATGCTCTTGAAGCCGGACTCCTGCAGTGCCCAGGCAGAGTGAACGCTGCAGTAATCAAATTCAATGCCCTGCCCGATGCGGATCGGGCCGCTGCCGATGACTATGGCCTTGTTTTCCGGCAAGGTTGTTGCCTCGTTCTCCTGCTCATAGGTGCTGTAAAAATAGGGAGTGCTGGCATCGAACTCGGCGGCGCAGGTATCCACCATCTTGTAAACGGGGCGCATATTCCAGCTATGGCGCAGCTGCCGCACCTGCTCCGGCAGCCGGTCGGCCAGGGTTCCAATCTGTTCATCGGAGAAGCCGAGTCGCTTGGACTGCAACAGAAGCTCAGGTGTCAATGTTTCAGAGAGGAGCCTCTTTTCCATATCTACAATATTCTGTATCTTGGTGGTAAACCACAGGTCAATCCTGGTGTGTTCCGAGATAGCTTCCGGGGTTATCCCCCTTCTCAGGGCAGCCATTATTGCCCATAGCCTCAGGTCGTTAGGCTGCAACGGGTAGGAATTTATGTCAGTCCCCCGCTCCCAGTTCAGGTCTTCCCAGAGCAGCGACCTCTTGCCGAACTCCAGGGAGCGCACTGCTTTCTGGAGGGCTGCCTCAAAGCACCGGTCAATGGCCATTACCTCGCCGGTGGCTTTCATCTGGGTGCCAATGTTTCGCTCCCCGGAGGCAAACTTGTCAAACGGCCAGCGGGGAATCTTGACTACCAGGTAGTCCAGGGCCGGCTCAAAGGAAGCCATTGTTTTCCCGGTCACCTGGTTCTGGATTTCATCCAGCCTCTTGCCCACCGCTATCTTGGCGGCGACACGGGCAATGGGATAGCCGGTGGCCTTGCTGGCTAAAGCCGAGCTACGGCTGACCCTTGGGTTGACCTCAATCACGTAATAGTCATTGCTGTCGGTGTCGAGAGCAAACTGGATATTACACCCCCCCTCAATCCCCAGGGCGCGGATAATCTTGAGGCTGGCGGTACGCAGCATCTGGTACTCTTTGTTGGTCAGCGTCTGGCTGGGGGCGACGACGATGCTATCGCCGGTATGTACCCCCATCGGGTCGATGTTTTCCATATTGCACACGGTGATGCAGTTATCGGCACCGTCCCGCATTACCTCGTATTCGATCTCCTTCCAGCCCGCCACCGATTTCTCGATAAGCACCTGGTGGGCAGGGCTGGCCGCCAGCCCCACAGTCACCACTCTCTCCAGCTCATCCCAGGTGGTGGCAAAGCCTCCCCCCGTCCCTCCCAGGGTATAAGCCGGGCGGATGACCAGTGGCAGGCCCAGCTCTTTAGCTACCTTTCTGCCCTGCTCCAGGGTATTGACCGTGGCGCTGGGTGGCACCGGCTCACCAATGTTGAATAACAGTTGTTTGAATAGCTCCCGGTCTTCGGCATTTCTTATTGTCTGTATCGGGGTGCCCAGAGACCTGACATTGTATTTATCGAGAACGCCGGCATCAGCCAGGTCTACTGCCAGGTTAAGTCCCGTCTGCCCGCCGAGGGTAGGCAGCAGTCCATCGGGGCGCTCCCGCTCGATGATGCGGGCGACCATCTCCACGGTCAGCGGCTCAATATAGACGACATCGGCAATATCCTCGTCGGTCATAATGGTGGCCGGGTTGGAGTTGACCAGCACCGAGATGACGCCCTCCTCCCGCATTGCCTTGCATGCCTGGGTGCCGGCGTAGTCAAACTCCGCCGCCTGCCCGATAATGATGGGCCCCGAGCCGATAATCAAGACTTTAGATGGTTTGTTGGTCAAGGTGATGCTCCTTCAAATAAGGCTGGATACACAATCACTTTATCCAAATCTTTGCCTATTGTGATGATTGCGTTTTTAAAGTATTCGTATTGAGTATCCTGTGTAATTGAATCCCACTCTGCTTGAAGTGCGTGGAGAGTGGAGCTTGGAGTCAAATTAAAAGGATTATTAGCATACTTATTAGCTGTAAAGTAGTCACGTCCTATTGACAAAAGCAATATTCCTTTCCATTGCCCTTGTTGCCTCTGGCAAAAATCTTTAATTTGAGGGTACTTTTTCTGTATGGCATATCTAATTATGTTTCTGAATATTGGAATATTGTCTTGCCCATTTATGAGTTGAACAATCAATGTTGAATTTTCAACGTTTGTCAAGTATCTTAGTTCCTTCTTCTTAGATTGAGTTAGACCAAAACGCATTACTTCTACAGCGTAGTTCTGTCCTTTTTGAGTCGCAGTGAAATCCACTGTCTTTAATTGTGTAGGTTTTATTTTCTTTATATCTTCAAAATGGCTACGGTACAAAACTTCAAACGCTTTTACTTCAGCGAGGGTGTTTACTATTTCCCCATCTATGGCAAGGTCTCTGTTTGGCAACTCCCTCTCTCTGAAAATACGTTTGAATTCTGTACAATGTTTTTCGCCAAGTCGGAGAACATCTTCTAGCCTTACAAGGTCTGTCCTACTTGGTTCACCGTCTAAGAGATGAGTAGTCAGCATACCACGAGTGTAGCCTCTAATTTCTAACCTTCTTCTGATGGCGTTACCCAAGAACTTTTTTATATATGCATATTGTGAGAGATTAGATTTTATCCTCTCTTTTCGTGTCATCTCTACCTCACCCCCTTAATCCCCCTCTCCTTCCTCACGGAATTTCCTCCTCTATTCTCTCAATGACCCCGTCGGTATGTGTCAGCACGTCAGTGTTAGCAAACCTCAGCACTCTCAAATCAAAACTGCTTAAGTACTCGTCCCGTATTCTGTCGTACTCAATCGTCTCACCAACAAGGTGGTGGCTGCCATCAATTTCAATAACCAGCTTTGCCCTGGGACAAAAGAAGTCGACGGTATAATCACCGATTGGTTTCTGCCGGTAGAACTGGTATCCCTTTAGTTGTTTCATCCTTATTTTAGCCCAGAGGTGTCTTTCAGCATCGGTCATGTTATCTCTGAGTTGCCTGGAAAGATGTTTCAAGTTCCTATTGTAGCGTAGCATAAATCCCCCTCAATCCCCCTTTGAAAAAGGGGGAAGCCTTCCCCCATTTCCCGTGATTGAGCCTTGTCATCTCGTCTCTTCC
>CAZNSC010000015.1:32735-35013 GCA_964575695.1 uncultured Dehalococcoidales bacterium
GTGTAAGAGGGGCGAAGCCCCTCTTACTATTAATTCCCCTGCCCCTTGCCAAGGGGAAGGGGATACAGGGGATGGGGTTCCTGCCAGCAAAGATTGGAGAATCCTTTCCAGGCATACCTGTATCATTCCCAGGAGTTGCATAGACTTATTTACAGCTCCTTATCATCTCTATAAACCTCTCAAAGAGGTAGGTGTTGTCCAGGGGGCCGGGGGAGGCTTCGGAGTGATACTGGATAGAGAAGATAGGCAGCTCCCTGTGTCGCAGGCCCTCCACCGTGCCGTCATTAAGATTTACATGGGTGACTTCCAGTTCATCTTTGAGGGTGGCGGGGTCAACGGCATAACCGTGGTTCTGGGCAGTGATGTGGATTCGCCCGTCACTCAGGTCTCGTACCGGGTGGTTGCCGCCCCGGTGCCCGAACTTGAGCTTGAAGGTCTTGGCGCCAAAGGTTCGGGCGATAAGCTGGTTACCCATGCAGATGCCCATCATTGGCTTCTTGCCAATAAGTTGTTTAACTGTGCCCACTATATAGTCAAGGACTTCGGGGTTGCCCGGGCCGGGGGAGAGGATAATGCCGTCGGGTTCCAGCCCGAGGATTTCATCCGCCGACATCGTGCACGGTACTATCATCATCGTGCAGCCCAGGCGGCACATGATACGGAAGATGCTGTATTTGAAACCGCAGTCCAGGACAACTACTTTGCATAAAGGGTCGGTAACGCCTTCTGGCAGTATCGCTTCCCACTGGTAGGGAGCATCGGTAGTCACCTGTCGGGCAA
This sequence comes from uncultured Dehalococcoidales bacterium, assembly GCA_964575695.1. Classification (GTDB taxonomy): domain Bacteria; phylum Chloroflexota; class Dehalococcoidia; order Dehalococcoidales; family W111; genus CAZNSC01. The sequence goes on from CAZNSC010000015.1 coordinate 33,516, forward strand.
AATCAATCGAGCCGTAGTCGGGCAGCCTGTGCAGTTGTTCCAGGGCCTGCTGCGGGGTCTTATCACCCGTGATGATGCCCCTAATTACCCCGCCCGAGCGGAGCTTGCGGGTAATGGCTCGCGTGTCCACACCACTTATGCCGGGGATATTGCTCCCGGCGAGGAACTCATGAATGGTGCCGGTGCTGAGATAGTGATTTGGTTCTAAGCACTCTTCTTTGACCACGAAGCCGCTTACCTGAATTCTCTTTGATTCAAAGTCCTGGTCGTTTACGCCATAGTTGCCAATCAATGGGTAGGTGGGCACGACAATTTGCCCGGCATAGGAGGGGTCGGTTAGAATCTCCTGATAGCCAGTCATGCTGGTGTTGAATACCACCTCGCCGTAGCTGTCAGCCTCAGCGCCAAAGGAAAAACCTTCGTAGGCTGTGCCGTCTTCCAAGACCAGGATTGCTTTTTTGGCCATCTTATTTATTAAACCCCGTCCCCTTTAATACTTTTTACCTCAAGCTTAACCGAATCATCTTTATGTACCAGCGTCCCCCCGAACACAGTTGCCATCACCTTGCCTTTGAGCACTGAGCCAGAAAGGGGGGTATTCTTACCCTTGGAGGAAAAAGACTCGGTATCTACCACCCAGCTTACATCAGGGTCAAAGATGGTAATATCGGCCGGGGCACCGATCGCCAGCGTGCCCAGATTGCTCCCGATAATTCTGGCTGGTTCCAGGGTGAGCCTGGCAATAATGGTAGTCAGGCTTAGCTGCCCGCCGTGCACCAGGCTCATCAGGCTGCCCAGGGCGGTTTCCAGGCCGCTGATGCCAAACGGGGCAAGCGCAAACTCGCACAGCTTGTCCTCTTCAGTGTGGGGGGCGTGGTCGGTGGCGATAATGTCAATATTATTATCATTAAGTCCTTGAATCAGGGCTTGGATGTCCTGCTCGGTTCTCAATGGGGGATTCACCTTGGCATTGGTGTCATAGCCCAAGACCTTCTCCTCGGTCAGGGTCAGGTGGTGGGGCGTAACCTCAGCGGTAACCATGACCTGTTTCTCCTTGGCACGTCGGATTAGCTCAACCGAGCCCCTGGTGCTGACGTGGGCAATGTGCAGTCGGGCGCCGGTGAGCTGAGCCAGAGCCAGGTCACGGGCGACCATGATCTCTTCGGCGGCAGCCGGTATTCCCCGAAGACCTAACCTGGTGGCGACGCTGCCCTCATTCATACAGCCACCCTCGGCGATAAGTGTGTCCTCGCAGTGGTCGATAATCGGCAGGCCGAAGGCACGGCTGTAGTCCAGTGCCTGGCGCATGAGACGCGAACTCCTCACCGGCTGTCCATCGTCACTATAGGCAATCACCCCGGCGGAAGCCAGCTCCCCCATCTCGGCCAGCTCCTCTCCCCTCCTCCCTTTGGAGACGCAGCCGATCGGTAGCACGCGGATTACCCCGTCCGTGGCTGCGGTTGATTTTACATAATCTATGTTAGTCTTATTGTCCAGA
>CAZNSC010000016.1:0-33646 GCA_964575695.1 uncultured Dehalococcoidales bacterium
CCATCTTTCTCCTCCTTTAAGAGTATCACCCGTTTATAGGGTTTTAGCCAGAAAAGAAAAAGGCGTAGCTTTTGAGCTACGCCCCTTTTTCTGGATCGACCTGACCATAGTATGACACTGGGGGACTGCTCTGTCAAGGCCACAGCCAGACCAAGTCGAGAGAGATGCATTACAGCGCCTAACGGTGGTAGAATCATTTAAGATAAAGACCGATGAGTTTCGAAGCCATGAAAAGCATATTCTCAGCTTTGGCTAAGTATAGCTTACCTCAGGATGAAAACTACCTTACCGAAGCGTTCGTCTTTCTCATCAACTCTCTACTTGCCAGCGAAAAAACCGTAGGTCTTCAAATCCTCAATACACTGTGTGCCGAAAAGGGCGCTTTCACGGTAGATGATGACATATCCGTCTCAACCCAGTACGCTACTGACTTAGGTACACCTGACATTAAAATATCTTCCCGGGATAAGCTGGTATACGTAGAGGTAAAGGACTACTCTCCTGTGAAAGCTACACAACTAAAACATTATAGGGAGGTTTTAGAATCTTCTAACCGCGGAACCCAAAAACTGATACTGCTCACACGATATGCTGTGAATTACGAAGATCACAAAGGTATTCCAGATAGACAAGTTTGCTGGTTTGAGGTATACAATTGGCTGAAGAGTCTAGAGCCACAACATGCTGTCAGCGCATATCTGATAAATTCATTCAATTCTTTCTTGGAGGATAAAAGGATGAGCATTGAAAAGGTCGCGTGGGAATATATCAACGGAGTGCCCGCCTTTAATAACCTTATTAACATGATTGAGGCAGCTATTAAGGGTGTGGGGATTCCATTTCACAAGAATTATCCAAGAGCGGCAGCGTGGGATTCAAAGGGATTCTGGTTGGAAAACAAGAAATACTACTGCGGGGTCTATTATAACGCACCACTAACTCTGATATTTAAGACACTTAACAAGAAAGACCTAGATATTGGAAAGGTAGCGTCACCAAGCTATCCGATTAAAGAAGCCTTCGCCTCTATATGGTTTATGCTACAGCTTGAAGATGTGCATTTCTTTTCTTTGGATAAAGACCGACAAATGGAGGAGATAACTAAGTTCATAAGCACGGCACATAATGAGGCGAAGCAGATGAGGGTAGGGGAAAACGCTTAATCCTTGTCCCTGACAGACACCCAAGTATCTCAATCGCCTTCTATCTCACTTTTCTAGTTCCTCAAGGATTGTCGTAGCCACCCTGCGAATAGCGCCCAGGTTTTCTTCCAGCACCTTTTTGTCCTGGGACCATAAAGCCACGTAGGGGAACGACCTTACACCAGTATCGAAGCCGAAATGGGCACCCACCACAAAAGCGGCGCTCTCGGCGATAGTCTCCGCATCCCTTCTCGGCATCCGGAATACTCCCGCCGAATAGTAGTGGGCAACTTCATGCAGCAGGGTCTTGAGCTGCTGGGCTCTCGGCTCCTCGGGGCGGACCCAGATATCTTTGGGAGGTGAGTACTCTCCTTTAATGGAGGGATCGAGTCCCGGCCTTGATTCAAAGCTGACATCAACCCCCTGCCTCCCAGCCAGTGCCATCACTTTTGTAAACAGTTGCTCATTAACATCACCTGTCAGCACCGGTACCTCGAACTCGGGTAAGGGCTTGCCCTCGGTCTGGGCGATGTCAAAAACGCGGACCACCTTGAAGTAGCGTGGCTCAAGGGCTTCGGTCTCCGGCTCGACTTCCGCCCCGCAGCCCGGGCAGTACCTAGCTCCTTTTGGTATCTTTACCCCACACTTAGGGCAGGTCGGCCTCGGCGGCAGCACCGGCGCCAGTATAGCAATGCCCTTTTCGCCTTTCCTGACCCACCGACCGAGGTCCTTCCAGGTGTTGAAGCCGGCAACCTTGGTGGCGTCTTTCCGCTGAATCATAATGAGGATCTGGTTGCCGATGCTGTAGTCGTGGAACTTTGCCATGGTGGTGAGGAAAAGGCGAAATTGCTCACTCTGGTGGATCACCTCGACACCGCTCTTGAGCTGCTTGAGGAGGACATCCACCTTGCGCCCGCCCTCTACTTCGACCGCCGGCAGAAACGCCGCCTGCAGGCTGTAGTCCTGAGTCATCAAGCTGAACTCTGGTAGAGGCTCGTCTATCCAGCCGACTAGGGAACGGTAGCGGGGCGGTACCGGCTCGCCGCCCTCGATGGTGACCTGGGGCAACCTCTCTAATTTGCCCCTGGGGGTGTGTGGGTATAACGGCTCCCGTCTCTTGGGTGTGTGAGGATATAGCGGCTCTCTCGGCATGGCTACCTCCTTAAATAACGGCACCGAGCTTCCAGCATTGCCTCTTTACCTCATCCCAGGCCCTCTTGATGGCGTCACGGAAGCGCACCTTTTCCGTGTCCATGATTTCCCAGGCTCTCCTCATCACTGTTGAGCGTACCGCCCGGAAGTCATAGCACACTTCTTTGGTCAACTCTTCTAACGTGGGGTAATCTCGGACCCTATCTACGATTTGAGGCAGAAACTGCACAGACGGAGACGGCTCGGCTTGCGCAGAGACTTCCCATAGCTCCTGTAGCATTGTTGCCCTTGGCTCGTCGTCTCTAATTTCAATCCTCCAGCCGGCGTCAAGGTCCTCTCTCTCCTCTTCGGTCAGGATGTCATAGACAAGCTCCTTGTCAGCGTCAAACTGAAGAAAGACACTCTTCCCAACGTCCAGCGTATAGGTAATGATGATATTGCCCATCCGGTCCTGGTTGAGAATGAAGTCGCCCATGAGTTTGGTTGCCGGCTGCCGTTGCTGACCCGAGCCGCGTTCAGGTAATGGATACCGCTCTGGATGGGCCAGGTATTCCGCTTCACTTATGCCATAGTGGGCCATTGCACGCTCTATGTCAGTCCTCGGCTTACCCCTACGCCCTGGCTCATGGCCTATTATGGTATCCTCAAAAATTCTGTTGGTCTGCAAGCCGTCTGTTACTTCAAGCTCCTGTTTTGGTAAGCCCATCCACTCTGCAGTGTATATGCCAGTTACTGTGAGCCAGGGATGTCCGCCACGGGCATCAGTCCAGACCTTTGACTTGACCCGGTCGCCTACTTTGTATCTTGACCATGGCTCAGTCTGTGGCAGGCTTTGAGGCAAATACGTGATTTCAATTTCCCCGCTACATTCGCACACCCTGTGCTCGGGGGACTTCAAAGCCCAGCCATAGTATTTCCTTCCACATTTCTTGCACCTGCCTTCAGGCACGGTCTGTGGCAGACGCTCTACACGCTGTCCCTTCGGCACATGCAGGAACAGCGGCTCCTTTTTCTTCGGGGTATGCGGAAATAATGGGGGTTTAGGCATTTTACTTCCCTCCTTTCATCACCATTCTGCCCCCTTCAGCTCCTCGTCAAACTGCCGGGAGGCAGTCGCAGCGACAACATAGGCTGCCACCTCTGTCATCTTGTCGCTGTGAAGGGGCGTCAGGTCCTCGGCCTTCGCAATATCCCCGGCCCACTTATACGCCTGATGGTGCCCCAGCTCGTGAATTACCGTGTCAAGCGTTTTCTGTGCGCTCTCCAGTTGTTCCAGATGAATGAGTATTTCCTCTCTCGGGTAATCATAGAGGCCGGCGGTGCGAGTCCGCTCAGAAGCCGGTGGGATAACCGCGGCGTTCACCCGCTGGACCTGAAAGTGAGAGGCTATCTTTCTGGCCAGCTTCAGGTGTGTCAGAGCCCTCGGTGTCAGTCTGTAGTCGGGAACAATCTCCGCATCCTTCAATCTTTCCTGTGACTCCTGAATCAGTAAGCGGTCGGTGGTGATCACCTGGGTGAGGGCGTCCTTTACCCCGTACTGGAGGCCAACCGATGTGTAGCCCAGGTGCTTGACCATCCCATCCCAGCGGCTGGTAGTCCGTATGACCGTATTTTCACCGGCGACCCGGCGCCATGCCATCTGCCAGGCCGCGGCGTTCGCCTTCACTAGGTCAGTGTAAAGCCGGTTGTTCACCGGCTCACTGCCCATGGCATACCTGTCCATTGAGATTTTCCGCGTCTCCTCGTTTTCTACCTGGGGCGGTTCCAGCACCATCGGCAGAAACTCCTGCAGGAGATTTACGTTACCGATGCCGCACCAGAGACGGCCCATATCCGCCCACATATCCATCTCGTTCTTCGGTCCGTGGCGGTCTGGCGCCAGGTCGAATCCCCACAGGTTATACGAGAAGGAGCTCTTGATGTCCTGGAGGTAGATATCGCGGGCGTATATCACCCCACCGGCAGGGCTGGCCGCCATCTCCGCAGCTGCGATGAGCTGGTTGTAGCGTAACTTCGGTTCAGTTACCGGACTGGCAACCTCAGCCAGAATGAACCTCCGTGGCAGGTTGACGGCGAAGTAGCGCTCGAATGTCGGTCCATCATAGCCAATGATGTGAAAAGTGGTGCCCACCTTAGTGCCGTTGGATCGCCACAGGGCAGCCAGTGTTTCCGCCTTGCCGTTCACCTTCTGCTCTAGGAAGATGATCCAGAGCTCGCGGCCGACGGTCTCCACATAGACAGGGTATCCCTTCCTGAGCAGGGCCAAGGCGGCAATCTTCATGCCCTCGCCGAACTTGCCCCTGGCATAGTCCGGCTTGAACCTGGGCGGGCCGAGCAGGAAGTCGGCCACGGCGACTCCCTTTCCCCTGTCGGCGATCCACAATCCCTCGTGCTCATAGCCGTACTGGTAGCTCTCAGCCTCATCAAGGGCGTTCTGGACGATATCTCGGATTGCCTCCCACTCGCCCCAGTCCTGCCGCCAGGTGGAGGTGGGACCGATAATGATTAGCTGCCAGCCCCGAGGCTTCCAGAAGGTGTCATAGTCGGTCATGGAGATGGAACGTGGCTTTGCCCATAACTCCGGGCCAGCTTCAATTGCAGGTGCGTATCTCATCTCCTACCTCCTGTTCGCCCTAGCAATGGCCTCCCGGACGACCCTCTCCAGCTGGGGCCGGTAGCCAGTGCCGTTAATCGTCTGAGCAATAAACTCCGGGCTGTCGGGGAGGAATCTCAACCTAATTTCCTGGCCGGGGCTGGGAAATGCCGGGGGCTTTCTGCTCTTGGGGATGTGTGGGTACAGCGGTTGTCTCGGCATCTCTCACCTCCTCTTTACCCCAAGAAAGTATCCTCTTCCAGTAGGGCTTTTGACTTGTCCTATGGCGGTGACGTTTGCATATTGCCCAACTAAACCAGCAGCATCAACCAGTCTCCAAAGCGCGGCATCGAAGTCGCTCATGTGCCAAGCTCTTTCCAAATGTGATATTGCCTGCCGTGCAAGCTCAATAGCCTCTCTCGTATCCCTTTCCCTTGGCAGTTCTGAGCCTGGCGGTGCGATTTTCCCTCCAGCGTGAGGATATCGCCTATAAACCCCTTCAATTAGCCCTCTCTTGGGCATGTGTGGGTATAGTGGTGGTTTCCTGGCCATTTCCTACCTCCTGATCCAAAGATTTCAAGAAGGGACTATTACGCCGCTCGAGGTAACCCGTCAGCTCTGATATGGCGCCGACCATCTCTTCCTTTGCCTTCCCCTGGGCCCTTTCCGCCGTCTCTACCATCGCCTTCAACCAGTCCGCCGGCTCGGTGTTCTCGTTCTCCAGGCTGCGGCCTATGAGCTCGCACCCGCCAGCTTCCTCGGGCCTCTCGGCGCAGATGTCGGCAAACCTGGAGGCGGCTACCGCGACGTGGCACTCTTCGCATTCCTCAAATAATTCCTCATCAGTTTTCTGTGCCTTGGCCAGAAAACCACTGGCGGGTGTTTGTATTTCTTGCACTTGAACTTGCTCCTTGACTTCTGGCTCAGATACGGGAGTATTGGGGGTAAGATATTGCTCAAGGCCTTCAAGACTGGTGTCATCCAGCGGCAGGCTGGTCGTTTCGTGAACCCTGTCCCTGGCCTCTTTGATTGCCTGCTCGCAGACCTTCTTGTCGTTCCTGTTAGCCAGGCAGGTACGCGCCGCCTCCTCTATCCAAGTATGATGTCTTTCCAGCCCTTTAGCCTCACCGAGGTAAAGAGCCTTCTTCAACTCCCGCCTGTCAAGAGCATCTTTTATATCCTCGAGACGCTTTGTAATCCCACCTTTCATCGGTACAACCTCCCTGCGCTTTTCAGTAAGTCGTTCAGCTCATCCAGGGTAAACTCCGGCATCGTCCTGGTCTCACCCCTCTCCCTTTCCCGCATGGCCTGCTCAATTAGCCGCTTATGCTGGTAGAACTCATCCGGAGCCGTCCGGTGCAGTTCCTCAAGCCGGTCTTTGACCTGTCTGAGTTTTGATGTCCAAAGAGTCTCGGTCTGAGGGTAGGGAAGATGCCCCTCAATCTTTCGCCGGGCAGGGTAGACCCATACATGGAATCTCTTGCCCTGGGGGGTTTCGGCCTCCGTGATTCGGGCTTTCCAGCCTATACCTCTCAGTCTGTTAGCTTCCCGGACGGCTGCCCCGTAATCTCTGTAGCTGTCCCATAAGCCATACTTGGGGCCGAGGTCGCCCTCTTTTTCGATTTTCGGCAGCCGCTCAACCTTGGCGTACTGCTCGACTTCCTCCTTAATTTGCTCCGGGGTCTTCCCTTTCAGGTAGGGCTCCATCACCGCCACCACCTCTGGCACCTTTCTCTTGTAGAGCCTGGCGCAGAGCTGCTTTTTATGCCCGACCGGGGAGGCACCAACTTCCTCGCACATATCCCTCAACTCTCTGCCCAGAAACGCCTTGTCACAGGCAATCAACGCTTCCTCCCACTCCGGCGAGGGTTCAAGCTCCAGCTCCCACTGCACCTTCGACATGAGCGTGCCCAGCCTTACATTTATCCAGGGAGTGAAGCCGTATATCTCTAGGTCGAAGAGCAGGTTGGACAGCTCCTCAAACTCCTCGGCACTCAGCTGGCGCCGGCCAGCCTCAAGTATCTGCTGCACCTTGCTGGGTGTTAGCGTGATATTGCCAAACTGCGCCATTACCCCTCTCCCACTCGCTCAGCTATGGCCTCAGCCCTTGCTGCACCTAATTTGCTGAATCTCCCCCGGTACCACTGGCGGGAGAGCTTCAGATAATAGGCCCGGGTATCGGCGGCCGCCTGTTCCAGCTCGTCTATAGTCTGGATACTCTCCAGCCGGTGGCGGAGCTGTCGGCTCTGGCTGAGCGCTTCCCCAGCTATTGCCTTTTCCCATCCGGCCAGTCTCTGTATCTTTTCCGGCGACAGGTCCTCCCTCTCTAGGGCATTCTGTTCCTCTAGGACGGCAGCAATCCGGTCCAGGATTTCCGGGCTGGCTATGCCCTCACCCTTGAATCTAACGGCCTCTTTAAGAAGGCCGGAGCTGGTCGAAAAGTGACCGACCGCACAGGGCACACAGGCAGTAGCTATTTCCGCCGCCGCTTTCCCCCCGGCTGATGTTTCGGTCACGGTAGCCGGCGAAAGCCCCTGATTTTTGATTACAGGGGGCGGAGCTGGGGATTCGATAAGCTCACCGGTTGGGATTGCCTCTATCAGCCGGTCAAGGTGCTCGATTCTCTCCTTTACCGGGTTACGCCTTGGAGCGGTGAGGAGGCTGAAGCCGTAATTGACCAGTCGACCGCCCAGGCCGGACAGGATGGCCATAATACCAGCGTCCATAGGTCCCCTCCCAAAAGAAAAAGGGCGTGCTCTCAAGAGCTACGCCCCTTTGCTTCTATACTAAAACTCACCAGGGATTAAGTCAAGAGCCGCACCCCTCTGCATATCCCTCTGCGAATGTCTGATAGCTCCTCTGAATACTCTCTAGAGGACTTTGGGATGGCCCTCTAGAGGCTCTCTTGACAGTGCCAGCCTGCTATGTAAGAATAGCCTTATAGAAAGGGGCGTAGCTCTCTTCCTTATGGGAAGGGGGAGACGCCCTTCTTTTTTGGGAGGTGCACGATGGCCAAATGCAAGCTTTGTGGAGAAGAGGTCCCTCAGACAGAGGTATTCAAGCACTACAACACTAAGCACCCGGAGCGTCGCCAGAAGGGCAAAGACAAGGCAGACGCAGGTAAAGATGGCGGCCTGAAAGCTACTGCTACCATGAACCCGGTGCAGGCAGCCATCATGGAGTTTGTCGGTGAGAAGCTCCAGCTGCCCATGACGCCCGCCCTCATCTATGGCTACTTCTGCGCCAAGAAGATGGGCTTTGAGGGCAACGTGGGCGAGTTTCTGACTGAAGTCATCGATGATTTCTTTCAGGCGAGAGGCATTAACTTTTACCAGGAGGTGATGGTATGGGAGGAAATTGGAAGGAGAACTATCCTCGAAGAGGAAATGAAGGAGCTCCAGGAGAAAGCCTTAGCGACTGGTACCGGCGTAAGATAGACGAACTGACTACCCATGAGCAGTTTGTCGAGCTGTGGGACCGGCAAAAGGAGCGCCGTCAGCCACCGGCTCAACCTCAGGGCACACCGGCCCCCTGGGAAGGCATTTCACAGGTGGCACAGTCTCTGGGAATCAACCTTGGCGATCTATGGAGGACCAGGGAAGAGGAGCTCAAGGCGGCCAGGGACGCCGCCGATACCACCAGCCGGGAAGTGCATGAGCTCAGGCTGCGGGAGATCGACCACAGGGTGCAGGAGCTCCAGGCAATGGCCGACAAGGTGGCGCAGGGTGTCCAGTCCGGCCAGGCTCATGGGCAGAAGAGCTTTCTGGAGAAACTGGATGAAATCACTGAAGGCCTGGTGAGCCGGCGGATAGCCGGCCTGTTTGGCGGCGGTGATGGCCAGCCGCAGGCCCCGGTCGACCCTGTAGACGAGTTTTTCCACCGCCTCGACCAGGTGGATAAGGTCAAAGAGAGGTTCAATCCATCCGGAGGGAATAGCGTCCAGGCTCTGGCCCAGTCCGGTATCCGCGGCGAGATTCTGAAGCTTCTGCTCGAGGACGAGAGGGAGCGCCTCAGGATGCAGTACGACCACGACACCCAGACCGAAAGAAATAAACATCTGGGAGTGCTGGCCGCCACGGTAAAAGAAAACTTGAGCGACGGCATCCGGGCGCTGCAGATGGCAGCTTCCGAAATCAAGGGCAGTACCGAAACGTCGAAGGAACAGGCGCCGCGGTCCTATGAATGCGAAAAGTGCCATACCCGGTTTGCCATGCCCCAGGGGGTTAAGGTTGACCAGATCGGCTGCCCCAGCTGTGGAGCAGTATATAACGTGTCTGACCTTGAGGGACAGGGGAATGATTAACCTCAGCGCCAGGGCCGCCCGGCACATGCTGGCCATCAAGGCTGCCAGAGAAATCAAGAAGGAAATAGAGCAGGCCGGGCTCAATAACCTCAAGGTGCTGGCGGAAAGGGGCATCAGTATCGTGGGCACCTATCTCCAGGGGTGCTCACCTAAAGAGCAGGAGGAGCACCGACGCAACTTTAACGCCCTTATCTCAATGGGGATTACCCCGGAGATGGTTCTGGATGAGGTGGCTAGACAAATGCCGGAAATTGGGCCTATAATGGCAGGTAAGGAGGGCTATAAAAGAGCCGAACTCCAGAAAATCAGCCAGTTCCTGAAAGGGGCGTAGCGAGAAGTTACGCCCCTTTATGTTTGGGAAAGGAGGGGGATGGACATTTATGCGGCACTGCCAATCAGTCAACTCGCAGAAGTCGGCAAGGGTGCCTACACCGAGATTACCGAGATTGTAGCCCCGGCAAGCGCTACCCCGGGCAGCCGGGTGGACATTACCGTCAAAATAAAGAACCTTTGGGGCGACACTATTGGTATCATGGTCGGCGGGGCCCTGGAGTATGGCGTTACCCCCTGGCCGGGTATCACGTTCCCCAATCCCTCAGACAATGTAGCCACCGGTGCCACCAAATCATTCAGCGGTTACTTCACCATGCCCAACGCTCCGGTTACCATCCACGCTTACAGCTACTACTATACCGCACAAGGCTGGTATTTCGACGATGAGAGAACGAAGAATGTCGCCGTGGCAGAGGTCTATGAGGGCACCATCACCAGGAAGGAGCTGGAGTATGACGAGTCCCGGGCCAATATCCCTGCCTCCGGCATGCCCCTAGGAGAGAGAGGCCTGGTTCATATCTGGGGACGCAACGACACCAGCTCATCTCAGCAAATGGGCATCTGGTGGGAGGTGAAGGACCCGGATGGGCTCGTCCGGGAGACCTATGCCGACTGGGAGGGCTGGCCCTACACCGGCGGCGGCAAGGAGCACGAGTTCATCGGTGGCCGCTTCAACCTGGACAAGACGGGCACCTGGAGGATATCCGTCCAGCTATTTATGAAGGTCGGCGGTGAGTCGCACTTTCTTGATGACTACTATGGGACACTGTGCCAGGTTGTTGTAGCGGAGCCAGAGTTCAGAGCCTTTGCTATAACAGAATACACTAAGTGAGGAGGCGAAAATGAGCATTTACAACCAGGTCGAGGAAATTGCACGACGAAGTAGCTTTGCTTTTGGTGGAATGTACTTGGAAGTGCCTGCCGGGCAAAAGCTCTATGGCGTTATGCCCGGTGACCAGGTAAAGGCCAGGGCGACTGTCGAGTACCGCGGGCCACGTCTGGACGACAACTTTTATGCTGCCATCGGCGTGTGGTACGGCATCTCATGGCCGATCGACATCGGGTTTTTCGATGAAATCTGGGCAAACAACAAGGCAGTCCGGTTTGAAGCTTCCAACGATTGGGTTACTTATGATCTGGAGGTGAATATCACCATAACCGAAATCGGCCTGCTCCCCTGGACACCGGGATGGTTTGACCTGTACGCCAAGATAAGTGGTAAGGGGATATTTTCGCTGCGATACGATAATGTCATCGAAGTGGTCCTGAAGTCAGAATTCAGGAGTTTTGAGATTGTCTCCTACGAAAAAGTCTAGCACCAGGAGGGCTTGCCATGATTATTACTGGAATTGAGCTCATCCGGGGTGAAGCAACCTATTGCTGCGAGTGCATTGAGTGCGGCTATCTCCTTGAGTCGACAGAACACTGTAGCGGTCTCCTATGTCCGAGGTGCGGCGGCCAGATGCGCCGTGCAGAGCGCCCCGGCCCCGGCCAGCCGAGTTCTATTGGCGTTACTCCCCCAGGGAAGCTGGAGCTCACTTACGGAGACAGGCTGCAGGTGGATGTCGGTCTGGAGTACAAAGGCCCGAGGCAGGACGCTACCCTCTATGGCGCTATTGGCGTCAGGGGTATAGGCTTTAACGAGAAGGTCGTCGGCGAAGCTCCGGTAACCTTCGACCAGGCAGACACTTTCGCCCCCTGGTCGGGAAGTGTCCAAATTCCCATCACGGCCGACATTGCCCCGGGGACCAACTATGACCTGTACTGCAAGATAAAGGAGTTTCCTGATGCTGGTAAGCCTGAAGTTCGGGATGTGATTGACATCACCGGCATGCCGCCGACTTTTGAGCTCCTCGAGGAGACCATCTACCCCTACGCCTATATCTATGAAGGGCCGCATGACGGCGGCACGTTTATCTTCAAGACTGACCCCTTCACGCCGGCTTCATGGGTAGCCGGCAGACTGGCCCAAGCCTGCGAGGATGAGGTGCGGAAGGCTGGCGGTAAGATGCTCGAAATGCGGGTGTACGTCGACAAGAGCCCGCTCCTCTGGAGCGACTGGCGGATTGAGGTTGTCAGCGCGCCCCCAAACGCAGGAGCCGCCATGTCCCTCGGTATTGCCTGGTGGGCCATTGCCATCCTTGCCGCACTGGCCATTGTCCTCATTATCGTCATCACCTGGGCGGCTAAGGAGATTGCCGGCCTCTTTAAACGGAAGCCGGGGCTCGATCAGGTCAAAGTCGGCTGGACAAAAGAGACGTTAATTTTATGCATCCAGGACTCCGAGGAATACTGGGACCGCACTCCCACGCCGGTCGAGACCCTGCAGGGGATGTCGGAGGAGGAGCTAAGGCACTACCTCAACCAGATAGCCGAAGAAGAAGTGCCCCCCACGGAAGGCCTGGGTCTGGGTCTGGCAGTTGCCGCCGTCGGTGTTGTTGGCCTGGGCGCCCTGGCAGCAATGGCTATGGCCCGCCCCAAGGGAGAAGGTCGCCGTGAAGGATGAATGGACAGACGCCTATTCTATGATCATGCCCATGCTGGGGCTTGCCGTTGCTGCTGCCGGACTGACCCTCACTCTGCTGCAAATGCAGCGCTCTCAGGCGGTGAGTGGCCTGGAGCCTCCAGCAGGGGTTGATGTCGATGTGCCGAAGGTCCGCTATTCTGAGGGCGACGTTTTTGTTGAGGTGCGCAATCCGGGCGAGTGGTGGGGCATGAGAGAGTTTGTTCAGCCCAACAACCCGTATCTTGACAATGCTATTATGGGGGCGCTGAGTGGATGACGTTGCTTACAGGTTACTGAACTACGTCTGCCAAACGATAACCTATCGCTCTGATAACGGGGAATGGTGGGGTTTCCCGGACGAAATACTTACCAGACGCTATGGGGACTGCGACGACAGCGCCCTGCTTTTGGTGTCAATGCTGCGCCGCTTCTATTCCTCGGACAGGGTTTACGCCGTGGTTGGCTCCTACCGCGGCTACGGTCACATGTGGGTTGAACTTGATGGGGAAATCCTGGAAACGACCTATACCTCGGCCCGTTCTGTGCCTGACCCGCACCGGTACCGGGCCTATGCCAAGTTCAATGACCAGGAGGTTGTTGAGATGTGGCCGGGAGCAATGTCGCGACTCTTTCAGCTGGCTCGAAACGAGTGCCACAAATTAATGCTGATAGCGGAGGCACAGAGATGAACAGTCTGCCCTGCCACGTCGCTATCGTGCCGGATGGGAACCGGAGGTGGTCACAGGCCAAGGGCCTTTCCAGAATCGAGGGGCATCGAGCCGGCGCTAATCGCATGCACCAGGCCGTCGACAGCCTAATTCAGCTAGGCGTTAAGTATCTGACTGTGTGGGGCTTCTCCACCGATAACTGGAAGCGTGATAATGAGGAGGTAGAGAGCATCTTTGACCTGTTAGGACTCTGGGTGCAGCAGGACACGCCCTGGCTTCACGCTAACAAAGTCAGGCTCAAGCACATTGGTCGGCTCCACGAGCTCCCTCCGGACCTGCAGTGTGTCATAAACGACGCCGTAGAGCTGACGAAGGGTAACCCGGGCATGACGCTCAATCTGGCCTTCAACTACACGGGCCGGGCGGAGATTGTCGATGCTGTGCGCCGTCTCGTTGCTGATGCCGTGCCCTGGGTCTCTATTGATGAACAGATGGTCGGCCGCTATCTCTATACCGACGGCACCCCCGATGTTGACCTGGTGATACGGACCGCCGATGAGCTCCGGCTCTCGAACTTCATGCTCTGGCAGACAGCCTATAGCGAGTTTTATTTCACCCCGGTGTTCTGGCCAGACTTCGATGCCGGAGAGCTGAAAAAGGCGCTGGCGGCCTACGGTGAGAGGAGCCGTCGTTTTGGAGGGGACTAGGTGTTAAGCCGGGTCAAGCAGGCAATCAAGGCGTTCACCGAGAGGCGCTTCGTCATCATCTTCTCCGAAAACGAGAACGAGGCCGACCTGGCCATTCCGGCTTCCGAAATAACCGCCGAGGCGATCTTGTTCGCTGCCAGGGTGGCTTCCGGGCTTCTCTGCCTGGCCTTACCCAAAGAGAGGCTCGGGGAACTGGAGATCGAGGCCCTGCCCTCACGATACCGCGCTACTGATACGCCTTTTTACAACCCGGTTGACGCCAAAGAGGTAGAAAAGTCGGGCATATCCCCCAAAGACAGGGCGGTTACCATACGCAAGGTCATTGACCCGAGTACCAGGCCGGAGGACCTGAGCAGGCCGGGACACGTTCAACTATTGGGCGCCCATCCCGATGGCCTTATCGGCCGCAACGGCCATACCGAGGCCGTGGTGGAGTTGTGCCGACTGGCGGGACTCTACCCGGGCGGCGTCCTGTGCGAGTTGGTGAGCGACAATGGAGAGGTGATGACCGCCAAGGAGCTGAAGGCACTGGCCAGGAAGTTCAATATACCGATTGTGACCGTGGGGACCCTGGCGAAATTCGTCCGGTCTGTCCTGGCCAAGAGGACTTGACAAAGAAATAGGTTAAGTTTAATCTTAATATATAAGAGCGGGAGACTGCTAGAGCAAATCTAGCTCCCGCTCTTTTTGCTTTTAGCAGTCTCTCAAGGGGCGTAGCAACCTTTCGGCTGAAAAGGTCGAAGGCTACGCCCCTTCCTTTTTTGGCCGGGGTTGCTCCGCCTCCCGCCAAGGTCGATGGCGGGCGAAAGAAAAAAAGGAGGTAGGAGCAATGGCACAGGAACTAGCATTCGCCGCCCCAAGGGCAGAGGAGATGACGGACGTCGCCATCGGCATGGGCACTGCCGGTATCACCGGCCTGGCCGAGGGGGTCGTCATCAAAATGGCACCGGCCATGGGCACTCTGGAGCCGGTCTTCACCTGGGGAACCTTGCTCGGCGCACCCATAGTTGGGGCTGTTGGCGCTCTCTTCACCCGGGGCATGATCTCCGGCGCCTTCAAGGGAATTGCTGCCGGAGGTGCCGCTATCCTCGGCTACTCGCTGCCCGCTCTGGCCGCGGAGTTCATGCCAGCCGGCCGTGCAGCCCGCCAGCTAGCCAATAGCGGCGTGAAGCAGTTGCCCCCGGGCTCTATGGCGCAAACGCCGCAGAGACAGTCCCAGGCTAGGGTCGGCCTGGAGTTCTAAGGCCACCTAAACTAAAAGCCAACAGTTATTTTTAACCCTCAAATGGAACGGAGGTAGGTTAAAAATGGAACATTACGAGTTGAGAGTCCTTGCAGACTACCTGCACACCGGTGCGCAGGCGGTCAACACCTGGGCCAGACCCACTCCAAGGGCGGTCAACGGCGAGCTCGAAAGGGACGAGCGAGCCGAGGTCGTCTTTGCCGAGATCTGGTCGCCAGTTACCGGTGGCGGTACCGAGGAGGAGCTGAAGAAAATCATCCCCGTGCTTGATGGCGAGAAATTCGGGCAGTATGTCTCGCTGAACGGTATTCGCGCCTCCGTCATGGCGCCGCCAAAGGGGAGAATCTGGGCGGGCAAGCTGTATAGCTTCGGCACCCCCATGAGCAACAACCCCCTGCTGTCAACCACCCTGAAATACTCGGAGAGCATCACCGTCGAGACGCTGTGTGGCCCCAACACCGCCATCACCCAGGATTACCGGGTGCGGCTGTGGGGCTATATCTACAAGGTAGATGAGCTGCCCAGGGTCTTCGGCACCATGCTCTTCCCGGCTCAGCTGGTTGACAAAGCCAGAGGGCGAGCACTCACCCTCAGCAAGGCGGCAATACCGGTGAACGGCGATGCCTGGCGGACACTCCCCGGCGGGAAGGACCAGGGCATTCCAAAGATAAATCCCTTTATCCGCTACGCGTATAACACCAATGCCACCGATGGCAAGAGCGGTGATTACCAGTTCAGGTATGAGACCGGTAATGTTGATGAGTCCGACGAGAACCTGTATTTCGACTTTGACAACCTGGACGCTCTCCTGGTCGAAGGCATAGGTATCCGGGCCGACGCCGCGGGCAACTTGGCAAAGACGGCACTCAAGATTGCCGGCGATTACCACCCGAAGGGTCTAATCCCCACCACGCTCACCAATAACCCGCTGCATTTCGGCTGGGCCTATCCCTTCTTCCCTAACACCATACCGCTCTACTATGCCATCCCGCGCCTGGAGAAGCCATACCTCCTCTGGAACGAGATCGGCCAGATGATTGTGCAGGATGACGGAACGGCCTGCGCTGCGGCTTCCCTGATAGCGGCATTGACCGGAATCCGCATCGAGATGAAGGGAGGCTAAGGAGGTAAGAGATGAGCGTAGAAGTAACCTGGGCTCCTGGAGCTGTTGTTAGCCCCAATAATATTGACCTACCGGCAAACAGCCAGCCCATAGGCAAAGTAATATCTGCCAGGGCTGACGAGCTCACCGAAGCTGCGCCGAACACCTGGACGGAAACAACGCCGACGCCGACCAGGGTGGATGCAGACACCATTACCCTTGATGCCGACACCACTGCTTCAACGCTGCTAACCTTGGTTTACGCGCCAGAGGGTGAGCTGGTCCTGCCATAAGACGGTTAAGGCATCTGTATTTTTATCGCCGGAGGCTTGCCGGTGATGAAACCGATGGTATTGCCCATCACGGCAAGCATCTCCGTGTTGGGCAATTCTGTTATGGAGGTTGAGCCATGTCATTAACCGAAGCGACCATAGCCAAGGTCAAGTATTTTCCGGAGCAGCTGCCCGATAGCGCCGTCAGGACCATCAGCGCCGGGGCCGAGTCTTCACCGATTCTGCTGGACCTCAGGCAGTTCCCCCCACTGCTGGTTCGCCTCGCCGAGGTTGCCGTTGACCAGGACGACGAGGTGGAGATGCGCTTCAAGGTGGACAACCAGAGCCTAAATGTCCTCGCTGGCTCCATGTTTGACGGGCTGGCCAACAACTACTCACTCCTGGCCAAGCAGCGGGTCTACTACAACCTCTACAACAAGGGGGCGGGCGCCAAGACAGATTTCAAGAGCTTCTTCTCCCTCTGGGTGGTCAAGCCGACCGTGGCGCATAAACTTCGCCTGGGGATCCCCCTCGCCGCCGACGAGCAGAAACTCGACAAGGACCTGGGCATCGCGGACACGGTGGAGAAGGGGCTGCTGCCTCTCCCCCTGTCGCAACAGACAGCCAGGGAATACCAGGTTATTGAGGAGGAGACACACGGCTTCCAGGCCACCGTCCCGGCCGCTGCCCCGCTTGAGGTCGAGAGCCTGCACCCTCTCAACGGCCAGTTCCTGGTGCTGACCAAAATCACCGCCGACCCGGGCACCGCGGCAGCCGACAATATCCGAATAGCCATTGACCGGGACTATGAGAAAGACTACCTCGAGTTCCCGACCTGGGCTTTTGGCGCTACCGCAGCAACGGCGCTGGGGAAGGAGATCAGCTGCTTTATCCCGGCGCTCCACGAGTTGAAGGTCAAGCTCAAAGCGACGGTCAGCCGAACCATCAACATCCGTTTCACCGTTCAGAAGTGCGCCATGACCAACATAATGCGTGCCAGGTGGGGGCTGGCCACCAGGGATGAGCTGCCCGGCGACGTGTATGACAAGGTAGCGGCGGGAGTCCTTTGAATCGGAGGGCATCATGGCTGAAGAAAAAGGCACACAGCAGGGCGGGCTAATTTCCGGATTCCTCAGTGGCAGCGCCATGGGGGTCGTCGCCGGCATTCTCATGTCAAAGCCAGCGGCCGCAGCCCCACCGGAACAGAAAATGGACTACCTGATTGAGCTCCTTGAGGCCCTGTTGCAGGGCAACGCGGCTATAATCGAGTGGCTGCAGAAGATACACGCCGCCCAGGGCGTTCCGGGAGAACCCGGAGTCGAGGTCACCGTCAGGACCAAGTGGGAGGCTACCGAGCCTGAGGAGGTCTTTAGCCAGGCCGTTCTCGCCGCCGGCACCTACCACACGGACAGGATGGTTGACTTTCGCCAGAACAAGAGGCTGTATTTCTTCGTCCAGAACACACTGGATCAGCCCGTGCAGTGCCAGGTTATCGGTAATCTGACCGACAATAAAGACGGCGCTACGGAC
The DNA here is from genome assembly GCA_964575695.1 of uncultured Dehalococcoidales bacterium. Taxonomy (GTDB): domain Bacteria; phylum Chloroflexota; class Dehalococcoidia; order Dehalococcoidales; family W111; genus CAZNSC01. Next base: position 17,552 of record CAZNSC010000016.1, read on the forward strand.
ATAGGCCCCGCGAAGATCTGCCCGGCCAATGACAATATCAGCCTGGCGCCAACCTGGGAGCAGTGGCTCTCCTATGTCGGCGTCAGGATGGTTATCGACGTGGCGCCTACTTCCGGTTTACTCACTGTCACCGTGGTAAGGCAGGAGTGAGAATATGGGCAAGCACTACAGTCTAGCCGACACACAAAGGATGCAGCCGGTGGAGCTGGCCAACCAGCACAATGCCGCCGTAACCGCGGACACGGATATCCTGGCTGCCGCCCTCAGCCCTTTGAACTACCCCACTCTCTTCCGGGTAATGGCAGCCTTCTCAGTCACCGGCATATTTAGGGCTACCATCACCAAAGGAGCCAACACTCAGACGGTCGATTTCAACTCTGGAAATAACCTGACTGCCGGCGCCGTTTATATCTTTGACTTACTCATTCACGCCGGCGGGTCAGTCAACTTTCGATACAGCGTTAATGCCACCCTCCAGGTATTGAGGGTGCAGGAAGTAGATGCGGCGGTGCAGTGATGTATCTACCACAGGGAACAGTCGGAGGTATAACCAAGCTCTCCGAGCTGGAGATTAACGTTGACAAGGATTGGCAGGGCAAGGGCATCTTCAACATCAAGGAGGTTGCCCAGGGCATGGGGATCGGCGACATCCTCCAGCATGACGGCTCCATCCTGGCCAAATACTCGCCAGGCACGGCCACCTATGTTCTCACCTCCGAGGGGCCGGGCAAGATGGTGGTCTGGGCTCCTGGGGGCACTTACTTCTACCGATACTTCCCTGTGTCTATTGTGAGCAGCCATGCTGAAGGAGTAGTAACCCCGAAGGAAATCCTCAAGACACTGCCAATTGGCGTTCAGATACTTCAGCCTGGCCCTACAAAACAGCCATCAATAGGCACCGCTCGGCTAGTAACGACGGTAACACCACAGAATATTGCCAAGTCTGCTTCCCCTGCTACATCTCTAGCCAGTGAGTATAACCATCTGATGGGGGGTGCGGTTGCAGATGATGGGGGAACTCAGACTGATGAGACATCGGCGGCTAATAACGACACTGCCAACGATATGACCCTACTGCCAGCGACCCCGGCGGTAAATGACGCCTATTACTTTGGCGATGATATCACCTTCGGCAAGCTGAGGCTGATTATAAGCACTGCCGGCGCTGGTATCTGGAATCTTGCCTGGGAATACTGGAATGGTCTTGCCTGGACACCTGTATCCGACCTGAGCGACCCTTCCAACGGTTTCCGAAATGGCGGCACTCAGCATATTACTTGGACAGTGCCTGGTGATTGGGCGCTAACTACTGTCCTGGGTATGAACCTCTACTGGATTAGAGCCAGGGTAACTGATTACACAAGCATTACCACTCAGCCTAAAGGGCAGAGGGCATGGACAATGACTCCAGTGCCATAGGAGGAAGCAATGGAAAGTGAACTTAAAACAAAGCCAAAGGTAGCTGTCCTAGATAAGATTAACGAGGTCAGGGTGCCAGCAGGTGAGCTTGGGGCGGTCGTTGAGCTAATCGTCAGGAACAAGAGGGGCGAGATTACTGACCGGCAGGTAATGCTCTCAAAGAGCTTTGTGAAACAGTTTCTGCAATTTCTTTGGCTACACTGTCTTTACCTACCTCAGGGGAGTGGTCAGTGGCAATATTTCGTCAAAGATGTTGATGGAAACCTCCAGAATATGGGCTGTAGCTATTATGACTGGAACTGTAATGGGCCAATCAACGATGCGACCTATGGGATTATGGTAGGAACAGGGACAACTGCTCCCACAATAAACGACTATCAAATGGAGACAAAAATAGCCCACGGTGTTGGTGCTGGTCAGATGCAATACTCGGCGACTAGCTTTGGTGCTCCAACTGAGGATGGCACCACCAGTCACTTCACTGTTACGAGAGACTTTGCCAATAATAGCGGCGGCTCAATTACTGTCAGGGAGATTGGTTTAATAAACCAGTTTAGGGATTGGGGCAATGCTATTAGATACTTTCTCACAATCCGTGATGCGGTGAATATCACTGTGCCTGACGGTGAAACATTGACTGTCAATTACAGAATACAGGCCACGGTATAGGAGGTCTGGAATGGCTATGAGAGCAACTGTAACCATTGAGAAGTTTGGTAAATCTGGTAGACGGCTGGAGCGGAGAGCTTTTCCCTCCCGTAGCTTTCTATTCGGGCTAATCCAGCTACTCTATATACAACATGCCCAGCAAAGTCTGGTTGATACCTTCAATCATATCCTCTTCTACGCTAACACAAGCGATAACTGGAATGGCTCTACAGGAAGCTACCATGAGAACCTGTGCATGGCATCTCCTGGCGGTTCTGGTGGGCGTTACTACGGAATGACCCGTGCCCTCGGTGATGAAATAGGAATACAGATTGGCACGGGAACTAAAGCACTCAATTCTGCTGACAGGTCACTGGATAAGAGGATTGCCCCGTTTGAAGGCAGAATATTAAGGGCGTTAGAACATCCTGGGACTGGCACTCCGTATGGCCTTGCCTATGATGGGACCTATCTCTGGGTGATGGACTATAAGAGCCCGACCGCTGAGGTTTATCAGTTTAACCGCTATACTGGAGCAGAGATTACTCATTGGAATGCTCTAGGAACCAGCTATTCATACAACCGTGGTATGACTTTTGATGGGACTGACTTGTGGATGACAGGCTATGACTCGGGACTGAGCCCGGTGTATCGGGTGTATAGGGTAAACACTTCCGGTGTTGTGCAACAAAGCTGGGGAGCGCCAAATGCTCATCCAGCCAATGGTTTGGCGTGGGATGGGACTTATATCTGGGTAGCCGAGGATTATAGCCCTTACCAGATACATCAGTGTGCCACCGCTGATGGTGCGATTCAAGCCAGTATTAGCAGCCCCTGGGGTTCAACAGTTTACGGTCTTACCTTTGATGGAACATATCTGTGGGCAGTAGGCGGCAGTGGCTACTCATATGGGGGCAAAAGAATAGCCCAAATAAGCACCGGTGGTGTTGTGCAGAAGGAGTTTTTCACTCCTATGGGTGGTTATAGTGGTCATGGTGCAAATCCATGGGGACTCACCTGGGAAAACCCTTATCTTTGGCTAAGTGAGGGAGGAGACTATACAAAGGCTATCTTTCAGCTTTGTGCCAATAAGGTGAGGTTTGACTACGGCGGTTGTGAAGTAGTGGACGACCAAGCCTATGTCAATCCGAATGGTAGTTTCACCGTGAGAAGATACTTTACTAATAAGAGTGGTGCAAGCATCACGGTTAACGAGGTAGGAATATATGCCCTTATGAAAGAGATAGCTGTTGCCAGGGATTTGGTTTCACCTGGTGTTGATGTTCTTAATAATGAGACACTGAAGGTGGAATACACCTTCCAGATAACGGTGTAATGGGGAGGCAAGGCTGTGGGATACGCGCCACAGGGAACGGCAGCCGGAATAAGCAAGCTCTCCGAGCTTCAGATAGATGCAGACAAGGACTGGGTAAACCATGGTGTCTTCAACCTCAAGGAGCTCGCCGCCAGCATGGAGAAGGGGGATATCCTTCAGCGTGGGGATACCGGCATCCTGAAAAAGCTCAGCCCGGGCCCAATCTCTTATGAGCTGACCTCTAACGGCCCAGGGCAGGAACTCGAGTGGAAGGCGCCCCCCACGCCCTAATCAGCGGAGAGGAGAAGAGAAATGGCAGTAGAAACAAAAGAGCGGCCCTAGCGATGTTCCTTTTTAACGTTCGGCTCCCCGAACAAGATCAACTCTATGCTTGACAATAATACTTCAGTAGTGTATTGTGGTTCAAAATGAAAGGGACAGTAGGTTTATTAGCATTAGCCTTCGCTATAATTATTGGTATTATTGTTCTAGTAGCAAATGCCGAGGAGTCAACGTCACCACGCTCTGCACCACCGCCAGCAAAGGTTAGTCCCGCTCCAACTCAACCTACGCCACCGCCACCGACAACACCAAGACCAACTCAGCCTACTTTTGCACCTATTGTTATCAAGGGTTCTGATAGTAAGACTTCCTCACCGTTTGTGGTAACTACTAATGAGTGGGTAATTGATTGGGAATATAAGACAGACGACCCTGATTTATCTGTATTCAGCTTCTTTGTTTATCCGAGAGGTGAGACAACATTTTTTGTTGAGTCAGTCCTATTCCCTGACGCAACTAGTGGTTCAACCTATAGCTATGCTGGTGCAGGTGAATACTACGTCAAAGTAGCTACAGGTAACATCAAGAGTTGGACTATTACAATTAGACCACCGTAAAAAATAAGGCGCCGTAGCTCCGTTGACTCTTCCTTGTTCATTGTCCGCAGGTCCACTCCACCCAGATGCGCCTTTTCCGACCACTCCGGCGTCACTTCAAAGTGGCCGGTAACCTTATTGTGCTCCTGCCGGCCGTAAAACCGGACATGGTACTGGTGCTCCCCGCGGTCCAGTAGCTTCCTCGCCTGGTAGAGTTGGTGCTTGTAGATGTAGCCCATGTAATTAGGCGTCCAGCCGGCATCCGCCAAGATGGAGTATATCTCAAAGTCAGTGTGCTCCTGGTGTAGTCTGAACAGGAACTGCTCATTCTCCAAGCGGCCAACCCCTTTAAGCAGAAAACGGATGAACCGCTGTATTCTGAAAATCAAGGATATCTCTCTCACGGCTTTGCCCTCCCCTGCTTGGCTATTACCGCCTCCGGAACAGTAAACTCCGGCTGGCCGGGCAAAACTAGACCAGATGGATGCTCCGCCGGCGTGGATTTTATATGAGGCAGTATGAATAAGAGGAAGGTGAGCCACTTCTCATGCTCGATACAGAGGCCGTGGGGGGACTTTCCTGGGATAAGTCTCCGTTCGCAGTCAGGTACCGGGCACTGGCCATACTTCTGACCCATAGCAACTGGACTCCTCCTCGAAACTAAAGGTAGCCTGCCCTGACAGGAATCAACCTTAGCCCTGGGGTGCTCACCCTTCGACTTTCTGAGGTTACAGTCAGCGCAGGCAAGGACGATATTGCTTTCATCCGAGCTCCCGCCCTGGCTGAAGGGTATGCGGTGGCCTTCCGTTTACAGTAAACGCAAGCCTTATCCCGCTCAAGCACTGCTTTCCTGACGGCATACTTCACATACCTATCCCTGCTATTATAGCCGCTCATCCAAAATACGTCTCTCTGGCCTATGCACTGATTTGCGCCCAAAGAACCAGTCCATTATATAAACTCAGCCCACAGTAGACGGCGCAGGAAATAGCCAGGAGCGCCTTCTGCTGGTAGGCAACCAGTATCATTCCGAACAGGAAAGAGGCTACGCCTTTTACGAAGCAGGTAAGCTGCCAATCGTTGCAAATCAGAAATAGGAGTCCAACCTCTCCAGCACCAGCTCTAATTGCCAGACCTGAGATGATCATATCGAGCAGGGCGAAGATAAGCCACAGGACAAAGAGCGTCCACAGCATCTCAGTTAGTCCCTCTCCCAAGGTTCGCGATAGGGCAATCCCACTGCCTCAAACACCTGGCGCTCGGTGCGGCAGATAATTTCCCCCTTTCGACCAGTAAAGCCACGCCCATATGCGTGAAAGCGCAGCCCTTTCTTTATCGCTTCGCTCGCAATCCGCTTGTTGGTCTTCTCGCCACCGGTCCTGACCACAAGGGAAACCCACCAGTTTTCATGCGTCGTTGAGAATACGTCGACGCCGATTCCTGAAGGCTTGTGGACCAGTAGCTTATTCTTTGGGCCGTAGGCTCGGCGGCCATGCTTATTGAACCGCAGTCCCAGGATGCCCAGCATTATCAAGTTGCCTATCTCTTTGTCAAGCTGGTCAACGCCGTCTACGATCTTGGGGATACATTGCAGCTCGATATCTCCTACCTCGGGCGTGCGCCGCCGGATGCTACCGGCTATCGTTATTCTCTGACAGCCTGGGCTTAGTTTTTCCGCAATATCTTGGGCTACGGCTTGTGCCCTCTCAAGTTTCATCGGTCAACCTCGACAACTCACGCCTCATGCCATACTTGCAGAAGTAGGTATGCCCCGTGGTAGCACTAAGTTCCAGGGTGGGGAAGCCCCTCTCATACGAAACGCCAACAACGGTAACAGCTTCCTTGACGCGAGCACCAAACAGGCCTTTGCTCCCAACTGGCCACTCAGTCAGCCATGAGTCCATCTCCGCCTTTGAAACCCGAGTCATTCTATGCCTCCTTCTCATCTACAATCCAGAATCCCCCCACGACCACCGTATCAGTGCCACGGATAACCCTGGGAACAGGAGCAACATTCATCCAGTACCCGCACTCAGCACATTTAATGTTACGGGCAGCTCCTCCCCGGGGACCCGGCAGAAACTTCTCCGAATCACACTTGGGGCACTTCAATTCAGCTACTACTCTCGACATCACTTACCCCCTCTGGTTTTCATGACCAGGTCATATGCCTGACTCAGGCGCTTGAACTTCTCTTGGTCACCACCTTTATCAGGATGATAATACATAGACTTCCGGCGGTAGACATCTTTGACAAGCTCTAGGGGGTCGTCAGGGGACACCCCCAAAACATCATAGGCATCGAGGAGGTCTTGCTTCCGTCCGGATTCGGCGCCGACCGTTGCCAGGTCCTTGCTGAAAGTAAGCCCCTGATACTGGACACCCTGCTGCTCAGCGATGCGGAGCCTCTCGAGCAGCAGGAACACCTGACGCAGGTTTTCAGCCCGGGTAGGGAAGCCGTAGCAGGCTATTTCCTGCCACTGCCCGTTTCTCATGTAGCGCACCTTAGCCCCGGGGCGCCTAATCAGCCGGCCACCTTCGCGCTCCTCTTCCCAGATGATCTCAAATTCGGATGGGTCTATGTCCCAGAGCGCAAACTGGTGGCGGATCTGAGCTCTCGTTGTATCAAGGGCAACTACTTTCCTGGCCATTACCTCTCTTACCTCCCGGTGAACAAAGCAAATTCGCAAGTGGTCACCAGCGAGTTGAGGTCAGGGTGACCGGTTCCGCTCGACACCCATCCAGTCGAGGAGTACCGCCCGGGCGTAGCTAATGTGCATCTTCTGTTGCCCGGCTGACTCACGGAACGCTTCATCAATCCAGTCAAGCGAGCAGCCGCCCGCCGAGTATATTTCTGAAGCTAGGTCCCGGAGCTGGGCCATTTCTCGCCCGCCCGCCCGCCGGGGAATAATTTTTTCAAGATCCGGCACTTTAACACGCCCCCAGCCCTTTTCAAAGCACTGGTTGAGCCTGTCAAAAATCTCTGATTCTGATGGTGAAGCTCTTGGTGAGGGTGAGGGAGGTTTCTCACCTGAGCTCTCAGGTGAATTTCCTCTCCCTCTCCCTCTCCCTCTTCCGGTTTCTTTTCCGATTTCTTTTTCAGAGGGGGTTGTTAAGGGGGAGATTTTTTGTGGTTCACCTGAGCGCTCACCTGAGAGTGTTGTGCTGCTCACCTGAGAAATATCATTGTTGTCACCTGAGTGCTCACCTGAGACAGGCCAGTTCTCGGTGACGACTGTTTTGGCATCCTTTTTATAGCGCAGATGGTCTTGCCAGCCCTCCGGCGCCGGATATTCTGACGGCCAAGCCCACTGCATCCTCCGGTGGGTATCCCACCAGTCGATTATCTGGATAACGAAGGTCTTGTAGGTGTTATAGTGGATGATGAGCTCGTTATCGACGAGCTCCTTCAGTAGCCCGGGGATGTCCTGCTTGGTGATATGGTCTACATTGGGGCAGCACGTATATTTGACCTCCTCGGGGTCGCCGCACAGCCGGCCCTGGTCGTCGGCGTTTGACCAGATTAAAGGGAAGAGACCGATGGCCTTCAGTGACAGGCGCCCGTAGCGCCTGTCGGTAGAATAGCTCTGGGGAAAGACTCTTCCCCGGGCAATAGCTCGTCTCATTGCTCCACTCAGTCAAATAATCCCGGCTGCATCTTGGCAGCTCGGTCGTTCAATTCTCTTGTAAACTGCTCGGCCTGCTCCCGGTTCAGGCGTTGCAGAACTTCAGTCAGTTTCCCCTGGGTATCGACCCGAAAAAGGCTGGCGATCCGAGTTTTGGCCGTGTCCTCTGACCAGTGAATGCGTCTCATGGTTTCGTCGAGCCACACAAGGTCAATGTGCACACCCACATCCTCGGGTTCTTCCGTAGGCTCCCCCAGCGGCACATGCGGGCATCCGGGGAAGCAGTCGATGGGTGGAGTGCAGAGATAGCCGCCGCAGGACCGGTGGTAGCAAGGGCCACTCTGATCTTGCATGACGTCTTCAGCCAGCACCGGTTTGGGGCAGTGGCAGACATTCGATGCTTGTCCCTCGTTTTCTCTGGTGGCCGTTTCCTGCGCCGACTCAGATCCGTTAATAACCTCCTCGGGGTAAAAATCCGTAGGAATCTCTTCATCGTCAACTGGTCCCAACAATACCTGGGCCGGCTTCTGTCGCGATATCCGAATGATATCAGCCAGCTTCACGTCCGCCCGGACATTCAGAACGTGCACTGTCTTCCGACCAACCCCCGGTGGTGTTACCTCTCTAGGCTCTAGTGAGAGGATTAGCGGAATGAAGGCGATCCGGCCGTTGGTGAAATGCCGCAGGAAACCGTCCGGCGCGAGTTGGGAGTTCAGGTTGACGATGGAGTAGAAGGAACCTGTATCCAGTTGGTAGACCCCTAGGCCGGGCACCTCAGGCAGAATAAAAAGCAGGCTCATCATCCGCCGGCACTGCTTATCACCGATCTTGGGGCAGTGCTCCGGGTCACAGATGCCATCGGCCATGTCCCACTCCCTGGTGTTCTTGTCGGCAAAGTCGCCCGTGTCCACGTCCACCTTGCGCCGGCAGGTTCTGCCGTTGCCCCGACAAATTAAGCCCTGGCTGTAGCTGTAGCATTTGAGCCACTGCGGGGCGACCAGCTCCAGGTCATCGCTGGGGAACATAATCGGCAGTTCCGTTGGTTTGTCGCCATGGACCACTGCCACCTCGTCCGGCACCTTGAAATGGTCAAGCGCCCTGGGATATGGGCCGCGCTGGCCCTCTGCTTTCTCCCCCGTCCGGATTTTCCCTAGGCGAGGGTAGTGTCTTATATCGGATATACCTTCAATCGGACTCATAGCACCATCTCCACGATTAGAAGTGGCTTCTTGCTGGATATAGCATTGGGTTAAATGTCGTTGGCTCACCTGGTCGCACGAGTTTACATACCGGGTCCGACGACTCCTGGGGCTCCCTGGGGGGAATCGGGTAGATGGACTGAATATGCACGCTGATTTCCTCCGGTGAGCTTACGTGGCGATACACTGCTACCGTCACAATATAGTCCTCGACCGAGTTCAAGATAGTTACTTTAGAGTGCTTCATTTGCCAACTCCTTTGTCTCTGGCCAGGAGAAGAGAAAGCGCCAGAAGAAATACTCCTCTAGGTCCTTGAAGCGGTAGCCGGCCCTTTTTAGCGCCGAGGCCAGCTCAAACCGGTTATCGAATCCGCCATGGTGAGCGTCAGTAATATCCAGGTTGTGCCACTTCACGGGATCCAGATTGAGGTAGGTAGCCACCCCTATCAGCCGGTCATCGAGGAGCACTTGGATGGCATCCCCAAAGTGGAGTAGGCCATTGAAGGTTTTCTGGCAGATTGTCGCCCCCTCTGACCTGATAGTCTGCATCACCTGAAGGTTCTCGAGCCGCTGGGCGGCCTTCTTGCCCAGAACCTGAGTAGTAAAATGTAGCTGCTCCACTCCAAACCTCCTTCTTGAGGGGCGCGAGGTCATGGCTTTACCCCCTGTAATGGTCACCCTCCGGGAGCGGTATCTTGGGATAGACCGGCTCGCTCGCACCCCTCAATTCGATTCATCCGTTCCTGTTTGTCTATCCAGGAATTAAGCTCCGTTATAGTCTTAACCGGGACACCTAGCTCTTCCAGCCTGGCCGATATTTCTCTCAGTCTCTTGATTTCTTCTGGAGATTTCATTGCCAATCCATCCAATCGGCCTCTCATTTGATTCGCTTCAACTCCTCTCGCCGACACCTGGCGCAAAAAGGCCCGCCGGTCTTCACGTAGGCAAACTGCATACCCCAGCTAATCCACGAGTGGCGTCCGCACCTCTCACAGCAGAAGTAGTAACGTGGCTCATATGGAAAGAGCTTCCTCTGAGTATTCATAGCGGGTCTGCTCCTATCTCCAGGCAAATGTTCTCCATCTCGTTCACCAGGTTAGAATGGTTGGAATGGTTAGTGCTCACCTTCTGGTAGACTTCTCTTAGCCTCTTTAGAGCCGGCATATTGAACTCTTTGGTCTGGTCAGGATTGCCCTCGGATTTGTCAAAGAGGTAAGCGGCGAAGGCCAGGTTTTCGGTGTAAACCAGGATGTAACGGGCTACCTTCTTGAGCTCGTCCCGGTCGCTGTCTCCCTTCAAGAACCTCATCACCTCTTCCTCGGAAAGATACCCGCTGCGTCTCCAGTAGGCGTTGGGGATAAGTATTGCGGTGATGAAGTCGTTTACCTCTTCCGGTGATACCTCAACCGTTTTACCGTTGGCCAGCACTATTCTCAATCAACCTACCTCCAGGGGTAGTTTGTTTTGCTCGATGTAGGCCGTTTCACCCTCTTTGAAGCCGTGCTCTTCCAGAAGGTGAGCCATGCCTGCCTGCAACGCCTGTCGGTTGGCCGCTCCAGCAGAGCCGTGAAAGAATCCACCGCACCAGCACCGGCAGCGCGGCTTCTTGGCGTTATGGCAGCGTTTATCACAGCGCCTTACTTTGCCCACTTGATTCCTCTTTCCTGATAAGGCACTTGCCATCCTCTAGTTTTATCGGCTGGGGATAGGTGCAGCAGGCTCTACCGGTGCCAACCTTGGCTTCATCCGCGTAGAAGCAGTCGTGGCAATTCCGTTCTTGAAACTCAGCCAGTGTTTCCATGGTTAACCTCCCATTGACTACCCTCCCAACCGTGTTTCATAATCAGATGCTTTGCACATTCGTTCTGTAGGCTCTCTTCGGTGGCACCGGTCTGAATAAACGATGCTACCAGTTCGCCTTGGTGCATCAGGTCCAGCTGGTCATCGCATAGGTGCTCCAGCGTAAACCCTCGTTGGGAGAATGCGCCTAGACCCTGGACCTGAGCTTGTGTTTGCATCTCTACCGATCCTTAAATCTCTTCAACAGACTTCCATCCCCGGAATAAGCGGCGTCTCTCCCCACTTTGAGGTCTTGCAAGCCGCCTTCTTCGTTTCTGGTGTCTTCTCCGGACTTGAATTATCAGGGTTTGCCTTGCCCTCTGTCCGTTCTGCCCCCACGCTCACCAGGTTATCTTCCTTGTTGGCTCTCAGTATCTCTTCTGCTTCCTTCAGCGCCGCGCTGGTGAAGAAACTTTCCTGTGCCGCGGCATGAACCGACCGCAACGGCGTGAACTTGTGGTGTTTCTCGATGATATCAGTGAGGTTGAGAGAGGCGTACTTCTGGGTGGTGGTTATGTTGGAGTGCCCCATTATCTGCTGCAGGGAGCGCAGGTCCCCGCCGTTGACCAGATAGCCTTTACCGAAAGCGTGCCGGAGGCGGTGGCCACCCAGTTTTGGCCCCTGGATACCAGCCGTGGTCATTAGTCTGCGGACGAGCTTATAAACTCCGGACCTTGTGAGGGGATTCCCCTTGAGGCCAATGAATACAAATTCGCTCTCACCGTTGGTGGAAGCTAGGGTTATAAGCAGTCGCCTGGTCTCTTCACTGATGGGGATCAGCCTTTCTCCCTTCTTGCCGTACACCTTGATGTGGTCTTCAAAAATGTTCTGCTTGCGCAGAGTTCCTATCTCGGAGGTTCGGCCGCCACTGTCAATAAAGGTGCTTGTAAGAGCCTTGTCCCGTAGAGTGGTGGCAGCATTACACACCACCATCATTTCGCGAGGCTCCAGTGTCGGCAAGACGAGTTCGTTCTGCGGATTGGGATACGAGTCCATCTTCAGGAAGGGATTGGCGAAGTCGTATCGCTTCTTAGCGAAGCGATACAGAGCTTTGAGAGCCCGGTAGTAGGCGTGCTGGGTTACCTTGGAATGAGGAAGGCCGGATAAGAACTGCTCGATGTCTTCTGGCTCAGTGGGCAGGTCGGGGTAGGATTTTTCAAACCTGGCGAGCAGTTCTTTGTACCACTGAACGGTCTTGGGCTTGCGGTTGAGGGCCTTGCGGCTGTGCAGGAAATTTTCGATAAGTCTCTGCGTCTTCACGGCGCCACCTCCACATCCGGCAGCACTAATAGGGCCGTGAATGAGCAGCGAGTTGTTCTGGCAATGAAATGGTATACCCGCTCATGCCAGGCGGACAACAAGAAACCAGCCAAGCCACGCTTGACCGGCATAGGAATTAGTAAGGGGTACAGGTGGTACTTTAGTCTGAGGTAGGAACTGGTACGCCGTGCAGGATTCGAACCTGCGACCCGCTGATTAAAAGTCAGCTGCTCTGCCAACTGAGCTAACGGCGCATATTCTTTTTTAGGTCTTTCAGGGCACTTGATTAAAAGTCAGGTGCTCTACCAACTGAGCTAACGGCCCATATTTAGCACTGGCGAGTAACCAAATCAACACTCTTTGTAGGGTAAATCGGCGCATTGATTTTGGCTTCCTCCCCAGACTTCGTCATTCTGATTCTAGCAAATCAATATCGCTAATGCAAGCTCGCTGTGCCAGAGCCAATTCATTATGACAACCCGTCTTCTGGGAAACGATATTGCTATCTTTGAACCCTCGTGTAGGAATGCGTCTGAAAAGTCCGGGGAGTAACGAGGGCTAAATGATCACGGGGCGCTTTCCTTAGCCCCTTTTGAGTCGGCGATAAAACCTGCCCACAGCTTCTCTAATGCCTGGAATGCGAATTATAAGGAGCAAAACAACGACTGCGCCATAGAGCAAGGGTGCACGCAGGTCTGCCTTAACCTGCCAAGCGAAATGGGCCACGGCCAACGGGGCAGCCAGGTATACCAACCAGTGCAACCGTTGCCAGTTCTTACCCAGCCGGTTCCTCCAGCCTTTGGTTGAGGTTATGGCTAGTGGCAGCAGGCATAAAAAAGCGGCGAAGCCTGCCAGAGCAAAGCGTTTCTCGAAGATATCTTCTCGAATCAATCCGAAATTAAAGCCGTAGTCCAGCCCGACAAAGTTTAGGAAATGCAAGCTGGCATACATGAAGGCGTAAAGCCCCAGCGGACGCCGCAGCAACAAAGCCTGCTTAAACCGGACCAGGGTGCTGACCGGAGTACAAGCCAGGGAGAGCACCAACAGAACCAGAGCGTATTTTCCAGTCCGGAGCTGGATTTCTTGTATTGGGTTGACAGTCAGCTGGCCTTGCGCAAAGTCCCAGACGAGCACGGCGAGCGGTGATAGCGCCGCAATATGGGTCAGGAGCTGAAGCCAATGTGTCCTAAGCTTATGCATCAGAACAGTTTTCTCAGATCCATACCTTCGTATAAGTGTGCAACCTCCTCAGCATAGCCATTGAAGAGCAGGGTCTTGCGGCGGCTGATCTCACCAATCCGGCGCTCACTGGACTGGGACCAGCGGGGATGGGGTACATCCGGATTCACATTGGCATAGAAGCCATATTCGTCGGGAGCGGCTGCCATCCACAGAGAAGTTGGCATATCTTCCACCAGGTCAATTTTCACGATTGATTTGATACTCTTGAAGCCGTATTTCCAGGGTACAACCAGACGGATTGGTGCGCCACTCTGTGGCGGGAGAGGATTACCATAAATACCGGTGGCTAGTATCGTCAGGTCGTGCATTGCCTCATCCAGACGCAGACCCTCGACATATGGCCAGTCGAAGGTTGTGTTTCGCTGGCCAGGCATTTGCTCTGGGTCGTAGAGCGTTTCAAAGCGTACATACTTGGCTTTCGATGTTGGCTCCACCTCCTTGAGCAGCTTTGCCAGGGGAAAACCAAGCCATGGGATGACCATAGACCAAGCCTCTACGCAGCGCAGACGATAGATTCGCTCTTCCTGGGTGAACTTTTGCCGCAGGGTATCTATGTCAAGGGTCTGCGGCTTGTTGACCAATCCTCCTACCTCTACCGTCCAGGGTGATGTCTTGAAATCCCGTGCCAGCTTGGCAACCCCTTCCTTACTGACAGTGAACTCGTAGTAGTTGTTGTAATTGATGATAGATTCACAAGGCGTCAGTTTGTCTCCCAGCTCGTCCGTGCTTTTGCTTGCCCGTGCCGACTCACAACCATCTGTGTCCGCCGGACCCGATGATGAGTCCTGCCCTCGGCAAGCGCCAAAAAATAGCGTGCCTGCAATCAGGGCAGCAATGCCCCCCAGGAACTTACGCCGCGAAAAATAAATATGCTCCGGGGTGATTTCAGATGGACTTATCTTGATCATGTTGCCTCCCGCATTCTGGTCAGGGCCACCAGAATCGCAGTCTATTTACCCAAATACCGGCTGACCACCAGGCCAGCGTCCCCCTCTTTCACACTTACTAGCCAATAGCCCCGGTTCTGACGAGATTTCTAACATTCCGGCTGACTATTAACCTGTAGCTCAACAGTAATACTATTACCAGGCCGATCATTTCTGGAATGTAGACACTAGCATCCGAAAATAGCGCGTGTATCATATTGGCCAGCCAGTCAGAGGAGGTTTCTGCCCTTTGAAATGGCCCTAACAGGGGCCACCATAGTATGACAGGATTACCCCACATTTGGTCTAGAATGAGATGCATAAAGCTACAGGACGACATGATTAACAGCCAGGACCTTCCATATTTAAGCAGAATCAAGCCGCCGAGAAACAAAACCAGATTGAATAGTAGGGTGTGGGCATAATCACGCCCGCTGCGAAAAAGGTCACTGGAGGCAAAGAACCATAGCGGCTTATCAACGATATCTGGTAACAGGGAACCAAGCAAGACAAAACGATAATCTATTGAATCCTGCCAGCCCACCTTACGGATAGCAGTGTTGCCCGCCGAGCCCGCACCGGGCTTATAAGAATCACGCTTTCTACCCACAGAGCCTAGAATCTCGGAAGCCCTGACTATTCCGGCAGTGATCCCGATATGACCGAATAACAGCATTATCTGTTTACCCTCCCTGTCCGGTACCTGCAAAATTCATCGGCGTGAACAATTGTTCATCCATGTAAATTATAACAAATTCAGGCTTGCATTCTCGACAAGTCTCTTCTTAGGCATGACCTGCATGATGGAGTTGCCCTTCGAGGTAGCGGACAGCTACTCCACGAGTGGTGTCCTGCGTGGTGAGATCGGTTATCGCCGCATGTAAGACTGACTTTCGTGCACTTCGGTACCAGTTGCAACGGTCAGCATGGTGTCAGGGGCTTACGGAATCTCGCCCGGTGATGTAGAATGTGAGCGGGGTAAATTGAACGGATTCCGGTGATGCTTGAAGCAAGGGAATCAATGCCAGATACACCAGGCTTTCCAGAGCGTGTGTATGGTGTCGATTTCAGTGGCGCAAAGAAGGCTGGCACCAGGATCTGGATCACGAGTGCTATTATCGAGGGAGATGCACTGAAGATTGAAGATTGTCGTCAAGCGAAGGAACTACTTGGGGCTACTGAGCGCGACCAGTGCCTGCGCACACTCCGGGACTTTATCAGCACACAGAGAGCATGCGCCTTCGGCCTTGATTTTCCCTTCGGCCTACCAGAGAAGGTTGTCAGGGCAAGTAGCTGGGAAGATTTTGTGCTCTCCTTTAGTGATCGCTATCCTGATCCTGAGCAATTCAAAAGAATCTGCTGGGCGACTGCCGGCAATTGTGAAGAGAGGCGAGACACAGATAAACTCAGCCACACGCCCTATTCTCCGTATAATCTCAGGCTTTACCGTCAAACTTACTATGGAATCTGTGATGTACTTGTCCCGCTGGTACGAGACCGGCTGGTCTCTGTTATACCCATGCAGAGCACATTACCCGGTAGACCATGGCTCTTCGAAGTTTGTCCGGCCTCGACATTGAAGAGTATTAATCTTTACCTGTCACCGTACAAAAGGGCTGGCGGGGGAAGCAGGTTGAACCGGGCTCGGATAATTAAGGGAGTTGCAGAGACCGGAGCCATCTCATTTGACTCATCGGCATTACGGTCAAAAATTATAGATGACCGGAATGGTGATGCCCTTGAT
>CAZNSC010000017.1:0-7273 GCA_964575695.1 uncultured Dehalococcoidales bacterium
CCACAACGGTGGCCGGCCATTTTCAAAGCAAAAACTGTCATATTAAAACCATCGGTTCTCAAACCACCGACCTGCCCCAGGCCCAGAAATGTACTGCGGTCAATTCCCAAAGCGTTCCAATAGCCGCTAAGATACTTATCGATAAGCTGGGACGGGAAAACGTCGTGACCGGCGGGAACGGGTGTATGCGTGGTGAAAATAGTATTTGTCCTCACCCTGCTGAGCGCCTCAGTGAATGAAGCCCCCATTTCCACTTCTTCCCTGACGCGCTCCAGCATCATGAAGGCTGTGTGCCCCTCGTTTGCATGCCACAAAGAAGGCTCGACGCCGAGTGCCCCCAAGAGCCGAACACCCCCTGTTCCCAGAAGCACCTCTTGCTGGAGGCGCTGTTCCCGGTCGGCAGCATACAATCGCGCAGATAGCAAGCGGTCCTGAGGTGTGTTTTCTTCAACACTGGTATCTAGCAGGTAGATCCTGATGCGTCCCAAACGCACTTGCCATACCCTGACATATAGAGGTCTATCACCCACCTGTATTGACAGAAGGGAGTCGCCTCCTTCAGGCCAGGGAGCCGGATGGATGGGCGCTTCGTAGAAATTGAGTTGCTGGTACACTTCCTCCTGCCAACCCTCAGCGGATATGCGCTGCTGGAAATATCCCTGCGGGTACATGAAGCCGACCCCAATTAGCGGTAGCCCTATATCACAAGCTTCCTTACAGATGTCGCCGGCCAAAATCCCAAGTCCGCCGGCATAAATTGGCAGAGAACTATGCAAGGCGAACTCGGCGGAGAAGTAGGCAACAGGCCCGTGCAAAAGTTGTGGATAGGTAGTAGCGAACCAGCTGCCTCTGACGGATAAATCGGCATCAAAACTCGCCATAACCGAATCATACAGACTCACGAAGGAAGGATCATGGGCAGCCGCCTGCAACTTAAGCGGGCTGATCTCAAGTAACTGCTTAACCGGGTTATGACCCGCCGATCTCCAAAGTGGGTGGTCTAGGGAGCGGAACAATTCCCGTGCCCCAGCATGCCAGCTCCACCACAGGTTCCCGGCTAATTCTTCCAATCTGCCGATGCGCTCGGGCAATCTTAATGTCATGGCCTCAATACCCTATATATCCTAATAGTAATGATAGTGCTTTGTCCATTCCTACAATGCTTGTTACCTGTAGCTACCTTTTTGATTATACATTCCGGCGGGGGCAACCGCGAACCTGAAGCTGCTCCGATTATTACGGAGGAGTCCAGTTTTCACGTTTTTTGACGGTCGATATAAGAATGGTTAGAATATCTATTGTCCAATCAATAAAATGACACAAAGCGACATCGAAAAATACATCGCGGCCCTGTCTTCCGAAGATGTAAGCTGGGAAGTAGTCTGGGCTACAGGCGAGCTTGGTCCCGATGCGAAAATGGCTGTGCCCGCCCTCATCAGAGTGCTCAGTAATGAAGACGTCACAGTACGTCAAGCGGCAATCGAAGCTCTAGGGAAGATCGGTGATCGATCCGCAGTGCCGGCTCTCATAACAATGCTGACCGACGGAGAGGTAAGCGAAGTTGCAGCCGAGGCCTTGGGTATGATTGGTGACCGGGCCGCCGTACCCGCCCTAGTCAATGCACTGACCAGTGAGGAAACGAGCGACAACACCGAATCCCTGAGAAAGGCTGAAGACAGGGCAATTCTGCCCGCCCTTACAAGGGCTCTTCAAGACAAGAACATAACAGTGCGCCAAGCAGCCAGCGATGCTCTGGGTGAGATCGGCAAGGTGGCTGTGCCGCTCCTCATCAAGGCACTTAAGGACAAGAAAATTGCTGTACGCCAGGGTGCTGGCCAGGCCCTGGGGAAGATCAGTGACAAAGCCGCTGTGCCTGCCCTCATTACGGCGCTCAAGGATAAAAATGCCTCGGTGCGCCAAGCAGCCAGCGCAGCCCTAGGGAACATTGGAGAGCAATCTGCGGTGCCTGCCCTTATCATGATGCTTAAGGACAATGACCCGTCGGTGTGCAGAACAGCTGCCGAGGCTCTGGGGAATATCGGTGACAACTTGGCCCTGCCCGCCCTCACAAAATTACTGAAACACAAGGTAATGTGCAAGACAGCAATCGAGGCTCTAGGCAAAATCGGTGACCCGGCTTCGTTACCGGCTCTTACCAAAGCTCTCGAGGACAAAGACATATCGGTACGCAGGCTAGCCGTCCTATCCATGGGTGGGTTCGGCGAGCCGGCATTAGGAACTCTGAGCAAGGCGCTCGAGGACAAGTACAATGCCATCCGCGCTGCCGCTGCCACCGCTCTGGGAAAGATCGGCGAGCCCGCTATCAGCGCCCTCGGTGAGGCCCTCAAAGACAGGCACCCGGGCGTCCGTAAAGCCGCTGCCACCGCCCTGGGCAGTATTGGCCGGCCCGCTATCAGCACCCTCAGTGAGGCCCTCAAAGACAAACACCCGGATGTCCGCGAAGCCGCTGCGGACGCCCTCGGCAAGGTTGGTGATTGGGTAGCCCTGCCCAGCCTGAGCAAGTCCCTCAAAGATAGAGTCATGCATCAGGCAATCGTCAAAGCCTTGGGTAAGATTAGCGATGAGGTAGCTGTCCCAGCCCTCATCAAGATGCTGAAAGATGATGACGATGATATCCGCCAATCAGTGACCGGGGCTCTAGTAGCGATTGGCAATCAGACAGCTGTGCCCGCCCTCATCAAAGCGCTCAAGGACACAAACAGCACGGTGCGTGCCGGCGCTGCCTGGGCCCTTGGCGGTATTGGGGAACAGACAGCCGCTCTTCCCCTGATCAATGTACTCAAGGACAGAAATGCAGCAGTACGCCTAGCAGCCATCCAAGCCCTGGAAACGATCGGCAATCAATCGGCTTTTCCCGCTCTCAATAAGGCGCTCAAGGACAAGGATGCCAGTGTTCGTCAGGCGGCCGTCAAGGCACTGAAAAGGCTAAAGCAGAAGCAGCAAAAACAACAAGCTTAGCCTCTATCAAGAAGAGGGCAAAGTACAAACACTCCAGAGACAGAGACATGAAGGGAAACACTTGTAATGAAGGCAACAGGAGAATAAGAATGGCTGCCAAAGACTATTACCAGATATGGGGCTTAGCGGAAAATGTAACTACAGAGCAGATAAAAAAGGCGTATCGCAAGCCAGCAGTGTACTATAATTATGTATACGGGAACCAAGAGTCCAAATTGAGAGAGCATATATCTGGAGGTTATCGTAAATGGCTGTTATAGTGTACACAAGCCCCACCTGACCCTACTGTAAGATGGTGAAGGAGTTTCTTTCACAGAGAGGCATTGGCTTTGAGGAGCGCGATGTTTCTCGGGACCCGTCTGCTGCTCAGGAACTTGTGAGAAGTACCGGGCAGATGGGGGTCCCGGTAACAGTTATCGACGGACAGACAGTAGTTGGGTTTGACCGAGCACGGCTTGAACAGCTACTGGCTCAATCGCAAGCGGGACAGCGCCCCTCTTTTGGAGCGTCGATTGCTGATGCCAGCAAGATCACGACAAAACAGGGGCTGGGGATAACCTTCGGTGCCTACATAGGCAAGGTCAGACCAGGCTCGGTCGCTCAGAGAATAGGCCTGGCACCTAGTGATATCATCACCGAACTGGACCAGCAGCGCATTGCCAACGCCAGTGACCTGGAGCGTGCCCTGGCCAAGCTGAACAGGGGCAGCCGCTTCTCACTGGTTTTTCTCAGGGGCAACAAGACAATGACCACTGAGGGAGTTTTCTAGCTCCAAATGATTAACACCTTTCGAATTCATTGTCACTTCCCCCGAGTTGAACTATGTTTGATACCCCATTGCAGCACCGATAAACAGTCCCAGCAGGGCACCAAATATCGCCCCTGACCAGGGGCTGGCAGTTATGCCTCAGCTACTTCCGGAGCACTTGCCGAGATACCCGATTGCGCCACCGATCACGGCTCCGGCTATCATTCCAATTGCATAATTCATTTAGTTCCCACTCTATGCACATCCAGACAGGACAGCGGGAAAGAAGCTCGACGCTGTCCTGTCTACAAAGCGCCCTGTACCTACATCTCCTTGTTCAGGATCTTGCTCTTCAGGGTTTCCCATTCCTCACTGGTCAGAACACAAAGATTGTCTTCCTCACCAATTTCTATATGGTCGTCAGCTATCTTGACTACCGGACAACATGAACCAGATGAGCACAAGGTTACGATCTTCACAGCTTTGCCTCCTTTCCAAATTAATATCATTGTAATCTAAGATTTTGCCAGTGTATGTGACAAAGGTCGCATACAGCTACAATCCCCTGCTGTAGAATGGTTAATTAGAGAGAAAGGAGGTGCTTAGATGAACATCACTCTTTATAGAAATCCGGCCAGAACGCTTTCAGCTTGGAGACCATTCTATCGCCCAATAGGTCTGTTGGACGATATCGACCAGATGGCGAGGGATTTCTGGTCTTCCTGGCAACCAGACTTCTTGGGCACGACCTTGGTTCCTCATACCGATGTGTATGAGGAGAAAGGCCAGCTGGTTGTCAAGACCGAGCTACCTGGTGTCACGGAGAAGGAACTGGAAGTCACTCTGGAGGGCGATACGCTCACCATAAAGGCCGAGAAGAAAGAGGAAGTGACTGAAGATGCCACCCATCACACGAGGGAGCGACACTACGGCAAGTATGTCCGCTCGATGACGCTTCCGTTCCACCTCAACGGTGAGAAAATTTCAGCCACCCTCGAAAACGGCGTCTTGGAGTTGAGAGTCCCCAAGGCTGAAGAGGCCGAGGCCAAGAGAATCGAGGTCAAAGCCCAGCTGCCTCAGGGCGAGCGTAAGCGACGCCAGAGAAAACCAAAACAGAAATCTAGCTGAAGTTGAAGTGGGGAGTGGTTGGCAAAAACAGAGGAGCGAAGACAAAACTTCGCTCCTCTGTTATTATGCCATCTATCTAAGGAAGCAGGATAAAAGTCACATGCAAGAGATTTTGTGGAGTTGAGCCTATGTATCCATAGTTATCAAACCCCGCCGCAGAGCATATTTAACTAGCTCAGAGCGATTATGCAGGTCTAATTTCTTCATGATTTTTGTCCGGTGACCAAGAACTGTTTTCAGGCTAATAAGGAGCATGTTGGCAATTTCTCGGCTAGTGCGCCCCTCAGCGATAAGCTTGAGCAGTTCCCTCTCCCTTGATGTCAGGTCGTCGTATGGTTCTACTTCAGTCTGATAAAGATAATCATGAATCAGCACTGTAGCTGCGGAGGGATATAAAAACGAGTCGCCCCGGTACACGGCGCGTATGGCTGATATAAGCTCCGAACCTAGTGCTCTTTTAGGCATATAGCCCACGGCACCGGCTTTAATGGACGCCAGCACGTGGTCTCTAGTGTCATACTGACTTAAGACCAAGACTTTCATCTTCGGATTTCTCTTCGTTATGCGGCGGGTAGCTTCCAGGCCATCCATTTCAGGCATAGCTATGTCCATGATAATCACATCGGGCACTAGTTCTTGTGCTTTATTGATGGCCTCTTTTCCTTCGGATGCCTCTCCTATTATCTCGACGTCATCATAGAGGTCAAGCAAGGCACGAATGCCGTCCCTCAATACAGCATGGTCATCTACCACCAATACTCTTATCCTGTCCATTAGAAGCCTCTCTACTTAGCGGAGTTTCAACGCCCGTTTACAACTGCCTGGTGCTATTTCTTTGCTCTGCTTCCCTTAAATGCCTCTTTTAAAGATTCTATTTCCCGCCTTAACGCTCTTTGCCTGTTGGACAAAACCAGCAAATAGCCGAAGACTGCTATCCAGACTATGCTAAAAGCAGCGAACACATAGCCAGCATTTTCCATTTTTATTTCCCCCTTTAGGTTACATCCCCGCGAGATCCTTCAGCCTCTTTATTTCATATTCACCGTTTCTAATTGAAATTGTTCGGGTCAAGACAAGAGAGTATAAGACGGTGGAGGCGGCTAAACTAACGATGAGTGTTAACAGCATGGACGGCTCTAATCCACCGCTGAAGATTATAGCTCCCGGGTGCATTCCACGCCAGAGCGTAGTGGCGAGCCCGATAATGGGTACATCGATAAAGCCCACGATGCCGACCACGGCGGCAAATGTAGCCCCTCTGGATTCTTCGGTAGCCAGAGAACGAACCATGATGTAGGCAAAATAGATCAGCCAGAGAACGAGGGTAGCCGTCAACCGGGGCTCCCATGTCCACCATACCCCCCAGACCGGCTTGGCCCAGATAGCGCCCGTAACCAGCGTCAGGGTGGTAAAGACTATTCCCAGCTCAGATGAAGAGCGGGCAAGCAGGTCCCACTTGCTTGTCCTCTTCTTGAGGTAGATGATACTGGCAATGAATATTATGATAAAGGACAGCAGAGCCAGCCACGCCATAGGTACCATAAGGTAGAAGATTCTCTGTACAACGCCCATTGTCCTCTCAGTCGGGACGTAGATAAATACCATGTAAAGACTTCCCACCAGCAGGAGGCAGCCCAGTCCCAGCAACCATGTGTCCAGTATATGTCTTTTTTTCATGTTCCACCTTTATTCTTCAATGGCAAAAGAGAAGACTAGAAATGATACCACCAGGAAAATGACATCGAACGCCCCGATTATCTGAAGCCAGGAAGAGAGCGTCCCCCATGCTTCGCCGGCAAGTGCCAGCCCCGAGGCCTTAACCGCACTGATTATTACCGGGACAACGATTGGCAGAAACAGGACCGGCAATACCATTTCCCTGGCCTTGGTATTAACCGCCAGGGCAGAGAACAGAGTGCCGACAGCGACAAACCCCAGTGTCGTTAAGAAGGTGATGACAATAAGCTGAAGCGAGAGTACGGGCAGATTGAAGAGCAAGGTGAAGATGGGGAGGGCTATCGCCTCGATTATCAACATAAATAAGAAACTCCCCAGCATCTTGCCAACATAGATAACTTCCCGGCTTACGGGGCACGCCATTAGCCCTTCAAGGCAGCCCTGATCCTTCTCTGGAATAAAGGAACGGTTAAGGCTCAACACACCGGCAAAGGCGAAGGTTACCCACAGGATCCCGGGGGCCACCAGCCGCATCATCTCCTGGTTTGCCCCGAAGGCGAAGTTAAAGATCACTATCACCAGCAGGGTAAAGACCAGCACCAGGGATATTATCTCTTTAGTCCGCATCTCAGAGAGGACATCCTTCCAGGTAATGGTTAAGACCTTGCTCCAGAATCTCATGTTCCAACCCTCGTGCTGTGCAGGTAAGCTTCCCTCAAGTCTGACAGGCATAAGACCTGC
>CAZNSC010000017.1:7291-32700 GCA_964575695.1 uncultured Dehalococcoidales bacterium
TTCACGATTTCTCCCTGAGCCAGGATGATTAAGCGATCACACAGTTCCAGCCCTCGTTCCAGGCTGTGTGTGACAAATATGATGGTACGCCTGTCTTGTCCCTCTGTCCGCAGCGTTTCCCAGAGCATAGAGGTGGCCTGCTGGTCTAGTCCTGTTTCTGGCTCATCGAGCAGCATTATCGATGGTCTGTGAAGCAACGAGCGGGCGATGGACAATCTCTGTTGCATGCCCCGCGAAAGGGTGCCTACCCGGTCATGAAGGCGAGATGTCATCCCCACCGTGTCAACCACCTCGTAAATTCTTTCCCTTCGCTGGTGCACGTCATACATCCGGCTGTAGAAATTCAGGTTTTCGTAGGCGGTCAGGTTGCTGTAAAGAAAAGTCTGGTGGGTGACCACGCCGATTCTACGCCTGATTTCCTCGGCATTATCCTTGAGGTTCAACCCTTCAATCAGAACCTTACCTGAGGAAGGATTCATGATAGTCGCCAGCACCTTGATTAACGTGGTCTTCCCCGCCCCGTTGGGCCCCAGGATGACGATAGACTCCCCCTTCTCTACATCCAGGTCTATCCCTCTTAGAGCCAGATGGCTGCCGAAGGACTTGGTAAGACCCTGAACTTCAATTACCCGGTTTGAAGGCCAGGCCCGGACTATTTCATTATTTGTGGTCACGGCTCTTCTTGTCTCTGCATTAGTGCAACCAGTTGTGACTTCTTCCCGGCCCTTAGCCTGTGGTAGGCCTCTTCAGGAATCTTGCCGCTCCCAAAGTCATCATCGAGCTGGGCAAGCTCGAGGAGTAAGGCCTGCCTTCGCTGCTGGCTGCTTTTCACTCTGACCGGCTGGAGGCCCCGCCGTTTCAAAACATACACAGAGCCAAAACCGAGAATGAGCGCCGCCAGCGCTATCGCCACCCAAGTGAGAGACATCTGCCCCTTGCTTCCAGTGAGACTGGAGAACTGGGTCATCAGGACATCACCCGGTGCGAGGTCGCTCCCGGAGAAGTGACTGAACTGAGTTCCACTAATTTCAAGAGGCTCTTGCTGCATTAGCTGGTTGTCGATAGTTTGAACGACCCCACTCTGAACCAGAAGTTCGTAGTCCACCGTGGGATAGTTAACCCTGCGGGAAAACATATATTCCTCAGAATCATAGCTGAGACTATAGTAATAGACCAACTCTTTACCACCAGGTAATACCGGCATGGTATCAACAAACCCGTCCTTGCGGCTGTAGATGCAGCAGTTCATCAGGCCGGTATCAATTTGCAGATCGTACGCTTTCTCAGGCAGGGAAAATGCCAGTGTCTCTCTAGCGCTACTCCCCGCCTCAACCTCCTTCGACCCGATATAAGTTAAGTCAGAATCATTAACGAACAGGTAATACTCTGTCACTTTGAGGCTTCCCTGCTCGACATGTACAATTGTGTGCGCCATCATTATGCTAATTGCTTCATCACTGGTAGTTGAATCGTAGACAGTGATTGCAATGGATTTCGTCGTCTCCCCTTCCGCAAAGCTGAGCAGGTCACTATCGTATTCTGCCTCCTGGTAGTTAAGTGTTACCTGATAGCTATAGCCTGGCTCAGTTGATTGCCCCTTAAACACGAATCGTCCCTCGGCGCCAGTTTCGGTGGTGATTGAGCCCACCTCATTATTATCGAGGTTGATCTTCAGGGTAACCTCCTGGTCAGCCACGCTGCTATTGCTGCCTTCAGTTCCATTAATCAGTTGGCCCTCAATTGTCCCATCGCCCGCCTCCGTCGCCAGGGTGCGTGCTGACGGGCACAGGGCAAAAAAGACCAATATTATTAGAGCAAACCGCTTAACCAACCCTTCCTCCCTATCTCAAGCGGGCGCCGCATTGGGCACAGAAGCGGTCTTCTTCTTGATACTCGGCGCCGCACTGGGAACAGAACCGCCCTCTTTTTCTCTGGCGCAACTCAGCCACCTGTCTTTCTATTTCCTCATCAACATCAGTATCAACATCAGTGCCCTCTCTCAGTCTGTCAACATCTTTGAGGATGGAAATAGCCTTTTGCTTGTAGCTCTTCTCCAATTCATGATAATCACCCTCGCTCAGGAGTCCGGAATGAAAGTCAAACTCCAGTTCCTTGAGCATGGAATACGCCCTGTCCCGCCCGGTGTGCAGTTCCTCCAGCTTCACGTCATGAATGGAATCGGCTTTTCCGAATCCCCGCCTGAACAAAGGGTAGGTAACGAAGATAAAAGTCAGCACCGTCAATAGTGTGGCAACAAAGACTATCACCTGAAGCTCCTCTCTGGAAACTCCTCCAGTTCCTTTTCCAGCTGGTGCCGGTACTTCTCATCACTCTCGTCAGTTCCAACCGGGGCCGGGGGTGGGACATGAGCGCCCCTGCCGACCCATTTTCTTAACATTAAATAGACCAGCCACGCCCCGAACAATAAAGCAGCAAAGGGCGTGATCCAGGCCATAAGATTAAACCCCTGTTTGGGAGGTGCCGATAGCACCTGCTCTCCATATTGGGCAACAAATAACTGCACAATTTGCTCTCCGGACTGGCCTTCCTCGATTTTCTGTTGGATCAGGGCCGTCATCGTCTCCCGCGAGCCGCATTCGACATGAGTGCAGTTATTCAGTACCGAGGTGCAGCCGCACTGACAGATAAACTGCCCGGACAGGTCACCGACTGTAACCGCATGAGCCTCCCCGGGCGACAAAGAAACAAAAATCAGTGCCAGGATAGCAATGAACGGGAATAGTCCCAGCCTTTTCATCAATTTCATAGCTATTTCCCTCCCTGTTCTGAGTTACTTGAGGGCTGAGGCCTCCGCCGGCCAGGCCAGAAGGCGATCAATCCGCCCAATACCAGGACTCCTCCCCCGATCCATATCCAGTTCACCAGGGGATTAACCAGAACTTTGAAGGTAGCGCTGCCGTCTGCAGTCCAGCCAACCAGGATAACATACAGGTCTTCAATGACTGTCGAGCGGATGGCGACCTCAGTCACCGGCTGTTCATAGCTCCGGTGGAAGTATTTCTCTGGGGTTAACGTGCCCAATAACCTCCCGTGATTGCGCACAGACAGGGTGGCTACAACTACCCCCTTGCTCTGAGTCTCATAGCTATCAATGTTATCATAGGTGAGACTGTAATTGTCGATGGTTATTGACTCACCCGGTTTAAGCGTGGCTTCCTTGTCTGTACTGTAAAGGGAGGAGCCAATAACCCCGATGGCGATAAGTATGATGGCAATGTGAATAATGTAGCCGCCATAACGGGGCCTATTGGCACCAATCAGGTTCAAAAACGCCTTCAGATAATTCTCACCCTTCATGCGGTGCCGCGCCTTGACTCCCCGGAACCACTCACTGAATACAGTGGCAAGGACGAAGGTGCAAACCGGAAAGGCGACAAGAGCAAACCCCTGCCTTATCCCCAGTATGAAAATCAGTATCCCGGTAACCACCGCGGCCACGAAAGGCCAGAGAAAATTATGAACCAGGTTTCTGAGTGACGCCTTACGCCAGCCAATGAGGGTGCAAATGCCGGCGAGAAGGATAATGGCCAGGAAGATGGGCCCGTTCACCTGGTTGAAAAAAGGCGGCCCGACACTTATCTTGACACCACGCACCGCCTCGGAGACCAGGGGAAAGATCGTTCCCAGGAAGATGGCAAAGGCGGCACCAATCAGGAGCAGATTGTTCAGCAGGAAAGTGCTCTCCCGGGAAACCAGGGATTCCATCTCCGCCTCACCCTCCAGTTCCTCGCGCCGATAATAGAGCGAGCCCAGCGAGATAACAAGGGCAATACCGATAAAAGCCAGAAAGAAGGGCCCCAGAGCCGACTCGCCAAAGGTATGGACTGAGGAAAGGACGCCGCTGCGCGTTAAGAAGGTGCCGAATATCGCCAGGCTGAAAGCCAGTATCACCAGCGCCATGTTCCAGACCTTGAGCATCCCCCTCCTTCTTTGCATCATGATAGAGTGAAGGAATGCGGTGGCTACCAGCCAGGGCATCAAGCCCGCATTTTCCACCGGATCCCACGCCCAGTAACCACCCCAGCCGAGTTCCACATATGCCCACCAGGCACCGATGAGATTACCGGCTCCAAGGAGCATCCATGCCAGAAGCATCCATCTCCTTATTGATACTATCCACTCGTCACCCAGCCTGCTGGTCAGCAGTGCCGCCAGAGCAAAGGCAAAGGGGATGGTGAGACCAACATAGCCTGCCAGCAGGAGCGGTGGGTGAATTATCATGCCCGGATTCTCCAGCAGGGGGTTTAGACCCATGCCGTCGGAGGGGATGAAGGAGAGCTTGTGGAAGGGGTTCGATACTGAAAGCAACAGAATGAGGAAGAAGGACTCGGTAATCATAGCAATTGAGGAGGCGTACGGGACTAATTCCCTGCCTGAGCCGCGCTTCTGGAGTACTACCACAGAAGCAAAGATGGTGAGGAGCCATGCCCAGAAGAGAAGAGAGCCGTCATTACCTGCCCATAGGGCACTGATGAGGTAAGGGAAGGATAGATCCCGGCTCGTATATGAGGCAACGTATTCTAATTGAAAGTTGTGCGTCAGCAGAGCGTAAACCAGGAGTATCACGGATAGAGAAACAAGCCCGCAGACAGCCAGGAGGCCATTTCTAGCACTGTGGGCTAATGCCGGAAGTCTTCCCCTCAACCCCACTATAAAGGTAACAGCCGAATATATCGAAACTAGTAATGCCAGAAATAGAGCGATATAGCCTATATCTGCCATAAATTAATTCTCCGAATTGCATCTCACTGTGTGGATTCATACTTAGAGGCGCACTTTGGCATAATTGTACTGGCCTCGAACATGCCGCCCGAGTCCAAATACCCCTCGACAACAACTTCACTGCCCACTTTGAAGGTGTCAGGGACAATTCCACGGAAGACAACGGGCAGGCTATCTTCTCCCTCGACAATAGTGAACCTAATCGTATTTCCCCCATCCACCTGTTCCACTGAGCCGGGAGCAACCTGCCCGTTTATTCGCACTATCTCGCTATCAACCGAGTCTCTGTGCTCCATGAACTCGCTGACGGTATAGTAATAGGCCGCCGAGCGCATAAAGCCGGCATAGCCCAGGCAGCCTATGGCGATAAATATGATGATTCCTCCAATAAGGAACTTCTTTTTCCTCAGCACTTGCTTGCTCCGAAATAGATAGATGAACTTGGTATAGGAAAATAACGCGTAACCGGTCTCCTGCCAGGCTCAGGCTGTCTTATGGCATGTAAGGCAGGTATCGTTGGTGCGCCCGGCATGGTCAGCTGGAACCGCAGGTGCTTCGCCGACACCGGTCTGGTGGCACATCAAACAATCTGCCCTTCCCTCCAGCGTATGAGGTATTGTCGGTATCCCTCCGGTTGGTGTCGGTGTCGGTGTTGGTGTCGGCGTCGGTGTCGGTGTCGGCGTTGGTGTCGGCGTCGGTGTTGGCGTTGGAGTCGGTGTCGGCGTCGGTGTCGGTGTCGGTGTCGGTGTTCCACCACCACATGCGGCAAGCAACGGCACCAAGATAAGTATTGCCACAGCGACTAACCAGACATGTTTCCTCATCACTTCTTTACCTCCATCACTCATTATAGTATAAACGATATGCAAAAAACAGTCAGAAGGGGAGACCAAGAATAGCTTCGTCTCCCCCTCTCAGTACTAACCTTATTAGTGGTTACTTCAGTGCGTCGATAGCAGCTTGAAGGAGCGCCTTGGCATACTGAGGGTTATGGACGCCTTCACTTCTATCTTCCTCCACCAGGAGATAGTTCCACAGCGCCCCGGCCTGTGCCGCCGTGTATTTTCCGGTTACCGCAAGGCCACTCTGGTCCATTATGCCATTGGCGAGCAGAAGCCCATGCAATTCATCCAGCATGCTTTCAATCTCGGTCTGGACTCCGTTGCGGTCGAAGTCTTCAAGGCCACTATGGCATGACAGACATCCGGCAACGTTATCGTCCACCGCACCGTGTAGAGTGTATGTCATATTCATGGTATGGCCGCCCGCCTGGGCACCATAGGCAGCAGCCATATGACATACCGGGCAGCCATCTTTAATAGCCGAATAGTGGACACTGGCTGTACTGGGTGCTCCATATCCGCCAACCCCGAGCAACATTGCGGCCTGCGGGCCGTGGTGAGGGCCCCAGCGATTGGATGTAATATCAACCTCACCAACGCCGGGCACCTGATAGTCCCACCTTGGCTGATGGCAGCTGGCACACAGGTTGCCTTTGCCCGCGTCGAAGGTATCTCCGGTAAGTTCTATCTTGACGGGCGCATCGGTCCTCAGGGCAAAATCGGCATCAGTGTAAGTGGTATGAATCTGGTGACACGTACGACAGTTTATTGGCGAGGGGTTTTCTACCGGCCCGGCAATTTCGAGCGAACCGCTGGCGATGCGCTCGGTAAAGCCTTCGCTGGTATGGCAGATAGCGCAGGCAGCGTCGTTTCTCTCAAAATTACCGCCCGTCCTGTGAACTGACGCCTGGTACTGCACCTGTTTGGCTTCGATCACTGTGGTGTCGTTATGGCACTCCGTACACGTAAGGTCTGCCGCCGTCACCGTCCCCGGGGGACCAGCAGGACCGGCGGGACCAGGAGGACCAGCAGGACCGGCGGGACCGGCGCACGCCACTACTGTCACCATAGTCAGCACCAGTATCAACGCTACCCCACACCACAGGACTTTTGCTTTCATTCGTTATCCCCCCTTCCTATCATCAGAATACAAACACGCTCCCGGTTATCTATGATTATCGGTTCGCCTTCTGGCTTTGTAACCGTAGCTGTTATTAACTAATTATAACATAGTCATAATAACATGCCGGGCTATTAAATAATCATAAAACTAACAGGATAAATGTTACAAAACTATAACATTTTTGTGTCTTACGGCTTCCCTAATGCAGTATCACAGCTACCAATAAATTTCGCTAAGAGTAAAATACCACACTCTTAGCTTATTTCCTATGCGTACTTGTACTTGTTTTTTGAAAAAATAAGTACCTATTTTTCTTGAGTTATCGCATCAAGCTCAAAATAGTGGCATAAATTACAGCCAGCATCTATGGTTTTGCCCTTTTGGTCATCGGCTACCGCTACCAGCTTGCCATGACATCGGAAACATCCCGCTGACTCTATATGATCCAGATTGTCTACATAGGTTTTCCAGGTTACCTTCATGTAAGGAAAGGTGGTAAGTTGAGCCACCCTTTCCAGTCCGACTATTGCCTGTTCAATCGCTTCTTTCTTCTCATTGTAGACCTGCGGATAGGAAACGGCATAAAAGTCTCTAATGGATTCGACCTTAGCGTAGGCTTCCGCCAAGCTCGGGTTAGGCGGGTCTAAGGCTTCCACGCCTTCCTTTTTGATGAAGGGAAGACTACTGTCTATCTCACCCTGGAACAACGCCATGTCGATAAGGTCAGAAGGCGAGCTAAAGATGTGGGTTGCCCTATTATGACAATCGATACAGTCCATCAGGCGCTTTTCGCTCTCTATGCGCTCAGGGGTTATTTCGGAGGTCCTATCCGGGTCTATATACTCGGTTAGTTCACCGTTCTGATCCTCAACGCCAATCCAGCCAATCTCCTGACGCTCGTGATCAAACGGCAGGTACCATACCTGGGCGGCAATGTGCCAGTGGATGCCTTGTGCCACTTCCGCTTCTCCACCGCCAACCCTCATAACCCTGGTATCCACACTTGAAGTGTTCTTCTCATCTGACGCGTATGTAGTATGGGTGATAACAAGGTCGCCGGCAAACCTCTCCGGGCGGTGACACTGTTCACAGGTCTCTCTGGCGGGGCGCAGGTTTTCCACCGGGGTCGGAATGGGCCGGTCATAGGTGCCCGCGATGGTCTTGAAAATGAGGGGGATGCCGGTGACCTTTGATTTTACCAGGTAGCTAGCCCCAGAACCGACGTGGCATTGATAGCAGAGTACCCGGGAATGAGGTGATGCCTGATATGCGGTATATTCAGGATACATTACTCGGTGACAGAGTCGGCCACAGAAAGCGGTAGAATCGGTAAACTCTACCAGCTGGTAGCCACCGATAACCAATAATATTATTCCTGTCGCCCCCGCGAACATAAGAAATAACAGTTTATTGCGATGTCGCCGCCTCTGTTCCGCTATTGCTTCAGCCACCTAACTCCTCAAGATAGCAATAATAAAAATTACCCCCCCGATGATAAAAAGAATAGGAACCATCGAAAAATTAAAAACGCCGAAAAGGGGATATTGTTCCGGGAGACTGGAGAAGATATTAAAGATAACCAGAGCCACAATCAGCACGAATATTATACCGGCAGCTCTCGTCACCCAATCGTCAAATATCTCGCGCAGATATTTCAATCGGCTCCACCACCCTTCTCATCGGCTGATAGTAATCTCTCGTATTCTAGGGCATGATCCCTGCGATACCGCTCCCTGGGCACCTTTCCGGTAAACATCGAAGTGTTAACCGGGAATACACCAGGCGTAAAATGATTGAAGAAAATGTGCACCATAAAAATCCAGGTCAATGCCAGCATGGCCTCGTCACTATGAGCCACCAGAGCCGTGGGAACAATCCATCCCGGGAGAAACTTGGTGACCCATACCGGATACATCAATATGAGGCCGGAAATAGCCATTATAGGCATCCCCCAGAAAATTGCCCAATAGTCAAACTTCTCCTTCCAGTTAAAGCGGCTATACTGTGGTCTCTCTTTCCGTAGCCCCAAAAAATAGCTCAATTCCAGTATGAGATTTATCGCGTCCTGGACACCGGGGATTATATCCACCGGTAAGGGCCTTTTCAGTACTAGACTAGTGTAACATAGATAACCCACATGATAAAGGCAGACGGCCACGATGGCGTAGGCAGCGACATGATGGACTGCTCGCAGATTGTCAATACCGCCCCATACCGCAGCCCACCACTGGCTGATACCCGAGCTACTGAACTTCAGTGGCAACCCGGTGATCACCAGCAGGATAAAGGTTAGGGCCAGCCCAGCATGTTGGATTATCTGGTGGATGTCAAAGCGGGTTATCTTTTCTTCTAGCTCTCTTCTTGCTACCATAGTCTCGGTCACCGTTGCCATTTCTATTCCCTCCACCGGTTAATGGAAAACCTCACGATGGCCATGATCACGACGGCAGCGCCGAAGGCGAGAACGGTTATCAGCAGAACTCTGAAAAATTTTTCGGCATAAAATGCCACCGGTATATTCTGCGGTGACGCCTCTTTATGCCCCGGGAAGCCGCGGACAAACCCCGGCCCGGCATCAGGGTGACACTGCTGGCACGTCTTAAGCAGATTGTCCATGCCGGCTACCGGAGATGCCGGGTTGGTTACGCTCTTAATATCGTGATCACCATGACAATTGGTGCAGGTTGCCACATCCACTTGAGCCAGTTCATCGCTACTAAGCTGCAGAGCTTTACCGTGAAAACTGCGCATGTATGACTCATAGACCTTCTCCACAATGCCGTAGTTGGCCATTAATTCTTCATTGCCGTGGCACTTGTTGCAGGTCCGGGCGATGTTGTTTTTGTAGGTAGGCGCGGTGTACTCCAGCACCCGAATGACACTGTGGGGATTACCATCAGGACTATGGCAGTCAGCACAGGCCGGTACATCAGGATTACCAGCAGTTAGCTGCTCGCCATGGATACTCTGGGAGTACTGGCTGTATTCATACTGGTGGCAGCTATTACACAGTTCCGTTTGAGATATCTTGTTGAGCGGCGTCGTCACAGCGTGTGGGTTTGTGGTGTGGCAGGTGGTGCAGTCTATGTAGCGGTGTGCCGACTCTTCTACGTCCTCGACACTGACATACAGGGATATCTTTATACCGTTTTCCGTCTTATAGAGGTCGGGGTTACTGTGGCATGATAGACAGTTATTCTCATCGAGGGCATAAGTCCTAATGGGCCCAAAGGTCAGGACAGCCCCTACCATCATTAGCCCTATAACCAGAAAAGGGAGAACCTTGCTGTTTTTCCCCCTTGTCTGCCTTCTGGGTTTATTCAAGTCTATAGCCTCCTCATTGACCAGGAGTTACCTTGTTATTCCTGAGCTACAAGGGGTTAAGCTGTCCTCAATCAGGCACTAGCCTGCCAAAGCCATGAAAAAGAGGGAACCGGTATACGCCGAACACCTCCCGGCTCCGTAAGAAACCGATAAAGATGATTGTTATCCCAAGTAACTCAAAGATGTAGAAAAGCGGTATAGTTCCCCCGAATCTGATGTGAATTCCGCCGAAAGCGGGCAGTATGGCTCCCACCGCAATCAGCATGTTGGACACGACCCGGTGAGGCATTATCCGTCGTCTCCAGAAGACCCAAGCACTGTAGAGAGCTCCCCCAACGAGGGCTACCGTGCCAAAGGTGTTAAAGAAGGGAGTCATAAGCCGTATACCTTGTGGCATGGCGATGCCGGAAAGGCCGTGCAGGGTGCTCATGTCAATGCTGGCGGTAAAGACCTTAAAAATGGCATAGAATGAAGCCGCCAGCAGAACCGCCATCACAACATGAGCTGTGCGCCTTCGGACGAGCAAATAGATGGTGCCCATTCCCAGATAGGCGGCGACAAATATGGCCCCAATCAGGTACCATAAACGGTAAATTATTTCATTTGTCCCCCAGGTACCCGTCCAGAACTCGGTCCAGGTGCTGATGCAATACATGAAGAGCCCGACGGCCCAGACAAGCTGGTAGGGCCTTCTCCGGGCAAAGAATTGGTCGAGGACCAGAACCCCGAAAACAAGGCTGACAACACTAGATATAAGCGGTAATAGTGCGATATTCATTTAAATTTGACCCGTAACATTATATATCATTGCCCAATTGTTTGGGAAATGAGGACACCCCTAACTTTGATATATTATACCCCCTTTTCGGGTAATTAATACCCTATTTTTGACCAGTAGCTGGTGAGCCTGTTGGTACTGACTAATCGTGAGCAATCAGAAGGTAGGTAGTCCAAGAAAGATTTATGTTCATGTTGTATTAACACACTCTTTGACACCGCCCTTTGTTCTGGCATAACATTTAGATGAAGCCGGCACTGGCAACTGGATTTGGCATGATAAACGAGACAGCGGGAAAAGGCACCGGTAGCTTTTGAATGTATCCTATTCTGAAGTCCAACCTCGGCAGAAGAATCCTGCTCCTGGTGGGCCTGAGCATGTTCCTGATGCTCAGTGCTCTGGTGATCTCCGGGTGGTTGGCCGTGCGCCAGAGCTCGGAGCGTGTCCTTCATGAACGGCAGGCCCTGGCTCAAACCAGCGGCAGGTATCTGGACTCCATTCTAAGGCAGAACCTGGAACGTTTGGACGACGTGCAGTTTGCGCCGGGAGTAGACATTGAGAATGGTGATCTGGAGGCGGAGAAGATGGCTCTACACAATGCCTATCTCGGCTCGGTTTTTAATGACGGTGTCTTTATCACCAATAAGCAGGGTACCGTATTATGGGTTGAACCATTACGTCCAGACTTTGTGAGCAAAAACATTGGCAATTATGAGCCTGCCCGTCAGAGCCTAAGCACTGGAAGGCCATCGATTTCAAATGTACTCACCCTCGAACCCGGTGGTGAAAAGGTGATCTTCATAATTACCCCCCTGCGCAACCCAGAGGGTAAAATAGTTGGCCTGACCGGCGGGCAGATTAGTCCCACCAGTCGTGCGTTAAGAGAGTTCACCCAACTCATCGAGCTTGGGGAAAACAGCTTTGTCGACGTCATTGATAGTAATGGCGTAATACTGGCCAGCAGTGACCCTCAGCGTATATTGATGAGCAATCAGGGAATCGCTAACCAGGGAGGGGCCGAGGTAACTGTGACCGCACCGCTTTCTTTGGCTCCATGGTCAGTGGCAGTAAGGCAAACAGAGAAGGTGGCTATGGCCCCGGTACGCACCATGGAGCAGCGGTTTATCATCTTCGGGCTTTCATCATTAGTCATCGCCCTTTTCCTGAGCTGGGGTATGGCACGTAGTGTGACCAAACCGCTAGGGCAACTCACCGCTGCTGCGCAGAACATATCTCGTGGCGACCTCTCCCAGCCTGTTCCACAGGTTGGGAATGACGAGATTGGGCAACTAAGCCAGAGCTTTGACGCAATGAGGAAGGCACTCAAAGAATCACTGGATGAAATCCAGCAGTGGAACCGGGAGCTTGAAGCCAAGGTGGCGGAGAGGACACGGCAACTTGAGGACTCTTACCGTGAGATAGAACGGAAGGAAACTGCGCGGGGAGAGCTGCTCCGGAAAGTGCTCTCTGTGCAGGAGGAAGAACGGAAGCGGATCGCCCGAGAGCTCCATGATGAAACAACCCAATCGCTGGCAGGACTGGTAATGAGGCTGGAGGCGGCCAGTTCTCTGCCTGATGAATCCACTGGGAAAATCAGGAGCCTGCTTATGGACATTAAGAACCTGGCGGTCAGGACCATTGATAATGTGCACAAGATCATCTTCGATTTGCGCCCTTCCATACTGGATGACCTGGGGCTCTTACCCGCAATCCGCTGGTATGCCGAAAATCGTCTGGGCGAAGCCGGCATCACACCGCGTGTCGAGGTTACCGGTGAAGAGACAAAACTACCCTCCCAAGTCGAGACCGCGGTATTCAGGGCAGTCCAGGAAGCAGTAAACAATATTGTCAAACATGCCGAAGCTCATAATGTGGTGCTCAGTGTCGAGTTTACAGATTCTTCCCTCCGTGTTGAGATAGAGGACGATGGGAAAGGATTTGATGTCGGGGCAATCAATCTGCAATCAGACGAACCTAAAGGGCTGGGGCTCCTTGGGATGGAAGAAAGGATTACAATTCTGGGAGGCAAGTTCGATATAGAGTCACATCCAGGCCGGGGAACACATCTGACCATTGAGGTTTCGCTGGATTAGATGAGGTGATAAACATGCCTAAGATCAGGGTGCTAATCGCTGATGATCACGCCATCGTGCGTGAAGGAATACGCATGATCCTGGCGATGCGTGATGATATTGAGGTAGTGGGGGAAGCTGCGGACGGAATTGAGGCTATTGACAAGGTGGGCAAGCTATCGCCTGATGTGGTACTGCTTGATATCGCCATGCCTGGATTGGGGGGACTGGAGGCAGCGTTAGAGATCATCAAGACCAGCCCACAGAGCAAAATCTTGGTATTGACCCAGTACGACAATGCCGAGTATATCTACCGTTTCCTGAAGATAGGCGTGGCTGGCTACGTGCTCAAAAAGGCGGTAGGCAGCGACCTTGTAGCCGCGATACGAGCCGTGTATCAGGGTAAGTCTTTTATCGACCCTTTCATAGCGGAGAAAGTCATCAAGGGCTTTATTGAGCATCCTCAAGTGGCCGGGAATGAGGTTCTTTATGACAGATTAAGCGACCGCGAGAAGCAGGTATTGAAGCTAATCGCTGAAGGAAATACCATGCAGCAGATCGCCGATATTCTCTGCCTCAGCATCAAAACAGTCATGACCCACCGGACCAATCTCATGGAGAAGCTTGACATTCACAATCGAACCGAGCTTATCAAATACGCTATCCGCCAGGGGCTGGTCAGTGCCGATTCCTAGCTTAAACGTTTCGATCATTTTCCTTTCGCCGTTACTGTACTTTTAATGGCAGGATACACCATTCCACCGATTTACATAATCTATACGCAGTTTTATAATTTAATTGAAGCTAGGGAATTATAGGGACACCGGCTCCAACAAAAAGCGGATGATGAGGAAAGGAGGTGTAGAAATGAAACGGTACTGCGGAGGAGAAGCAATTCCAAAAGGTGTTTACCTCAACCTTTCCACATGGGAACTTGTCCAGCTTTACGGTGAAAACCCTGTTCTGCCGAAAACCAACGAGATTAAGTATATAAAGGTGCCGGCACCACTCGCCGTGGTGGCAGGCCCCTTTGCCGGTCTGGCATTCATAATCTTTTTGCCGTTTGTCGGCATAATGGGCATTATCAGCTTCCTCGCTTACAAGATCGGTTGGGGAGCTTTGGCCGTTGGGCATAAGGTTCTACAGCCGGTTATGATTAGCTGGAAGCCGGGTAGAGCGTACCTCACCAGGAAAGGCGACACGTCCAGAAAAAAGAGACCGCCGGAGGAAATTGATAAAGAACTGCCCAACATGAGCATTACCGAGATAGAGGAGGAAATCTCGAGGCGAAGGCAGCAGGGGGAGAAGTAGAACATCAGGTACCAGGGGAAAGAGCAAAGCACCCGTGAAGACCGGGTGCTTTGCTTTATTTATATCCTGTGATATATTAGAATAGTTTTTGGATGGTTCTCGGGATAGCAGCTTCTAGGAATCGTCACTGCATAAGGTTCTCCTAACTAGATTAAGAGAGTAAATTGCATTGACGAATTCAATTGGGGGGTAGCGCCTCTTGAGGAGATTCTTAGCTTGTGTTGTGATGTTGGTCGCGGCTGCTACGGTGACAATGTGGGTTTACCCACTCTTGGTGGCTGCCAGCAACGGTGCGCCGCCGATCCCTCACGGGACAGCCGGTTACGAGCAATGTCTGAGCTGCCACGGTGCTGAAGGGATAAGACCAGTACCGTCAAGCCATGTTTCCTTCGATGAGGGTTCCTGTCTAAGCTGCCACTCCCTCTCCGCTGGGGCGTCTAAAGGAAATGAATACTGCTTGAACTGTCATGGGCAACCCGGCCTGAGCATGACTTTTACCAATGGGGAGGAGCTCTCGCTATACGTCAACCCAGAGGTATTCGCCTCGTCTATTCACGGAGACAAACTGCTGTGCACTGACTGCCATAGTTCTATAACTACCTATCCTCATCCTGAAGTAGAGTTCTCGAGCCAGAGAGAATACAATATCGCCCAGTATGAGCTGTGTAAGAAATGCCACTTTGCCAATTACACTAAGACCCTGGACAGTGTACATTTCGAAGTGCTATCCAGTGGAAATCTGCAAGCCCCTATTTGTACCGATTGCCACGGAGCGCATAATGTGAGTCTACCTTCAGAACCAAGGGCCAAGATATCACAGACCTGCTCCAAGTGCCACCAGAATATCTACGATGTGTATGCCAACAGTGTCCATGGCAAGGCCCTTATTGAGGAAAATAACTATGACGTTCCGGTATGTACCGATTGCCACGCATCACATACCATTGAAGACCCACGCACCACCGCCTTCCGTCTTCAATCGGTGGAGCTGTGCAGCAACTGCCACAGCAACAAAAACCTGATGCAAAAATATGGTATCTCAACCAACGTGGTTAGAAGCTATCTTAATGATTTTCACGGGCGGACGGTAGCCCTGATCGGGGAGCAGGGTAAAGATATACCCGTCCCGGAAGCCGTTTGCACCGACTGCCATGGAGTCCATGATATTCAGCAGGTTGATAACCCTAACTCCCCGGTGATAAAGGCCAACCTTTTGAATACCTGCCGTAAGTGTCATCCTGATGCGACGACGAATTTCCCCGGCGCCTGGCTATCTCACTACGAGCCCAGTATCAACCGGGCCCCCCTGGTGTTCTTTGCGGAGTGGTTTTACCGGATACTCATCCCGTTTATTATCGTGGGGCTCTCCATTCACATTCTGCTCGACCTGTGGAGAAGGATAACTAACAGGTAATCGCGAGGGTTGCAATGCTAGCTTCAGAGTTCCTTGATAGTGAGACTGTTACTGCTAAGAGCGAGCCGGATTACTTCATCCGGTTCAGCGTCAACCAGCGGGTGCAGCATATTTTACTAATGGTTTCTTTTATTGTGTTATCAGTGACTGGCCTCGCCCAGAGGTTCTATACCGCAGGTTGGGCGGAAACAGTTATCCTGGGCCTGGGAGGCATCGAGTATACGCGACTGATTCACCGTGCCTTCGGGCTTTTATTTACGCTGATCATCCTATATCACCTCGGCTACTTGGCTCACTCACTTTTCGTTCGCCACCAAAAGCCGTCAATGGTTCCTACTCTGAAGGATGCTCGCGATGTCGTTACCACCTTGAGTTACAGCTTTGGCTTTGCCGACAGGCCGCCACAGTTCGGCCGCTTTGACTATAACCAGAAATTTGAATACTGGGGACTCATCTTCGGCAGCATGGTCATAATCGTCACCGGTTTTTTTCTGGCTTTTCCGCTGGCAGTTACCAGATTCCTGCCCGGCCAAATGGTAGCGGCTTCTGTCGACATTCATGGATACGAAGCAACACTGGCCGTGCTTACCATTGTAATCTGGCACCTTTATGATGTCATCTTCAAACCCGGTATTTTCCCGGCAGATATCAGCGTCTTTAGCGGGAAAATCTCAAGAAAAAGAATGCTTGAGGAACACCCGCTGGAATATGCTGAACTCACCGAAGCTAAAGCCATCAGGGAAACGGGGGGCACGCCTTCAGAGGAGCCTTTATCTGATGAGTCCTCAACATAAGGTGGTATCATGAGATGGATTTCCTCAGATGGGGTCTCAGCCAATTCATCGTCCAGACTGTTTTTCATTCGGCCATCATCGCCATTATCGTTGAGGCGCTGATAAGCCTCTGGCACATACAAAAACCTGCCCTACAGATCAGGTTCCGCTTCTTTGCCTTGCTGCCAGTGGTTTATCTGCCATTCTACTTTCTCCTC
Source organism: uncultured Dehalococcoidales bacterium (assembly GCA_964575695.1). Lineage (GTDB taxonomy): Bacteria > Chloroflexota > Dehalococcoidia > Dehalococcoidales > W111 > CAZNSC01. The sequence continues at coordinate 23,890 of CAZNSC010000017.1, forward strand.
GATCCTACGCGGACTAGCGCTCATTTCCACGAACAGGTGGCCTTGATTGACTTCAATAGCTGGCTAAAGTTGCGATTGTTGGGAGATATAGCCATATGGCATCTCTTCCTTGTTCTGCTGGTTTTGACCGCATCCTTTTTTCTTTTCAGGGAAGCGATTCCCAGTATAAGGTATTCCTTGAGAAGTCGTTCGTCGCTGCCGCCCGTGAGACCAGGTCAATTCCCCAAGCTGGACGGAGTGTTAGCCAAGCTGGCTAGGAACAACCATTCCCGTATGCCAAAGGTGCTGTTATCTGCCGATGCTGTCCCCATGGTTTATACTCTCATTCACAAGACACTATTTATTTCGGAAGGGACTATAAATATGCTGGATAGTGAAGAACTCGAGGCGGTTATTGCCCATGAGCTGGCTCATATTACAGGACAAGGCTATAGAATCGCACAGATATCGCTGATCCTGCGGTTCCTGATGTTCTATAACCCGGTAGCCCTGTTTATTTTCCGCCGCATTGTCAACGACAATGAGAAATACTGCGATGATATAGCTGTCCACGCAACCGGGAAGCGGCTGGCTCTTGCCTCGGGATTGCTCCGCGTATCTTGGCAGACAGATGCCTTTGGTAAATTGTCCGGTGCAGGTCGCAGCCGGATTACACCCCGCATCAGTGCCTTGGAATATCGATTTCATAAAGCATTGATCAAGGAAAGGGTGGAGAGGCTGGTTCATCCTGATAAGACCGGTGATTTGCCTTATACAAACCTGCGGTTATCAGTCGTGGCCGCACTGCTTTTGGCAATGCTCTTTTTTGTGGTATAGGTGAATGTCAGCAGCCTTACCTAAATACAACTTGAAATTAATAATGCTGAGGTTTCTGAAAGAAACACCGAGGCTTATGCTGGCACCGGTAGTGGTCGGCATAGCAGCCCTAGCCCTCTACCTGCTGGGGATGGTGCCAACATACCTGCAGGGCACCACTGGCATTAAGGAATATAGTACTATAGAGCAGGCGGAATCAGCACTGGGTTTTGACATTTTGGTGCCCGCTTACTTTCCCAGCTATCTTGCCTGGCCTCCCGCTGAAATCAAGGGGCAGCTTGAACCCTTGCCTATGGTGCAGATGCTCTTTCTTTCCCATGACCGGCACACTGAGGTTATGTTAGTATATCAAATGGTCTCAGACAGTGATGATCTGCCCATTGCACTCCCCTGGATTAAGACCATTCTGCAGGAAGTGCCGACCGACATAAACGGTAACAGCGGCAGGCTGGTTGTGGGAGAAAGAACCGACGGTCAACGGATAAACGGCGTTTACTGGAAGGTTGATGACTTTCACTTAGTAGTGGTTACTACTCAGGGGATACCAGAACTGTTAACTATAGCCAGAAGCATGCACTAACAGCATGCTGGGAATATCAAGGCCGGCCTCTAGCTGAAACCGGACCATTAATATATTACCGTGGCCCGGCGCACACGAAGTGGACACATTCGAAAAGACACGTGACTTTGTTTGATGACCCTGACAGCAGGCGACATCTGCTACGTGGGGCTCCCTTTCAAAGGTTGGTGCTTAGCGAATACGTGCCGCACAAGCTGGATAACACACATTAGCGCAATAAAGACTCCCCACAGTACCATCGCTATGATAGCTGAAGCTATCATTACCAGTACTAAGAGTGCTGCTAATCCCATCCTTTCACCCCCATCCAGTGAATGCCTGTGCCTTCGGTTCTTTTATTGCCTCCTTTCTGTCTTTGCTTATTTGCCCTCCGCGCCAAACTCGATTCGGCCCAGATGGGGTTGGCCGTAAACTCAGCGGTATGATATCCCTCTTATTAAGAGCTTATCATACTGTTGCTGGCTCGCACTTCCGTTTTTATGCCTACTTGTAATACGCGGAAATACCTAAATGTACATTCGAGTCGTTTCCCGTTATTCAACTTCAATAGCCCACAATAACTCGAGCTTTTTGGGCAGGCTGTTTGAGGATACGGGAAGCAAGCACCCTTGCATTAAAACCTTTCATCTATTAATATATTCTATAAAACAGGCTGGGCACCAATGCCAGGCCAAGATGGTGTTAATGATATGGCCAGTGAAGAGGACAACAAACAAATAACCAGAAGAAGATTCCTCGGCTATGTTATCGGTGGTATAAGTGGTATCATTGGAGCTGCCATAGCCACACCATTAATTGGCTATTTCCTATCTCCTGCCTGGAAGAAAAGTAATCCTTTGCTGACTCCTATTGCCGAAGTCAGCAATATCCCGATCGGCGAGCCCACTTACATAACCTACGAGCAGAGGTTGCGTGATGGCTGGTACATCACCACTTTGAGCCGGGGGGCTTGGGTGGTCAACAAGGGTCAGAACGATATTAATGTTTTTGACCCCCACTGCACCCATCTGAACTGCCCTTATTACTGGGACAAGGAAAAGCAGATATTTCAGTGCCCGTGCCATGGCGGCGAGTTTGATATCAACGGCAATGTTCTCGCCGGCCCCCCGCCACGTCCACTGGACAGGCTGGAGTTCGACATTGAGAAAGGCACCATAGTGGTAACCGGCAAAATATTGCGGGGAAAAGAGGGCTAGCACCAAAATGTCAAATTCTGTAGGCGACTGGCTGGAAGAAAGAGTGGAGACGAGCAAGCTTATCGGCGGCTTTCTCTACCGGAAGGTTCCCCGGGGTGTTGGTTGGTGGTATACACTGGGGAGTGCCACCCTGGTGACCTTCATCCTGTTGCTATTTACCGGAGCTTTCCTCATGATGAACTATTCGCCATCACCAGACCACGCCTACGAAAGCATACAGTATATCAACGATGTGGTAACCTTTGGCGCCCTCATCCGCGGTATTCACCACTGGGCAGCCAGCGCCATAGTCGTTCTGATTGGCCTGCATGGTCTGCGGGTCTTCTTCATGGCTGCCTATAAATATCCCCGGGAGCTGACCTGGGTACTCGGCGCGGTAATATTCATCCTGGTCATGGGAGCCGCCTTCACGGGCTATCTCCTGCCCTGGGATCAGAAAGCCTACTGGGCAACTAATGTGGGTGTTGGCATTGCCGGAGAGGTACCGTTGCTGGGGCCCTTTATTCAGCAGATACTCATTGGAAGCAACACCATCGGTGCCCTGACACTGACCCGGTTTTTCACCTTACATGTGGGGATCATCCCCCCATTGCTGATACTCCTTATCGGCACACACATTTTTCTGGTAGTCAGGCAGGGTATTTCGGCGCCGCCGAAAAGGTAGCCAAGGCTGAAGCAGGAAAGGAATCATGAAGTCACCTTTTTCGCCGACTAAGAGTAGACGAGAAACATATCTGGAAGAGTACGAAGCGAGTAAGCAGGGTGGCGAGACATTTTTCCCGGACACCCTGGTACGGGATGCGATAGTAGCCTTTTTCGTAGTGGCGGCGATTGTAGTCCTGGCGGTTATTTTCCGCGCACCACTTGAGCCACCCGCAGACCCCACCAGCCTGACCTACAACCCGCGGCCCGAGTGGTACTTCCTTTTCTTCTTTGAGTTTTTGAAGCTCTTCCCGGGATGGCTGGAGCCGGTAGCGGCAGCCATCGTACCGGTGTTAGCACTGCTGGTACTTATTATATTCCCCTTTCTGGACCGTGGTCCTGAACGACGCTGGTCAAAGAGAAAGTTTATGGTGGGGACTGGCATCCTGGTGGTGCTGCTCCTGGCAGTTCTGGAAGTGCTCGGAGCGAAATCGGCACCGGGTGTGCCGGCTGGTGAGATAGACCCGATGGTTCAGATGGGACGTGAGGTCTATCTTGAGAGGAACTGCTCTTATTGCCACAGTATCAATGGTATTGGCAGTAACATAGGTCCTGACCTAGGTGGTGTTGGTGGAGAGCTTACCAAGGAGCAGATTGCTACCTACCTTGAGAACCCCAGTACCATGGTGCCGGAGACGCTGCACCCCAAGTTTCTGTTCACCCCGGAAGAGCTGAATGCACTGGTAGCCTACCTGTCGACACTTGGCGCATCGATAAGCTATAGCCCCCAGGCAGTCGAACTCTTTCAAGAGCACTGCGGCGGTTGTCATATGATAAATGGCAAGGGCGGGACAATTGGCCCCGACCTGTCCACAGTTGGTGAGCGCCGCTCGCTGGCTTTCCTGGATGCCTTCATCAGTGACCCGAAGTCAGTTCTGCCCGGGGCCACGATGCCATCCTACAAGAACACACTTACCAAAGAACAGATTCAGGATATTGCCGCTTACCTTTATAGCCTGAAAGGTGAAGCCCCGTCACCAGCTCCATCACCATGACCTTAGGTTAGCACTTCGGTGGTCTACGGTGTCATTCCTTCAGGTGCAATCCAAAAGCGGAGGCCGTATTCACCCTCGGAACATTTGAGGACTACGATGTAGCCACCCTCACTTACCTGGCGGTCATCCTTATCTTTCTGATTCCAATCCAAGCTTCCAACGATAAGCAGAGCAACCACAAAGAAGCCCAGATGACGACGAAAGACAAGAACATGATTGCAGTCTTTCTACTATTGGTCGCAATGAAGACAATAACCCCGATCAAACCTCCTCAGTGGTCATAAGATAGTAAATATAAGCAAAAACTAAACTTATGAGCCAGACAGGATGCCAGTCAGTCAATAGCCAGTCCCAAAAATCATTATACTTTTGCTCGGGATTGCCTTTCTCAGCTCTCATTACACTTCCTCGACATCGATACCGTAAATTTCCTTCACTTGCTGCTTTTTAAATTGAATACTCCACAGCCGGGGCATTTCCTTTCTAAGATAAGCGAGGCAAATGCCACAATTCATACCACACAAAGCCACAAGTTCAGTTCCTGGCGACATGTATCAGGCTCCTTTTGATAACGTATTGAGTCTGAGTTGTATTATACACGCTTTTCATACAGCCCAGAAATCTAAAACCTGCTCTGAACATGGTACGGGATGGTTCTTAGTTTTTAGCTAAGCAAGCTCAGGATTAACCCTGAGCTTTTTGCGCAACGACTCATGCTATGTTACTGAAACGTACGCGTGGAAGGGCAAACATCACGATGTTTGCGTGCCGGCAACAAAATAGTAGATTGAGACACGCGAAGAGATCGGCTATGGAAACCTATCCGCTCCTGAGGTTCCGAATAATCTCCCCGACGCTTGGTCTTTTACCGTACATCAAAATATAAGTCCTGAGAAGCCGGGCAGCCAGCAACAGTCCCCCAATGATGGATAGCACCATCACAGCTATGCTAATGGCCAGTTGCCATGCTGGGACACCAGTCATGCCAAGCCGTAACATTACTAGCACAGGGGCAGAGAAGGGGAAAATACTGAAAACAACCCAAATCGGACTGTTTGGGAATAGCATGAGTAGAGAGTAGAACCAGAATGGGGCGACTGCGAAAAGTCCAAAAATAGCCGCTAATCCTTGTGCTTCTCGAACAGTGGCACTGATGGCAGCAACGCTGGCCGAAAGCACGGCGAACAATAAATAGCCCAGGATGAAATACATTACACCCAGAATGAGAAAATTTGCCGGTATTTGTATCGTACTGATAAAGCCCCCGATAGACGAGGAGGCTAGATTTAGCAGGAGTGGAATTGAAATTACCCAGACGACTATCTGAGCTAACCCGGCAGCACCAATACCCAAGACTTTGCTGATTATCAACTGCCGTGTGGAAACCGAGGATAACAAAATCTCCATAAGGCGATTCTCTTTCTCCTCGCCAAGTCCTTGCAGTACATAAGAGGAAGAGAAGGAGAGAGAGAGCGCCAATAGAAGGCCAAAAATCCCAGGGATAATAAGATTTGTAAGTCCACCTTGCTCCGAAGCTACTTCACCGGTTGAAGTAAGCGTAGTGGTAACCAGGTTCAAGGGTGCTTCAATCCTGTCTATGGTGCTTGTAGACACCTTACCCGCTAGCAGATTACTCGAAAGGAAATTCTTAATTACGGCTGTGGTGGCGGTGGGCGGCGTAACCTCTTTCTGGGTAGTATAACGTTTGATTATACCAGTAACGATAAAATCCTGCGGAATAACGAAATATTCCTTGATATCCTTTTTTATCAAAGCCTGGGTGGCTGCTCCCGGAGTATCAAAGAGAATCAGGGTTATGTTCCCCTGTGTAGTAAACTGATCGAAACCGCCGGCTTCATCGACGTATCCGATTTTGGTTACTTCCGCCGGAGGTTTCGCAACTCCCGATACGATATTGAAAACTCCTATGCCCAGAAGGGCCAGCACCGGCAGGGCGAGAGCCAGAATAATAAACCCGGTTCTCCTTATCGTGTGCAGGAACTCATGACTGAATATAAGAAGTGTCTTATTCATGATTCTTGCCCGCCACCTCCAGGAATATCTCGTTCAGTGAAGGGGTGGCTATCTCGAACCGGTTGATTGTTATTCCGGTGCCCACCAGTCGTTCCAGGACTTGGTTGGGGGTCGTGCTTCCCTCAAGTACCAGCTCGACGTAATCTTTATGAGTGCGCTTTTCGACAACTCCCGGCACTTGCCCCAACTCACCTTCAAAATCCAGAATTACCGAATTACCTCTATATCTTGACTTGAGTTCATTCAGATTTCCGTAAAGGACAGCACGTCCATCATCTATCATTAAGATGCGGTCGCAAAGCTCCTCCACCTGATTCATCTGGTGTGTGCTCAGGATTACGGCTTTACCCTGATTCCTCAGGTCAACAAACATCCTTTTTATCAACTCGGTATTAACCGGGTCGAGAGCGCTAAAGGGTTCGTCCAGAATTACCAGTTCCGGGTCATGAATGATAGTAACTATGAATTGGATGATTTGTCCCATGCCCTTGCTCAACTCTTCAATCCTCTTCCTACTGTGAGAAAGCATCCCTGTCTGGTTGAGCAGCTTATCAGCGTTTTCCCTTGCGGAACGGGTATCCATACCCTTGAGCGAGGCAAGATAGACGATAGAGTCCATAACACTCAGCTTCCTGTATAGTCCTCTGTCCTCAGGTAAATAACCAAGCCTGTTCTTACCGGCTTCAGTCAATTTCTCACCAAGGATTGTCACCTCGCCTGAGTCTGGCTTGATTATGTCCATCATCATCCTGATAGTGGTAGTCTTGCCGGCACCGTTAGGCCCAATTAGACCAAATATTTCGCTTTGGGCGACGGAGAAAGATAGGTCATCAACTACGACCTTATCTGCGTAGGACTTGACTATATGATTGACTTCAACTGCAGGCATGATAAAAGCAACTCTCCGATATTTATGTATATATAATAGCACGTTAGTAATAGTGCTAGTCACCTTATTGCATTGTGTGAACTGCGATTTTGATACGCGGTATTGGCGGATTGACAATAAGAATTGCAAATACATTGATTTGATTTGCCCGGAATAATTGAAATGAAGAAAGATATCATGGTGATTGCATGAGTAAAGATTTGTGCCGCCGGGTCCGTTGAGGTAAAATACATCGATATGCCTGTTAAAGATACAGAACAGCATCCGCCTACTAGAAAGAGAAATAAGACAACTATACTTATTGCGGATGACCATCCATTATTCCGGCGTTCAGTGAGGACCGTCCTACAGGATATACCGGACTTCGAGGTTGTTGGTGAGGCCTCGGATGGTGTTGAGGCCGTCAGGATGGCTGACGAAATGCGACCAGACGTTGTTCTCATGGACATTACCATGCCGAAGCTTGAAGGACTTGAGGCGACACGCCAGATTAAGGTCAAACACCCGGAAATAGCGGTGCTCGTATTGACCATTCATAGCGATGAACAGCACGCTCTGGAAATTCTTGAGGCCGGGGCTGCCGGTTATCTGACCAAGAGTGTCTTTGGTGAAGAGATAGTTCACTCCATCCGCGGGGTAATCAGCGGCGAGATGGTGTTGTCACCCGCCATCGGAAAGCGATTGCTTGAACTGGCAGCTAGATACCCGCTGAAACCAGCGCTTCTACCCGCTGGAGAGAAACTGTCTACCAGAGAACTGCAAATAATAAAGCTGGCCGCTCGCGGAATGACTAACAAACAAATTGCCTTGGAGCTTGGGTTAAGTCTGCGTACCGTTAAGAGACTTCTGGACAATATCTTCTCTATACTACGCGTAAGCTCTAGAACCGAGGTTGTCATTCAGGGAGTGAGAATGGGGCTCCTATCCATGGACGACCTGGGGCTACCCGAACGGTAGAACGCTTTGCTCGCAGGGGGGATGGCTGTATTTCTAGGCTTGAGAGACTGTACCCCGGGCAGACAGTTCCAGTTGGACAATAGTGCCTTTGCCCGGGCGCGATTTGATACTAAGTTTCCCACCAATCCGTCTGGCACGTTGCTGCATACCGGCTAGACCTAGCTTACCCGAGTAGGCAAGGTTATCGGATGGCTCCCTCATGGCAAATCCGCGGCCGTTGTCACGTATTTCAAGCACCACTTTTCTTGGAGAATATCTCATCACCAGCGAACACTCGCTCGCCGCGGCGTGTTTCTTGATGTTGGAAAGGGCCTCCTGGGCGATACGATATGTGGCAATCTCAGCGTCTGGACTGAGACGCCGAGAAGTCCCCTCGACATCGAACCGGACTTTTATCTGTTGCTGCTCTACCAGTTCATTGATGAGTCCCTTGAGTGCCACTAGCAGGCCAAATTCCTCGAGCATAGGTGGCCGAAGAGCTTTGCTCAAAGCGCGCACGCCCTCCAGTATGGACTCGGTCTTAGCTTGCAAAGTCTTTAGGTTGCCGGAAATCTGCACGGAGCTTAATTTCCTATTCTTAGCCAGGGCGCCAATGTCCATTCCAAGGCTGGCCAGAGCTTGAGCCGTCTCATCGTGCAATTC
>CAZNSC010000018.1:0-12206 GCA_964575695.1 uncultured Dehalococcoidales bacterium
CCTCTGCCCCCAAATGCTGAAGGCTGTTTATTAAGTATAGATTGAAGGGTGACATCCCTTCAAAGCCGGCATTTTCCCCTTTGAAGGAGAGTGGCTAAAGCCCCGTTAAGAAAGGGGAGGTATTTTTATTGAGGGCGGAAATCATCTCTATTGGCACTGAGCTTCTCCTCGGGGAAATAACTGATACCAATGCCGCTCATCTTGCCCGGCAATTGCCCCTGGTTGGAGTAGACCTCTACTGGATTTCCCAGGTGGGTGATAATCAGGCCCGGCTGGTCGAAGTGTTAACGCGTGCCTGGCAGCGCTCAGACCTTATTCTAACTACCGGTGGCCTGGGGCCGACTGAGGATGACCTGACCCGTGAGGCGATTGCTGAGATGCTTGGGGAGGAGCTGACGATTGACTCTATCCTGAGGCGTGAGATAGAAGACTTCTTTGCTCAGCGCGGACTGAAGATGCCCCTCAGCAATATCAAGCAGGCTGCCCTTATTCCATCAGCCAGTGCCGTCCACAATGTCCGGGGGACGGCCCCGGGGTGGTGGGTGGAGAGAGACGGGCGCATATTAATTGCCATGCCCGGTCCGCCTCGGGAGATGCAGCACCTCTGGGACATGGAGATTCAACCCCGGTTGCACCGAATATTTACCGGGGCCATCATCGTCTCCCGAACCGTTAAGACCTTTGGACTATCTGAGGCTGCTGTGGGGGAGATGGTTTCATCTCTACTTTCTCAGCCTAACCCTACTCTGGCGATCTACGCCAAGGCGGATGGCATTCACCTGCGCCTCACCTCCAAGGCGCCGGACCAGAAGCAGACTGAGGAGATGCTGGCCCGGGGTGAGGCCAGTGTCAGGTCAATCCTGGGTGAGTATATTTGGGGGACTGACAGCCAGATACTGGAGGGTGTGGTCGGGCAACTGCTCAGGGAGAGAAAGCTGACCCTGGCGGTTATGGAATCATGCACCGGTGGGCTGCTAGCCGCGACGATTACCGATGTCCCGGGAAGCTCAAACTATTTCAAGGGGGGCCTGATTGCCTATTCCAATGAGGCCAAGTTGGCCTACGGGGTGTCTCCTCAGCTTATCGCAGAACACGGTGCGGTCAGTTCTGAGGTGGCACAGGCAATGGCGCAGGCAATCAGGCTGCGTTTGAAGGCTGACCTTGGTGTTAGCACCACCGGCGTGGCTGGACCGGATGAGGTAGAAGGTAAGCCAGTTGGTACGGTGTACATAGGCATAGATGATGGCAGGACGGCCCGGGTGATTCCAGGTAACTACCCGGGCAACAGGCTCCGATTAAAGCGTCTGGTGACCACGGCTGCACTTTTTGAACTCAGAAAAATGCTGACCGCTGCCGGCCAGGAGCAAGTAATGTAATAGTCCGGGGGGATCAAAAGCACCCTGTGGACGATGAGTATGAGAGCGATTCTCAAGGTTCCAGGCGTGAAGATTGAGGTCAATCCTCTCCTGTTTTAGATCAACTATGAATTACAGGTTTATTGAACGTATTAGCCAGACCAGACAGACTCCTTTCCTTGTTATAGGCCGGGATGTAATACAGCGTAAGTTCAGGGAATTCCGGGAGGCGATTGGCCCGGCCAGGGTCTTCTACGCCCTCAAAGCCAACCCTCATAGGCGTATCGTGAGACTTTTGCTGGAACTTGATGCTGGTTTTGAGATTTCCTCTCATGAGGAGCTGAACTTTCTGCTCCGCCAGGGGGTTCCGCCACATAGGCTCATTTCCAGCAATCCGGTGAAAACCGAAGGTTTCATCAAGGCGGCTTATGCCACCGGTGTTGAATGCCTGGCATTTGATTCCTATGCCGAGGTTGAGAAGTTGGCTGAGTTGGCTCCGGGCAGTAAGGTCTATGTGCGCCTCTCTGTATCTAATGAGGGCAGTCAGTGGCCATTAAGCAGAAAATTCGGTGTCGAAACTGAGGAAGCGGTTAAGCTCCTTATGGAGGCTGGCAAGAGGGGGCTTGATCCATATGGCATCACCTTTCATGTCGGCTCGCAGTGTACCGAGCAAGCTACCTGGATTAAGGCCCTGGAAAAGAGCCGGGAGGTCTGGGACCTGGCGGAAAGACTTGGCTTAACGCTGCGTATGTTAAATATCGGCGGCGGCTTTCCCATTACATACATAAGTCCGGCCCTCTCCATTGTTCGAATTGCAAAATTAGTGAGGGACACCATAGGGGAGAAGTTTCCCAGAGACATCGAGATTTTCGTCGAACCGGGCAGGGCAATTGTAGGGGAAGCCGGAATTCTGGCGGCCACCGTTATTGGTAAGGGTATGCGTAATGGACAGCGATGGCTCTATCTGGATGTCGGCGTATTCAATGGCTTGATGGAAAGCATGGGTGGTATTCAGTACCCGATAGCAGTGGCGAGGGATGGGCCAGAGGGCAGCTGGGTGTTGGCGGGGCCCTCTTGTGATAGTTTCGACGTGATCTCGGCCGAAGTAAAGCTTGCGGAGCCAGAGATAGGGGATAAAGTCTATATTATGTCGGCGGGGGCCTATACCACTGCTTATGCCTCTAATTTTAATGGCTTTTGTATCCCTAAGACCTATTTTGTTTAGGTGGGTGCCTACCCCTTTCCCGGTAGCTAGATTAGACAACAAACTGAGGTTATATTTCTTGCGATGAAAATGAGTAACGCATTCAATTTGGGTCGGCTCTTTGGTATTCAGGTGAGGTTACACTATACCTGGTTCATAATCTTTACGCTGGTAACCGTCTCCCTGGTCTATCCCGACTGGTCGCGGTGGGATGGCTGGGTTATCGGTGTCGTTACCAGCCTGCTGTTTTTTGCCTCAGTGCTGGCTCATGAGCTGGCTCACAGCCTGGTGGGCAGACTCAGCGGTGTTTCGATGAAGAGCATAACCCTTTTCATCTTTGGTGGGGTGGCCCAGATGACCGGGGAGGCAACGAGCGCTGCCGCCGAGTTCAGAATGGCGGCGGCTGGTCCCGCCTGTAGTTTGGCCATCGGTGGCCTGTTTGGTCTGGTCGGGTTTCTAACCGAGGGTAGCATTGGACTTCTGGCGGCTATGGCCCTGCTGCTGGCCCGGGTAAATGTGCTCCTGGCGGCGTTCAACCTGATCCCGGGCTTCCCGCTGGATGGCGGGCGTGTCTTCCGTTCCATCCTGTGGCGGGCGACGGGTAACTACGGACGCTCCACCCGGATTGCGACGCGGGTGGGCCGGGGTATCGCCTACCTGTTTATTCTGAGTGGCGTTGTGATCGTCTTCCTGCGTCCCTTTGGTCTGCCCTGGTATGAGGGCATCTGGATCGCCCTTATTGGCTGGTTTCTGGATAATGCCGCCTCAGCCAGCTATCGTCAGGCGCAATGGCGGGAAGCACTGCGGGGTTTTACGGCGACTAATGTGATGACCAGCGACTTCCCGGTGGTCCCTCCCGACATGACCGTGAGCCGGCTGGTCGAGCGCTATGTCATACCCAGCGGACGCCACTTTTTTGTGGTGGCTGATGAGGGTAGGTTACATGGCATATTGACCTTGCATAATATCAAGTCGGTTCCCCGGCAGAACTGGGAGGTAATCCCGGTGAGGGAGGTGATGACCCCGGTTGATAGGCTAAAGGTGGCTTATCCCAACCAGGAGGCCCTGAGCCTGATGGAGGCAATGGATAACGGTGATATTAGCCATATGCCTGTGGTGAGTGAGGGCCGGGTCATTGGCGTGGTTGCCCGTGATGAGCTCATCCGGTTCCTCCGCACCCGCTCTGAGTTGGGGGTCTAGAAAGCATTATACGTCGTTTGCAGGAGCAAGGCGTCCTCTTCCAGGTTAGGGCTTTCGCAGATTACCAGCCCCTTAGCATCGTAGTCCTTCAGCGCTCTAAGGAGTTCCGTGTACTTGAGATCTGAATGTTTCAGATTCAGGTGTTTTATTTCCCCCTTTTGACCATACTCGATGCCGGAGAAGTGGATGTGCATATTAGCCAGGGCATCATCTCCGAGGCGCTCCCTGATTTTGAGCAGGACCGAGGCAAACTCCGGGTAGGAATTGAAGCTGCCGGTGCGGGCATGCCAGTGGGCGAAGTCGATACAGGGGGCCACCCCATCAAGCTCAGTGCTCAGGTCGAGCACCTCATCTACAGAGCCGAACTGGCTACCCTTGCCGGTGACTTCCGGTCTGAGCCACACCCGGATATTTTCTTGCTTCAGCCGGTCTACTACCTCGGCTAAGTAGCTCTTTACCGAACTGTAGGTTTTTTCGGGTGAGTCGTTGAGGTAGAAGGCGGCGTGAAAGACGATGTTTTCGGCACCGCATATTGAGCTGATGCGGGCGGCTTGAAGTATTCGCTGCTGACTTGCCCTTATCTTCTCTGGCTCACGGGCGTTAAGGTTAATGAAGTAGGGGGCATGAGCTGAGAGTTTGACTCCGGCTCTGACCGCTGTTTCGGCAACCAGTCTCGCCCCAGCCTCCCCCATCTTCACTCCCTGGACAAACTCTATCTCCATACAGCCGAGCCCGAGCTCAGCGATCCGCAGAATTCCATCTATGCTGGACGGAGTCTTGGAGCTATGGGGAGTCCCCCCGGTGCCAAAAAGTAATCCCGCCATTGGTTTTTGTCCCCCTGAACTTTATTATAGTATAGCACGGTGCTTGGCGGTGGCAAATCAACTTCGGGGAAATGCTCGGGCCCCACTCATCACAGGGCATGGGTCTGAATATTTGGGGAGACAGGTTGCGGAACAACATTCTTATAGAGGGCCTGGAATTGCTGCGGTTGTGGTATAATAATCATAAATCTGCTGTGTGTGGGGGGTTGACTTCTGGAAGCTATAGAAGTAGCCCGCAAGGCGGTAGAGGCCGCCGGTGATAAACAGGCGGCGGATATCGTGCTCCTTGATGTCCGGGAAGTGTGCGGTTTTGCCGATTACTTTGTTATATGCAGTGGTGACAGTGACCGGCAGGTGCGGGCTATTTATGATGAGGTTGAGCATATACTGAAGAAGGAGAGCATTTTACCCCACCATGTTGAGGGTAGCGTGGAGTCAGGGTGGCTCCTTCTTGATTTTGGCGATGTTATTGTCCACATTTTTGCTCCCTTTGAGCGGGAATATTACCATCTGGATGAGCTGTGGAGCCGGGCTATCCCGGTAGTCAGGATTCAGTAAATTTCGTCCCGGGCAAAAAATAGCCTGATCTCCCTCTCGGCGGTTTCTATCGAATCAGAACCATGAATGGCATTGCGTTCAATATCTACACCGAGGTCGCCCCTGATGGTCCCTGCGTCGGCCTTGGCGGGGTCAGTAGGCCCCATTGCTTTTCTGATTGCGGCTATTGCCTGCTCTCCTTCAAAGACAGCCGCAATTATCGGGCCCGAGCTAATATAGTTGACCAGGCCATTGAAAAAAGGCTTGTCAGCATGAACCGCGTAGTGCTCTCGGGCTAATGCCCTGTCCAGTTTGAGCATCTTGAGCGCCACCAGCCTGAGTCCCAGGCTTTCCAGGCGACCAATAATGGTGCCCGCTAGACCTCTCTCCATGGCATCAGGCTTGATAAGAACTAGAGATTGTTCCATTTTCCGCTCCTGCATCTATTTAATTGATAAGCTTATCCAGGTCGTCCACGGTCACCTCTTCCAGCGTGTCAACAATAAAGTCAGCCTCCTTCAGGCTCTCCCGGGGGTGGGTATTGGTTACCGCGATACAGTGCATCCCGGCCCTTTTAGCCGCAGCAACACCGGCAAGGGCATCCTCAATCACGATGCAGTGCCTGGGCTCGACCCCCAGTTTTTTGGCGGCGAGGAGAAAACCCTGTGGACTGGGTTTACCCTCAGTTACCTCTCGTCCGGTGACAATGGCATGGAAGGAGTCCGCGATACCTAACTCTTGAGTAACCAGCCGGATGTTCTCCATTGGTGCCGAGGAGGCTAAGGCTATCTTTATTTTGTGCTCCCTGAGCGATTTGATCAGTCGTATCGCTCCGGGGAGCGGTTTTATGTTTTGCCGTGCCAGTTCGCGGTAGGTCTGCTCTTTTTCCTGGGCAATGGCCTCCATCTCGCTCTCGGGTATTCTCTCGCCTAAGGCATTGTTAATTATGGTATCGTTCCTTTGCCCGAAGTTGTGCCGGAAATCGTCCTCGGTGAAGTTCACTCCCCTTTCTCGGAAGACCTTCTGCCACGCCTTGAAGTGATATGGAGCCGTGTCAGCAATTACGCCATCCATATCCCAGATAACCGCTCTAACCTTGCTTTTGGTCATTGCTTCCCTTTCTGTGCATTGAAGACGAACTGTGTTGCCGTGGCCTCAGCAACCGGCGTGCCATCTTTGAGGAATATGGTTGCCTGTGTCTCCACCAGCTTTCTCGTCTTTTTAACGATACTGCCCGTGATGGAGAGCGGCTCGCCGATTGGGATGGGTCGCTTGATTCTTACCTGAAGTCTGGCGGTTACGGTATCCACCTTCTCAAATAGAGTGGCGTAACTCATGGCCTCATCAAGAAGGCAGGTTATGATGCCGCCGTGAACGATTCCCGACCAGCCCTGGTGAAGCTCAGTAGGGGTAAACCCGGCTCTGGCGGCTTTGCCGTCCCATTCAAACCGCAGTTTCAAGCCAATCGGGTTATCCTGTCCGCAGGCAAAACACATGCCGAAAGCTTTTTCCATGTCAATTGATATTTGGGGCCAGTTTGCCATTTCTGTCTCCTGTCTAGCGGCGTTTTCGTTCAGTGATCGGTGGCCGCCTGAGGTATATCGGCTGCAGGGTGGCCGGGTTATCATAATCGCCACTTACGAGCCGTCGTTGTCCGAGTTCAGCCAGATAACTGGCGCGGCGTAGCCTGGCGGCTGGGGTTGATATGATTGCCTTCCGTTTGAGCGCTCTCTGTAGCTGGGGGCCAATGTTGGGCATGAATTCACCACAGAATATAGTCCTCGTGGTTATCTGTGAGAATAAGGCTTCAGGCGTGGTTATGTGCTCGGCGGCAAGCTGGTGCCACTGCTTGCTTTTCATCTGGTAGGTGGCGGTGGCAATCTCACCCCGGCCGGCATTGAATATCGGGCAGACGGGCAGACCGGCCTCGGCATGCTGGTAGGCGGCTGCCGATAGGGTGCTGATACCAATTATCGGGATTCCCAGACTGAAGGCTAACCCTTTGGCGGTGCTGATGCCGACCCGCAGTCCGCTAAAGCTCCCCGGCCCCTTGGCCACGAAAATGCAGGTGATAGATTGAAGGTTGGTGTTGGTCTTATTCAGCAGGTGGCTCAGGTTGGGCAGGAGTTCCGTGGTGTGGTTTTGCCCTGAGTGCCAGGTCAGTTCGGCAAGCACTTGGCTATCCCGAACCAGAGCAATACTGGCGATATCGGTTGAGGTATCTATGGCCAACTGCATAGACTCTGGCCTCTCTCAGCGGTGGTTTTCAATTTGGTGGCTATTTCAAGGTAGTGCTTGCCGTTCGGTATCAGTTGCAAGCGGCGCTCAGTATCGGAAAGGTGGCTTATTTGAATCAGCAGGTGCTCGGCGGGGAGCACGCCCAGCCCTTTCTCCGCCCATTCCACAACACAGACTCCATTACCATATAGATAGCCATCCAGTCCCAGTTCGATAATCTCCTCCATATTGTCAAGCCGATACAGGTCGATGTGATACAGGGGTAGCCGGCCATAAAGCTCCCTCACCAGCATAAACGATGGGCTGACGGCATACTCTTTGATATCCAGCCCCCAGGCAATACCCTGGGTGAGGCAGGTCTTACCCGTCCCCAGTGCTCCGACAAGAAGATAGATATCACCCGGTGATGCTGACTTGCCAATAAGGATGCCGAGCCTCCGGGTTTCTTCCGGGCTATGGCTGACCAGCTCATAGTCTATTTTGAGATTGTTGGACAACCTCACCCCCTGTATCCCCTCTCCTTCAAAGGAGAGGGGAAGCAAAAGTACAAATGGGCTTCGCCTCTTTTAATCCCTGTTCCAGACAACCATATAACCTGCTTCTGATGACGGATTTGGCGGCCTGTTTTGCCTCATCTTGTAGAAAAGTGCTCCCAGCCCCTTTTACGAAGAATAAGAGGACTTCCCTCATTATCAACCACGGTTACCTCGCCTATGTTATCCGCGGTGATTTCGCCGATGACAGTTATCGGGCAAGAGGCAGTCCTTTTTACCCTGTTGATGACCTCACCGCTGGCGGTAAATAGCAGTTCGTAGTCCTCGCCACCGGATAGCGCCAGTTCCCGGGACCTATCGCCGAAGTTGGCCTTGACCACCGGATGAATCGGCACGCGGTCAATTTCTACTCTGGCGCCGACCCGGCTTTGCTGACAAATGTGGGTCAGGTCAGAAATCAGTCCATCGCTAATATCTATTGCTGCTTTTACCCCCTGAGACGCCAGTAGTTGCCCGTCGGCAACGCGGGGATAAGGGTGAGCAAAGGCATTTTTTAGCGGATTCATGGCTTCGGCATCAAGTTGAAGCTGCCGGGTGAGCATCTGCAAGCCGGCGGCGGCCGCCCCGAGATAGCCGGTGACCGCTACCTGTTCCCCGGGCGTGGCTGCGGAGCGGGTGAGCACTTGATTGTCTCCAGTATGACCCAGAACAGTAATCGTGATGGTGACCAACGGGGCACGGCTAATGTCGCCACCGATTATGGCTACCCCGGATTGCTGTGCCAGTTCAATCATTCCCTGGTAAAGGGCAGCGACATCATCCACCTCAGTATGGTCGGGCAGGGCTAACGCCACCAGGGCATATTTGGGGGCACCACCCATGGCGGCAATATCACTCAGGTTAACCGCCAACGCTTTCCAGCCCAGGTCTTTCCAGGAGATGCTATCTAGAGTGAAGTGGACGTCCTCAATCAGGGAATCAACCGTAGCCAGTTGTGTTGCGGCATCGCCCTGCCAGGCGGCAGCATCGTCACCAATGCCAATAGTAAGCTTCTGCCAGGAGGCTATCCGCTTGTCCTTGGCCCTACCAGCCATTCTGGCAAGGAGGTCAATCAGCCCAAACTCACCGAGCTCGGAAACCTTCATCGCCGAAATTATAGCACGGTGATATTTGGCCCACAACCTGACTCTGGTCATAGAGGTTATTTGTCTACCTCACCCCCTTGTTCCCCCTCTCCTTCAAGTGGAAGTACACTTTTGGCTGCTAACTGGACTGATGGGGAATAACCCGTTAACATCGATCCTGTCGGAATACACAATGACCCTCAGCTGCAACTTATCCAGTAATTCTCTCCTGGCGGTAGGAAATTGCATGACCTTGCTGACCTCCTCACTACCGATTTCAAGCAAGCTAAGCGCAGTTTTGTGAGGCACATCCCCCATTCTTATCATCCGACCGTCATCGTCTTCCAGGTTAAAATCAAAGTATCTGGCCTGTTCTTGCCAGAACTTTAAGACATTCCTGGTCTCCTCCAACTGTGCCAGGTGTGCCGGGTCAACTTTTTGGAGGCCGCTGGGATGCCACCCGGTGAGCAGTCGAAGCAGATTGCTGAGCTCATTGGCAAAGCCGCAGTTGTCATCACCCCGCGAGCGCTTAAGAGAACTCAAGATAATGATAGAAGCTTTGACAGTTACATCCCGCGTATGTTTTTACCATATGATGAATGGTTGGCGGAAAGCATCCGGCGCACTTTTATTTTCACAGGACTATGAGGGATATAAATTCCCGGAAGAAAAAGGAAGGGTTCTGGAACTCATTGAAGAAGGCTTGCGAACCAGCGAATCGATCCATATCAGTGCCAAGGACATGATGGCGCATCATTGGATCACTTTCACTCATCTGGTGATTCTGAAGAAGCCTGCATTGCCCGAGTGAGATTTCTAGAAATGTCATGAATCTGTAATATTTTCCCTCCCGATCTTATCACTTCTTTACCTTCAAGCGACTCTATTATTGAAATCGTCGCTCATAGAATACCTGAGGCCGAAGATAAAATATTGGGTCACAAAAACCACAGAAAACGAGCCGGAAGCAAGCACAGAAAATATAAAAAAACAGAAATTATTGGATGAGGGTTTTTGGGTTATCTTTACGACTAACTATATAGAAAAGGGGGAAAAGTCAATAACTTCAGGCTGAGAAAAATATAACGATTATTTAACCCGATTATCACAAAGGGGTAAAAAGTAAGACACTAATTCTGAGACATAATTCATAGAAATAGTATAACTAGGCTAAATGTACGAATCTCGGATTTTAAATAGGAAGGTCAGCAGCAAATATTAAAATTATAGTACGAAATTAAAAGACACCTGATTCGGGAAGCTAAGAACTGTCAACTGTATTTGGTCACTTGGTTGGCAGGGAGCGAAAAGTGAAACCGGCCCAAGGGCTGGTTTTTTATTTTTATAATTAGGGGAAATGTCAAACTGGATAAATGTAATCCAGATGACACGGCAATCGACCATTAGAACAGGCTATTGCTGATTATCGGACCGGATGCGGGAATCGAAATCGAGGATTCTGCGATCGATGAATATGCGAGGAGCATAATCAACAAAGAAGGGCGGTGGAAATACAGGAGGGAAAAAGGAGGAAGATAAAGATAAATAAAAGGCATAAACAGACATGAGGATTTGTATTTGCTTAGTTAAGGGAGGAAAGGAGGGTATTATGCAAGTACGAAAATTTATCAAGAAACGTAGCAAGTGGTTTGCTATAGGTACCGCGTTGGTCATGTCTCTGGCGATGGTCCTGGGCATGGGTATGCCTGTTTCTGCGGCGACTCCCTATGACATGCTTTATCAAGGCGATCCCACTCAGGTCTTAACGGAATATATTAACGGAGCATACTGGGAGTCATTACCCTCGGACGCAGCGACTGGAAGCGGAGTTTTTAACGCATTCTTCCGTGTACAGCAAGATGATACTGAGCTGGGTTACAACACCGATGGTCGTCCGCTCCAGTACGACGAAAAAACATCTAAGACTTTCACTCACGCAGCGCTATTAGCTGATGTGCCGTTAATAGAATACCCGGGGGAGGGCTCAGGTGAATGGTACTATGAGTTCCAGTTGGATATCAACGAGCTATCATCGGCAGGGCACATCAGCCTTGATGAGTTTCAGGTATGGACCACCGGCGATGCTGATTTATTAGGCTATATCGAATCAGGGAGCCCTGATAACGTGACGCCTGGTAGTGCTGCTGGCGACGGTAGTGGCTATTTTGCACCAGGTACCGCTGAGCTAGTCTATAATCTCGATGGTGCTGAAGACTCTTGGATAATGATGGACTACGCATGGAATACCGGCAGTGGCAAGCGCGACTACCGGGTTTTAATTCCTGATGACAACTTCGTTGGTAAGGAAAATACCTACGTGATTATTTTCACCCGGCATGGTTTACAGGGGGGTGAATTTGCTTGTAATGACGGATTCGAGGAATGGGGCGTAGAGATCTATCCCGAGGGGCCCAATACCATGGTCAGCATAGAAACTACAGCTACTGACGACGTGGTCATTGCTGGCGATTCCATTGACCTGACCATCACTGAAAAAAACACTGGCGATACTCCCCTATACCAAAACCATGTGGATGTATACACAGAGTATGACACGAGCCTCCTAGTCACGCTTGATTCATCAACAGCCAATGAAAGCATGACCGACGATAACATCCTTGAGGTTGGTGAGGAATGGACATGGGATGAATCCACCAATCCTGAACTCGATGACTACATTATTAACGATGAGACTACTTTTACTGCCATCGGCTACGGTACAACAAAAGAGCATGGCAACCCTCAACCCGAAGAAGAAATCACCTACCCCGCCTATGACGACGAACGGTTCGACATAACAATTTACATCGGTAGCACCGACGTCGACATCAGTGCAGACCCGATGGCGGTCGTCGAGGGCGGGAATGTTACTCTCACCGTCACCGAGACCAACGATGGCAGCGCCGCTCTGACCAATGTTGAGGTGTCTGTTGACGATGATGGCACTGCCCCGCCTCTGTACACGCTGGCATATGGTGATGCCTACTTCAGCGAGACCTCTGGCAACGGAGACTCTACGCTGGATCCCTTGGAAGTCTGGACGTGGACGGTAACGGATGTTGCCGTTAGCGGGCAAACAACCTTCACCGCCAGCGCTAGCGGCGATTACGACGGCATTACGGTCGATGTCAATAATGATGCCGACGAGCAGGCTTCCGTCACCGTGGAAGACCTCAGCACCGACGTCGACATCAGTGCAGACCCGATGGCGGTCGTCGAGGGCGGGAATG
>CAZNSC010000018.1:12306-30820 GCA_964575695.1 uncultured Dehalococcoidales bacterium
ATGCCGACGAGCAGGCTTCCGTCACCGTGGAAGACCTCAGCACCGACGTCGACATTGATTCCGATGTATACGAAACCACGCCGGGTGGGAATGTCGAACTCACCGTCACCGAGACCAACGACGGCAGTGCTGCTCTGACCAACGTCTCAGTGGTAGTCACTTATGACTCAACTACCCTAGTCACACTGAACAAAGACAACGTCACAAGTGGTGATACCACCAACCCTGGCGTCCTCGATGTTGATGAAACCTGGATCTGGGATAGCACCACTGAACCCCTCCTACAAACTACTATAAGCGTAGATACAACCTTCTCTGCCAGCGGTAGCGGCGATTACACCTATGACGGCACCACCGTTACCGTTAACGTCGCCAATGGCGATGCTGAAGAGGAGGATTCGGTATTAGTGGAAGTTGAAGAAGGGTTCGCCCGGACCTGGGGCTTCTGGAAGACCCACCTGTACCTGGTCCAATATATCTTCGACCTGAATGATGATCTCGACTTATCAAACGACCTCCTCACCCTACCTATAGACCTAGGCACATGGGATACCAATGGTCCTAAGGCTGTTGAGGATGTTTGTGATTACATGGCCTTGATGTGGGCTAATCAGTCCAATAATTCTGATGGTTCGAAGAGGACTAAAATAGATGCTGCTAGGATCCACACGGCCCAACAGGCACTGGCTGCTATCATGAATTCCTACATGCCGAATGGAGCCGACCTCGATGCCTGGCTGATCGACAGCAAAGGATGGACCGGGAGCGATGCTTTGAGCATAATCGCGGACACACTCACCGATGGTTCTCAGAAAGATATCCGCGATCTGGGTTCCGACCTGGCGGAATACAACGAATCAGGTGAAGGTGTAGCCCTTTATCCCAGTCTTCCGCCTACTGGCAAGACTTCGGGTAACATAGCAGATCCTCAAGATGCCAGATTAGCCGGAGCTTCCTGTGAAGCGTACTGGAATACTGAAGTGGACACATCAAGGGGAAAGAATTAGCTTTCCCAACCTGATTTCACTACATGCATCACAGAGAGGGGGCTTTAAAGCCCCCTCTCTTTTTCCCACCATTTTTCTTTTTAGTTACACACGGGTCATTCGCCTTCTGGCAACTAACCGGGAGATGCCGCCGGCACCGTGGCACATTGGCATGCCGCCAAAGAATGGGGTAACGTGGCAGACAGGGCTATCTGGGCAAAACCAGCCTTTACCATCCCTTGCCGTGCTGCCAATCCCTCGGATTACTTTTTACCAAACGCCGTTTATCTGACGGGTGCATGTCGTAGAATAGTGAAAATCGTTATCCCTCATTACTTCTTGCTTACAAGCTTTATCGCCTGTCCGCTTTCCATTACCGGAATAACCTCTAATTCAGCGATGTCACTCCAAATATTGCTCGTTGTAACCATGCCGTTAGGATCATTCACATCAACCAGCCTGAAAGCCCGACCTCCTCCGATAGCAGTCCAGGCGCCAATAATTTTACCTCCAGTTACTGTCCCCTTTGCTGCAAATCTCTTAAACACTTCGTCCCTTTTAGTAGGCTTCCAGGTAACAATAGTCATGAATAGCATTTTGTTCTCTCCTTTCTCCTGTAATAGGTCTACATACTGTTGCCGAACCCGACATGCACCCGCGGGTGAAGTCTAGTTCTTTTCTCCGAAACCTTGTCAACAGCCCAAAATAGTGCTGAACCCATGGGCGTGAAGAATGTAGTTGCGACAATAGAAAAAGAAGTGGTGCTGATGAGGTAAAAAGGGCACCAGCCACCGCAATATAGTGAGCGGCTCCAGTACCCCTCGTTATCTACCACATTTTCCTTAGCCTAGGCTGTATGCCTCTTTGTTATCTTCACGAAGGTAACAATTAGTCAGATTCAGTATCGGGCTTCGCCGAAGCCCCCATCATTCGCCGTCACATCTCCATTGGATCACAACCCTCTTGTCGCATATTTGCCATCATATTCTGCATCATCCCTGACATCATTTTGGGCATGGCCTTTGTAGCCCAAGCGACAAGAAGTCCGCCACCGACTGCACCGACAGCAAAGGTTATCATATATTTCCTTATACTGGAGCCAGTGTCACTCATTTTAACCGTCCTTCAGCGTCTGTTTCTTTCATATGTTGGAGCCTTAGTGTAGTCCTGTAACAGCGGATTGTCAATACCCAAAATTGGAGATAGACCTGTGTGCGCTGCAGCTATTGGGCAGAGCTAGTCTCAAGCTACTCTATGGCTTGGTTTTTACCTCAAGATGCAGATGTCTAAGCTGATACGGTAGAATAGTAACATGTACGATGACCCAATGAGCTCTCTAAGAGAATTAGGTTGGAATTCCTTTTTTCAGGAACACTTCCAGTCAATGAAGGTACCTGGTTCGGTACCCGCTAGAGTTATTTCTGAGTCTAAGGGTTCTTATCAAGTATATGGCCAATATGGCGAATTAACCGCAAAGATATCGGGTAAGATGCGATATGATTCGGGGGCAGAAAATCAGTATCCAGCTGTTGGCGATTGGGTGGTTATCAGACCGCGGATTAAGGAGCATAAAGGCACAATTCATGCCGTGTTACCAAGGAAAAGCAAGTTCTCCAGAAAAGTTGCTGGAGATCGTACCGAAGAACAGGTCGTTTCTGCTAATATAGATACTGTCTTCATTGTCAGTGGTCTGGATGGCGGTAGAAACTTCAACCTTCGTAGGATTGAGCGTTACCTAACGCTTGCCTGGAGCAGCGGAGCTACTCCAGTTATGGTTCTTAATAAAGTAGACTTGTGCCCGGACTTCGACGTTCGTATTCGGGATGTGGAGGCT
This sequence comes from uncultured Dehalococcoidales bacterium, assembly GCA_964575695.1. Taxonomy (GTDB): domain Bacteria; phylum Chloroflexota; class Dehalococcoidia; order Dehalococcoidales; family W111; genus CAZNSC01. Next base: position 15,127 of record CAZNSC010000018.1, read on the forward strand.
ATTGCCCCAGGCATATCTATTCACACTGCCAGTGCCACGGAACGAATCGGATTAGATGAGTTAAGGAATTACTTATCAAGAGGGCATACAGTAGCTTTTCTTGGCTCCTCTGGAGTTGGTAAGTCTGCCCTTATTAATGCGTTACTCGGTGTCGAAAAGCAAAAAATCGGTGAAGTACGAGATGATGACCGTACGGGTAGACATACTACAACCAGACGTGAGCTAATCCTTCTTCCTGGTGGTGGTATGGTAATCGATACACCCGGAATGAGGGAGATCCAAATGTGGGCTGGTGGAGAGAATCTCCAAGGCACATTTTCCGACATTGAGATGTTAGCAAAACAGTGCCGTTTTAGCGATTGTAACCACAACACTGAAGCAGGCTGTGCAGTAAAAGCAGCCATTGATCATGGTGACTTGAACCCCGCAAGACTAGAAAGCTATCGGAAGCTACAAAATGAGTTAAGTTACTTGGTCTCAAGGGAAGAGCATAGCACGCGTCTCCACGAAAAGACGAAGTGGAAAAAGATATCTCAATGGGCAAAAGAAATACGAAATCGACCTTAATCTGGGTCACATTCACTCATTTAGTTACTTGAAGATATGGTGTCCTTACTCCACATCTCAGCCCAAGTGGTATAATTACACGAGCATAATTTCTGTTGGGGGAGGTCTTGTTACGTTATCGCACAGGTGAAAATTCACGATCAGCCAGAATACAGGAAGTATCAATTAGCCTTCATGGCAGCCACCGCCAGTACCTTCTTTGGTTCTATAGGCATAGTTAGGTGATAGACGATACCGGTAATTATATTCGCTAGCCCCATCATCACTAAGAGCCCGGCTGGATTGAGGCCGTTAACAGCAAAGTAGCCGATCGCCAGTGGCAACAGAGTTCCTAAGTCGCCCATTGAACCGGCCAGTTCGCGGAGGTTAAAATCAAAGTCACGAATGCGCATTAGTATTCCCGATTTAACCAGGTAAGAAAGGTAATCTACCTCTCGGGTTATTCAGAAAGGCTGGGGCCTTGAATCAAGGGTATCCAGCCTTTCATTGATTTGAACTGCGGGTTCAACTCTTCCCGATTCTGAACATTTTGGTTCCACATGAGGGACATATCCCTTGAGTCGCCGGCTTTCCATTCTTCATTACGGTAGACTTTGGATCTTGCATTTCCTTCTTGGCACGGCATCTTACACAGTAAGCTTGCATCCAAATCACCCCCTTTCGTTTCGGATTAAACAATATAGTTTTAACAGTTGAATAAAGCTCTCATTCTTTAGATGACTTGTTGCTTGCCAGCTCATTGTGATATACTTGTAATGTTGTAAATATAACATTAAGCTGATTGATAATCAAATGGAATTGAAGTTAAACCAGCATTCCCCAACACCCCTATATAAACAGATTGAAGAGCAGGTAAGGGAACTAATTGCTACCGAGAAACTCAAACAAGGGGACCGTTTGCCTGCAATCAGACAACTGGCTCGTTCCCTAAAGGTAAACCAAAACACTGTAGTTAAAGCCTATCTGGAACTTGAGCGGGAGCAAATAGTAGTCTGCCGGCGTGGTGGAGGCACTGTTGTCTCGGCCAAATCTACGGATCCGTCTATACTGTCACTCCATCAGAAACGTCTTTCAGATATCATGAACAGTGACATTGTGCAGGTTCTCAGCATGGGCTACAGCCCAGAAGAGGTTGAAGCTGCATTTCATTTGCATATCAGTCGCTGGCGTGAGGAGAGGCTAGAACCAACAGAGGCTGTTATTAATGGGAGAAAGCAATCCGACACCCAAAATACGATTTTCATTGTTGGTAGTCATGACATGGCTCTAGATCTTCTGGTCAGTTTGTTCCGGGAGCGCAACCCAGCCATTGAAGTTGATGTGGCACACGCCGGCAGTCTGGGAGGGCTCATCGCACTGCAAGAAGAGCGGGCTCATCTGGCTGGCATTCATCTCTTGGATGAAGAAACGGGGGAGTATAACTATCCATACATAAAAAGAATACTTCCGGCTCGAGAGTTGACCATAGTGCATCTGGCGTACCGCATGCAGGGCCTTATGTTTGAAGCCGGAAATCCCAAGCAAATCACGGGGCTTGATGATCTACGGAGGAAAGACATCAAATTTATTAACCGCCAGAGAGGGTCTGGGACCAGAGTGCTTCTGGACCTTAAGATAAGAGAGATAGGTATCCTTCCGAATGAGATAAGAGGCTATGAAGATGAAGTCGATACCCATCTTGCGGTTGCACTGCCCATCAAGCATGGGAAGGCAGACGTTGGTTTAGGCATTCAAGCAGCGGCCAAGAGCTGTGGGCTTGACTTCTTGCCACTATTCAGGGAGAGGTATGACCTGGTGATGACAAAAGAAAACTATGAGAGCCGGCTTTTTGCCCCGCTCTTGGAAATAGTCACTAGCGAGGAGTTCCGGAATGTTGTGGACCAGGTGGGTGGATACGACACTTCACAGACCGGCGTGACCACTTTCTTTGGATGAATATAGCAGACCTCCGAGCCTGTTCTCCTAAAGTTTAATGAACTATGGACACTGGCCGAAGGGTGCAGGTGAAAACGCCTGTGCCTCCCGTGTTTGGAAAGGAGGGCGATATGAAGTAGGGACTCTTTTTGGTTGGTTCGTCAAATCTTTATCATTGAAGAATCGATTTCAATCAGGAGGAACATGAGAAAAACACTCTTTTTCTTGGTTGGCATATTGGCTATCATCAGCCTGTTAATGGGCTGCTCTTCGGAAACACCAGCTAATCCAGAAGTGATTCTGGCTACTACCACCAGTACCCAAGACTCTGGACTTCTTGACGTTCTGGTACCCATGTTCGAAGAGCAGACCGGCTACAACGTCAAGACCGTGGCCGTGGGCACCGGCGCGGCACTGGCTATGGGTCAGCGAGGTGAGGCTGATGTCCTGCTGGTTCACGCCCCAACCTCAGAGCTACCGTTAATGGAAAATGGTGACTGCATCAGCCGGAAACTGGTGATGCACAATGATTTCGTTATCGTCGGTCCCCCGTCTGATCCCGCCGGCATCAGCGGCACGTCCGATGCCGCCGCGGCCCTGTCCGCCATAGCCAGCTCTCAGTCAATATTCATCAGCCGCGGCGATGACTCTGGCACTAATAAGAAAGAGCTCAGCCTCTGGGAGAAGGCTGGAGTTGACCCGTCCGGCCAAAGCTGGTACCAAGAATCAGGTCAGGGTATGGGGGCAACTCTCACCATCACTTCCGAGAAACGGGGCTACACCCTTACCGACCGCGCAACCTATCTGGCCACTCAGACAAACCTGGAGCTTGATATTTTTACCCAGGGCGACCCGCTCCTGCTCAATATCTACCATGTTATGCAGGTCAATCCCGATAAGTCCGATAAGATCAACGGTGAAGGCGGTAAGGCTTTCGCAGATTTTATGGTGGCTCCGGATACCCAGGAGGTCATCAAGAACTTCGGCGTCGACAAATATGGTCAGCCCCTGTTCTTTCCGGATGCGGATAAGACCGAGGCAGACCTGGGCAGTGTCTAGAAAAGTTTGATGCCCTCTCTCCTCCGGGAAGGCGGGAGGGCATCTTAATACTTAAGGGAGTTAAGTCTTGGATCTTATTGTCCAGGGTATAGTTAACGCATTCCAGTTAATTATTCATGGCGACAGGGAAGTCATCCAGGTTACGCTGCTCTCCCTGGGAGTCTCCCTTTCGGCCACCGGTATCAGCCTTATCATCGGCATTACACTGGGTACGGTTATCGGGCTGACCCGTTTCCCGGGCCGCCGTTTTCTGGCGAGCCTGATAAACACCGGCATGGGTGCGCCGCCGGTAGTGGTCGGCCTGATTGTCAGCGTTTTCCTTTGGCGTAGCGGCCCCTTAGGATTCTTTCACTTGATGTATACGCCCTACGCCATAGTCGTTGCTCAGTGCATCATCTCGCTACCAATCATTACCGGATTCACCATGGCTTCCATTCAGCAGATTGACTCCAAGCTCAGGCTCCAGGTTCTTGCCCTCGGTGCCTCACGCGGGCAGCTATTATGGCTGCTCATCCGTGATACGCGTCTGCCGCTCCTGGCGGCGGTTATGGCCGGCTTCGGCTCCATCATATCAGAGGTCGGTGCCGCGATTATGGTCGGTGGCAACGTCAAGGATGATACGCGGATTCTTACTACATCTATAGTGTTATGGAATAGCAAGGGTGAATTCGGTATGGCTATTGCTCTGGGTATCATTCTTATGATCTTGGTTTATCTGGTAAATGTATTACTAACCGCCGTTCAACAAAGGAGCAAGCCAAGGTGATGTCGGGAAACACGACGGGTTCAGTCTATGCATTGGAGGCGAAAGACCTTTCGGTCATACTTGGCGGCCAGAAGGTGCTGGATGTTCCGTCACTTCGGGTACACCCCAATGAAGTGCTGATGGTCATCGGGCCTAACGGTTCAGGCAAGACGACGCTGCTCCTTTGCCTGGCGCTGCTGCTGAAACCGGCGATTGGGACGATAGCCTATAAGGGAATACCAGTTACGGATTCTAAGCACGTTCTTGAGCTGCGCCGCAGACTGGCCGTGGTTTTTCAGGAATCTCTGTTGCTCAACAGCACGGTGTGGGACAATGTAACCCTGGGCCTTCGTCTGCGCGGGGTGAGAGGTAATGAATTGAGGACCAGAGCCCAGAAATGGCTCAATCGATTTGGTATTGCCCATCTGGCTAAGAGACAAGCCCGAATGCTCTCAGGTGGCGAGGGCAAACGAGTCAGCCTGGCACGGGCTTTCGTGCTGCAGCCGGAGATCCTATTTCTTGATGAACCTTTCAATGCACTGGACAGCCCCACTCGTCAGGCCTTGTTAGAGGATTTTGAGAGCGTTTTAAGAGAGACCAAGGTAACAACCGTGATGGTGACTCATGACCGTAATGAGGCTCTGGTCCTGGCTGACCGGGTGGCCGTTCTTATGAATGGATCCATAAGTCAGCTTGGTGCACCTGACGAAGTGTTTGGCTCTCCGGTGGATGAAGAGGTGGCCAGCTTTGTCGAGGCGGGAAACATACTTCATGGAACCGTTAGTTCGCAGAATAACGGTCTGGCGTTAATTGATATTGGAGGGTACCAGCTTCAAGCTGTGTCCGACCTCGCCACTGGCAGCAAGGTAACGGCCTACCTGCACTACGAAGATGTCACCGTTAGCTTACCTTCGGCAGAACCAGCACCCACGAGCGCCCGTAACCAGCCGAGGGGAAGTATCGTCAGGACATTTCCCTTTGGCTCCCAGCTTAAAGTGACCATGAACTGCGGATTCACCTTGGCCGCAGTCATTACTAGGCGGTCCTGGGAGGAGCTCGGGCTTGAAATAGGCCAGGAGGTGATAGCTTCTTTTAAAGCTTCCTCGGCGCACTTGATTCCTCGACTTGGACAGATTACTGCTGACCCAAAACTCGGTTCATGATATTTCGGACTAGAATCTCGGAAAGAAGAGATTCAAAGGACATGAGTTCGAGCCCAAGTTCACTTCCAGTAACAAGAAGAGGGCTAATAGAGAGGCTCAGAAATACCACAGGCGGGGGCTTTCATACTAGGGTTAGAGAAATGTATCCAGGGGTATTTTCTGTCTATCGCCGACCCAAAGGTTTGAGCCAAGAATATCCTATCGAAAAGTCTAATTAAATGATTGGGCTCAAAGCTGCGGGCACACGTGTAATCAATTGGTGTACAGTAACCTTTTTCAAGCGGAGGTGTAATAGTTTTGTAATATTTATCTCTCACTATTTATAATTATTTTATAGGGGAAATGCTAATATAGATTTTAGCGAAGTTATTCGATATCATAGATGTCTGAGTAAAAAGGAGGTAAATTATGAAGATCAGTGCTCGAAATGTATTGAAAGGTAAGGTGAAAACGGTTAAACCCGGAGCAGTTAATACAGAGGTGATCGTGGAATTATCTGGTGGTGCTGAGGTAGTGTCAATAATCACCAAAGAATCTGCAGAGAAACTAGGCTTAGCTGCTGGCAAGGAGGTATATGCTATAGTCAAGGCCTCAAATGTAATGATTGGGATTGACTGAGGAATCGAGGCTAGCTATTCACTGAACAGGTATACAGATGAAGCTGTGAAGCTGATGTAGACATCAGCCCCTTGTTCTAACGCTAGCTTTTTGAAAGAATGGCGGGTAATCAGGGCTGAAATAGCCGGCGGCACATTGATAGTAACCAGGACCGTGGAGCCTCTATCCACTGTGTGAGTTATTTTACCAGCAAAGCAATTAGAGCCCGTACGGTCCTCTGCTTCTAAAGTGATTAGGACTTCTTCCGGGCGCAGTGACGCCAGGTACCTACCTTCAGCAACTTGTTGAGAAACCTTGATATTCGTACCCATTGTAGTAAATAATGTTCCCCCGCTCGTATGGCGAGCTTCCCCTCTGACCGGTTGCTGGGGGCAAAATGTGCAATCAACTTTTCCAGCTCTACCTCAGACATCTCCAGATCCGCCCAGTGAAAATTCAATCGTCTTGTTTCTTTCATGATATACTTGCCTGCCTTTCCTGTCTCTAGTCCAGCAGACCAGTATCAAAGCGGTACTCAGATGGTGGATTTTCAGACGACTCATGGTGTCGTTTTTACCCCCAAAAGAAAAACAACCCCGATATTAGGTGGTCTTCGCCAGATTCAGCTCAGCTACGAAATGTTTGTTGTTTGGTAGGCCGTGCAGGTCTCGAACCTGCGACACCCGAAATGGTGAGGCACTATGTAAATCTGGCATCAAGCCATATAGCCATACAGCACCAGAAGTTTTCACCATTAGACCGTTTGAACTTGAGGAAATAGAATATATTGAGAAAAGGGGCTAAATCGTTGATCTAGCCCCTTTTTGTAATTGCACAATTTAAGCAATTGTTACCTAGCGCTGACCTTCGGAGTCATTTCTCCTAAGATAGTCAATCATCGGCTGTGTGACCAGCGGCACAACATCGCTCATCATGTGTGGCATAAGGTTATCCATCACCTTGGGCATAAGCTCCGGCATCTGCTCCCTCATATAATCTGGCATGGGGATACGCTCGCCAACTCTCTCCAGCATCACCGGCATCACCTTGGGCATCATTAAAGGCAAGAGCTTGGGGAAGAGTATGGGAAACATTGGCTTCATCAGATTTAGCGCCCCGGGGATTTTGCCCATAAAGCGCATCATCTTACCCATACCAAGCGGCATAGCGTCAATCAGCTCGGGCCACATCGTGCCCATGAGGGCAGCAAAGCCCTCAGGTGTCATTAGGGCAATCATCGCCTCAAAGACAGCCCACTCGCGCTGCACCTCCGGGTTGGGGTCGGGGAACTCATAGCCTAGAGTGGAAGCGGCGAAACGCGCCAGGTCAATGGTCTCGATGGACAGCCCCTTCTTTTCCGCAGGGACGCGAACCTGGAACTCGCAGCATGGGCACATCGCCAGTATCTTCTCGGCCCCGGTAGCCATTGCCTCGTCCATGCGTGCTTTACCGATTTCCGCTGCCACTGGTGGCTCTTTGATCAGAGTGAGCACGCTACCGCAACAATGTGCCCACTCGCGGTTATGCTCCATCTCTACGAGGTCCACGCCGGGCATAGCCTTAATAAACTCCCGAGGGGCGTCATAAACACTCGAGACACGCCCAATGTGGCAAGAATCGTGCAGGGTGACCTTAATCTTTCTGCCCGTCTCCGGAAACCGGAACCGGCCGCTTCTTATCTGCTCGGCAATAACCTCGCTGTAGTGCTTTGTGGTAATATCAAAGTCAACCCCTAGTTTCTCGGCCCAGCGAGGGTAAATCTGACGCCACATCATGTCGCAGGCAGGGCAGGAGGTGACGACAATATCAGCGCCTACCTCTTTGATAGCCCGGATATTCTTCTTCATCGTCTCAGCAAAGACATCCCACTTGCCGGCGACAAGCATCGGTGTGCCGCAGCAATTTTCCTTCTCGCCGACGTAAGTAAAGTCAACACCCGCGGCATCGAGGAGGCGTACCGCCGCGATGGCAATATCTGTTTCTACATGGCTGGCCGTGCAGCCGGCGAAGTAGGCTACCTTAGCCCTGTGCGAGGGCCCATGCTTTTCCCACAGCTCCTTCGGGAACCAGTCAGTGCGGTGTTTACGATAGCCCGCCCAGATGTTACCTTCCTTGGTGAGCGAAGCCGCCATCATCTCAAACGGTGGGAAGGTCATCTTCTTGTCTTCATCAATAAGTTTGCCACGTAGCTTCATCCATGAGGACTCGATGGGTAGCGATGCTGAGCAGCGTAGATTGCAGAGTTCACAGGTAGTACAGGCGAGAATGGTATCTACCATAAACTGGTCCCATTCCTCGCGCCCCTCCATATATTCTCGCAACCAGTACCATTTACCACGTGGGCTCTGGCTCTCCCAGCCACGACCATAGAACTGATCGCATTCATGGACACAGTAGCCACATTGGGAACAGCCATAGGCATACCAGGCGACATCTGCCGGAATTCCTCGTACTGGCTTGGTCGGCCTCTCCCCTAAACGAGTGATGACATGGTTACCGAGAGGACGGATGACTGGCTCCACAGTCTGGGCGAGGGCTATGAAACTGCCAACAACGCTGCTATCGATCACCTTGCCTGGGTTCAGGATAGACTTTGGATCAACCTTAATCTTAAAATCCTTGAGGCGGGTGAAAATATCTTTTCCCATCACCTTCTTCGCCTTTCTGGCGAAATAGAGACCTGTGGAATATGGGCGGCCATCGTGCTTCTCTGCAATCTTCATAATAGTCAGGGACAGTCCGAAGACAAAGTTGTAGTCGAAGCGGCGCTGGTCACTGGGTATGAAGCCGAGTATTACTACCTCTGGCTTACCATTTGAACCCTCCCTTATGACCAGACCTTCTTTAACCACTGGCTGAGCTACCTTATCTTCAATTTCTGTCATGACGTTACCCAATTCGGAGAGGGGGATAACCACTTCCGCTGGCACCAGGCTGGGCCCGAGACGTTTGACAAGCATAATCTTGAAGCGGTTCTGCCACTCATGTTCAGCAATACGGTCGCTCAAAAGTTCAGCTTGGCATGGCTTCATGATTTCCGGCAGCGTGTCTATGACTGTGTCGTGGTCTTTCTTGCGGAAAGCCAGCGTCATAATATAGGAAGCTGGCAGGAGCACTCTCTCCTCTACGGGATACTCAAAGTGCTCCAGTAGTGGGGCCTTGTTCTTCAGCTCAGCCATACGTGGGTTTATGAAAAGCAACGACCAAATGGGCAGCTTCCGGTCTATCATGGACTGAACCATTTGCTGCAGGTCATGGGCATCCGGACAACCGATGGTGACAACCTCAATTTCTTCCAAGGGCTGGATGAGAAGGGTTACTTCACTGATAAGACCGGTGATACCCTCAGCCGCGGATACGAAGTCGAGATCATCTCCGCTAAATTCCCTGAGTTCTCCGTCAGGCATAACCAGCCGCGCGCTGACAACATTATCGCGGAACCATCCCGCTTCGAAGGAGCCGATACCGGCACCTCCCTGAGCCAACCAGCCACCAACAGTTGCCGATGGGTAACTGGATGGATATAACCGGAGGGTCAACCCATGCTTCATTAGCTCTTTATCTAACGTTTCCCAAACAATGCCAGGCTCTACCGTCACCGTCTGTTTATCCGGATCTATATGCTTTATGGCGTGCATACGGTAGAAATCGACGACAGCCCCTCCCCTCACAGGTATAACGCCACCGTAACCGGATGTACCTTTACCGCGCGGAGTGAGTGCTACTTTATTTTTTACAGCCCAGCGAACCAGTTCTATTAGCTCTCGTTCTGTCTCTGGCTGGACTACAGCATCTGGCATAGTCTTACCGATAAGGGGTTTCATTAATCCGGGAATGGCGGCAATATCGTGCCCGTAGAGTTTCCTTTCTAATTTGCGAAAGGAGACACGGTTACTAAACAGCGTTTCTAGGTCTGCGCGTAGCTTATTATGGATTCTACTCATTGTTCTACCCTACCTCTGCCATTTTATCAATGCCGTTGTATAAGGCTGGAGAGACGTTGACCGTTTTGCAGCTGCTCGGTTATGACTTCGTGCACGAGGTCACATGCCTCCGCTATCTTTGGATGGGCAAGCTTATAATAGACCATATTGCCCTCTTTTCGTGGAAAAACTACGCCTATCTTACGCAGTATGGCAAGATGCTGTGAGGTGTTCGATTGCTTGAGTCCGAGTATATCAGACAGTTCGCTAACAGTTCGCTCGCCCCCTCGCAATTCCTGAATGATATGGAGTCGTTTGGGATCAGACAAAGATTTGCATAATTCAGCCTGAAGCTTTAGTACCTCGATTTTCGCCTCTTTTTCTCTTTCCATTAACAAATCTGCCTCGTCTAGATTTAATTGATACATTACAATATTAATATATACTCATATTCTTTGTCAATTTCAATACTTAATTAAGGAGTGAAATGGGGAATCATCTCAACACATGATGAGCAGTAACGCTTCCAGAAGTGAACATGTCAGGCTGTTAACTCTTATAGGACAGGATGGACTGTTGTTGCATACATAACGGAAATGTCTTGCTGGACTACACAATTCGTCAATTTGTTGGGTGATTACACCTGCTAGTCGCGAAGCTTTAGCCTAGACTTTCATGAATTAGCCGTTTACAATTATAGCACATGTTTGAGCATCCCGACCTTAGTTCATTCACCGTAGCCTGCAAAATAATCATCAAGATTGGCTTACGAGATGTGCGTATATTGGGGAGAGAATTTCCCGGTTGAGTCTACATAAATGAAGCAGCGATTATTTGTAATCTTAAACCTCTCATTGGTTTCTGGCTTTATGATAATGGGTGTCAGCATAATCTCACCCATTCTTCCTCAATACGCACTTTCATTCTCCATTCCTGTGGCGCTTATCGGCTGGGCAATCTCGGCGTTTGCTTTGGCCCGTATGTTCATGGATGTACCAGCTGGCTTTCTTGCCGACCGGACTGGCAGGAAAGGAAACATGATAGTCGGGCTAATATTGATAGTCCTATCTTCAGCCGGAGCTGGCATAGCTAATAGCTATCACTTGTTAGTTCTGGCTCGCATTGTTGAAGGTATAGGCTCCGCCCTCTACACAACCTCGGCGACAACCTGGGTGGCCCAGGTATCGGCTGGTGAATCCAGGGGCCGGTACATGTCACTGTATTCGGGGCTCTTATTTGCGGGCACTTCTTTTGGTCCCACTATCGGCGGCTATAGTGCTGTTCATTTTGGTCTCCGTGCCCCCTTTTTCATATATGCTGCGTTTGCCTTACTCGGTCTGGTAGCCACCATTCCTTTGAAGGAGCCGACTCACTCATCAACCGCAAAACACTCAGAAATGCGATTAAAAGATGTTCCTAGTATCTTGTTGAACGGACCGTTCCTTCTCGTGAACTGCTCGGTCTTTGCGCTCTTTTTCCTCAGAGTGGGTGTTCGTTCTACGCTTGTTCCACTCTATGCCTCTCTAAATCTGAGCTTGTCCGAGGACAAAATTGGATTAGTGCTGACAGTGGCAGCTGTTGCTACCTCCCTACTCACTTTCCCTTCAGGATGGCTCTCAGACAAGGTCGGGAGGAAAAAAACCATTATGAGTTGCCTCTTCTTGAGTGCTATTGCCGTGTTGTTGATTCCATTGCAGACAAGCTTAGGTGGCCTTCTCGGCATCATGGCTTTCTATGGTTTAGCTACCGGTCTTCAAGGTTCTATTGCAGCCTGGCCTGCAGATGTTGCCCCCAAAGACAAACTGGGCACATCTATGGGAGTCTACCGTGTTATTGGGGACATCGGTATGGTGCTTGGTCCGATAGCTGTAACTTATGTAGCCGGTCATACAGGGCATTTAACGATAACGTTTATGCCCTTTTTAATACCAGCGCTGCTGACTTTTATAGTGGGTGTGCTGATGGTATGGGCTAGGGACCCCACGGCAGAAAAAAGGATATTGCGCTTCCAAGGGGATCACGAATAGCACATAAAGTAAACAAGCGATAAGTGCGCCGATTATGGCGTAAAATACAGCCCTAACTAGGTAAGCCAGGGTTATGGAACTGGACGTGATACCTATCGCCCGCTGTATCCCAATTTGCCGTTTCCGGTTAGCAACATCTGTATAGGTGACGATGAAAACGGTAACCCCGGCTACCATAATGTTGACCATATTCAGGATTGTATTAATTACATTGAAACTACTGGTCATACGGCGGCCTAATCCAGCACATTCTTTCCAATTGTGAACCTCTATTTCCTTCTTAATATCAGCTATCTGGTCAGCGATCACATGAGCATTAGCGTTTTCAGCAATTTTGATATGAACGGCGGCATGTTCCAAAGGCATTCACCAGAAATTGAACATAACGCCCTATTGTATAGTTGACCAAGCTGAGAGAATAAGGTTGGCAAATAGGTAGGACGTTATGAAGCCTCCCACAATTGCTGAAGGCAAGTGATTTTGAGACAAGAAGAGGGGCCTATCCTATATATCGTGAGGCTAGGAGAAAACCAATGAGAGAAAATAAGGCAATAGGAGGTAAGGCCGGCATGGGCTTGCCCCTAAGAAAGAACGATTGAATCAGGAAAGCACTCATGAGCCCCGTCAGGGCAAACACACCTACAAGCACTGCACTGACCAGATCAGTCTCAAAGAAAACGGAAACCGCGAACATCAAAGGGAAGCCGATATCACCACCGCCAAGTATACTGTATTCGCGTCTATCGGCCTCCTCCTTTTTCAGATCACCCACCTTCACATTCTCGAGGTTTAGCTTCCAGTCTCGTATTTTCTTGGGGAAAATAAAGGCGGGCAGGGTAGCAGACTCGGAAAGCTTATCAGCCATCCAAACCATGAAACCAAAACGTACCGCTATAACATCGTAAACAGCAATAATCAGCATAAAAATCATAAATGTCCACGGAGAAAAAAGAAACCCGAAGACTGCTCCAGCCCCAGAGAGGGTGATGAGAAGAAGCAGATCATGTAGCCAGACCCTGGCCAATAATAGCCAGCCAATACCAGCGATTATCGCTAAAGGATAAGCCACCGCCGACGGCAAAATCAGGGCGATAACGACAAATATTCCCCAGGCAAACATCAAGGTGAATAATATCCGAAAAACCAGTTTTAGCTTGCTCAAAGGGATGATAAAGAGAATCAAAGCTAAAACCACCACCACGCTAAAAAAGTAGGCGGCTACAGGCCCGAGAGGGGTGTTGGGTGATACAATCTGATTGACTTCAAAGAATAGCTTTTCTTGAATGGCCACGTAAAGCGCAAGTGTCAGGGCAAGTACCATCACGAGGCCGCTCCAAAGAAACGGGCTGAGTTTTGACTTCATGGTTTCATAATAGTCTGAGAATTCCACCTGATTATAGAAAAGTGCCAAGTTAATAGCAATTTACAAGAGACCCAGATAAGTGCAGTGAGGTAACAAACTACTAAATTGTTGCCCACATCTTGACTCAAGCGCATTGCTGTGGTCACCGCGGATGCAAATAGATACAAAGTCAGTTGTTATTTTGCCGACTGTGTATATTATAATCGGGGGGTGCTGGCGGGAGCAGGCATTTTCTTGGTAAGAGAATTACCGCTGTAAGGTTTGATAGAAGGCGTCCCTAGAGGTTTTAGCGGGCAATCATTCCAAGGAGGCACACCATGAAGGAGAGTCCATTTCGTAACCTGGGACTATTCACACCAATGCGGCTCGTTGTCTTGGGAGTGGTCGTAGTGGTGATTGTCTTTGCTGTCATATATGTTTGGCGCGCGTTGCAGCCAGCCGGTAGCGGTATCCCTGAACCTGCAGACTGGCCGACTACCGGATGGCAAAGCAGTACGTCCGAGGCTCAGGGATTCGACTCCACTAAGCTGGCGGAAGGTCTGCAGGCAATCAAGCAGAACGGCACCAGCGTCCACAGCGTCTTGATTGTCCGAGGCGGCTCGATCTTCCTCGATGCCTGCTTCTATCCCTACGACGGCTCGTATTACCACGACTTAGCTTCGGTACAAAGAGTGTTATGACGACCCTCATTGGTCTCGCGGCCGACCAGATGCTACTTGAGACCTCTGGATTAGTAATGGGAGGCAAGCTGGAATAGGCAAATCAGGCTGGAACAACGACAACTTAACTTAGCGAGCGTTAGGACCGTAGCACGTCCGATACTTTATGCTTCCAAGGCTCTGTCTGTCACAAATAACGGCGTGAGCAGTCCCTTCCTGCCTCTTCCAGCGTCACGTTATGAGTAAACGTTGAAGGTGGTTTGCTTTCCGCGCTGTGGAGGGATAGACTTGAACTGAGTGAGGAGAGAAGCTGTGGACAAGCAGCTGTACAATTTATAGATTTTGTTCAGGAGGCTATTCAGGAGCATCTGAAAACACAGGAGAGAATTGAAGAAACGGTATCAGAGCTTTAGAGGGAAAAGTGGGCTTTGGTGTCCCTTAAACAAAACTTTTGACAGCCAGTAGGAGGTGAACATGAGTTGGTACGCTTACTTGGCTTATTTCTTTGCCGGTGGCTTCCTTGCCAACGGAGTACCCTACTTCATACTGACTATTACGCGACAGAGGGACTCTAAGTGTGTTTAGTAGTTTTCGCCATTGGATCGGTTGAGTCTTCGAAAATAGAGCCTATATAAACAGAGGCTAGACTGGTTTCACTCTAGCTCCTGTTTATCTGTGTTGAACAATATAAGCTTTCTTTGCTCAACAAAGCGCTAAAGTGTAAACCGGGGGAAGAGGCAGGCGTTTTGATAGGCAACAGTTAAAGTTCCATTCGTTCACAGGAGAGGTGCCGGGAATGAAATCTATTTCCGTTTTCTCTTCGTGAAGCCAAATCGAACTTTCTTACCGTTATGTTTATTGTTCTTCTTATTTACATTCTCTATAAAGGTTTTCAGATCTGTAAGTGGTTTATCTCCCATTGCAATTCATTTCCTCGATTTCCATAATTTAGAAACTAGAACCCTATTATATCATCAATTTGAATTTACAGGCAATTGCATAGCAGGCAAACACCAGAAGTGATGTTAAGAGAGATAACAAAGCAGTGTCACATCCGACTTTTAGGAGTGGCGGGAAAAGGATGGCCTTTCCGTTGAAATTTAGGGATATAATTCTCCGCTGCGCTCATTTCCTGGATCCAGCCGTTTTCCATTCCCAAGTCATATAGTGAATGGAGAATCGTTTCATACTCAACTACTGAAATCCTCCTGGAAAGTAATGGGATGTGCTGGGCCCGGTGTAGTGGTGAGTATTGAGACATTATACTAACCGCCACCGTGGGAGAAAGCTCTTGAGCTAACCAAATTAATGATTCCTCACTACCCGCCAATCCGTTGGGTAGAATGAGATGGCGCACAATTAATCCACGTATAGCCAAGCCGAACTCATCCACGATCAAATTCCCAACTTGCCTATACATCTCTCTGAGAGCTTGGCGAGCTCGTCCTACATAATCTGGAGTATGCGAGAATTTCTTGGCGCAATCATCAGAGGCATATCTTAAATCAGACAGGTAAATACTAACTAGGCCGTCAAGCTCTTTTAGAGTAGTAGTGGAATCATAGCCGCTAGTGTTGTACACCAGTGGCACTCGAAGCCCCATGGGCACGGCTTCAAGTACTGCCCTAACCAGCTGGGGAACAAAGTGAGAGGGTGAAACAAAATTAATATTGTGGC
>CAZNSC010000019.1:0-3328 GCA_964575695.1 uncultured Dehalococcoidales bacterium
GTGGCTGGAATACCGTTCAGGTACTCAGGCTGGGAGCGGCTCGCGAGGTAGGTTTCAGCAAGGCGGTCAGCTATGGCAACGCCGCTGACCTTAACGAAACAGATTTTCTTGAGTATTTCGCCGCTGACCCGGAGACCAGGGTAATCGCCGCCTATATTGAGGGTGTGAAGGACGGACAACGCTTCATTCACGCCCTTAGAAATGCGGCCCAGATAAAGCCCGTCATAATACTCAAGGGAGGGCTTAGCCCGGCCGGAGCCAGAGCAGCTTTATCCCACACCGCAGCTCTAGCCGGAACCAGTACAGTCTGGAAATCCTTGCTGCGGCAGGCGGGGGCCATCGAGGCACACAGCTTTGACGAACTGGTAGACGTCGCCCTGGCATTTCTGTGTCTTCCGGCAATCCAGAGTGGCAGTACGGCTCTTATCGGTACCGGAGGTGGTACGGGTGTCGTTGGTGCCGATGAATGTGAAGAGGCTGGCCTCACCGTACCTCTTCTTCCCGAGGAGACGGTTGAGGCCCTGTCACGATTTATCCCTCAAGAGGGGTCTAGCGTGCGGAATCCAGTAGACCTGCCATTCGGGAAGACCCATCAGCAACTGCAGGAAACTATAGGCATAGTCGCCTCCTGTCCCCGAATCGCCTCCCTGATTATTCATCTCCAGGTAGACTCCCTTTTGCACTTCTTCGGCGAGGAGGAATTGATACAGATGACCGACGCTATCATGGCAGCGGCACGTGATTGTATCAAGCCGCTAACCGCGGTGCTGCGCACCAGTGCTCCCCTGGAGATTGGGAAGGCTATCTCGGGACAGCAACGGGCGCTTGTGGCGGCGGGCATCCCCGTCTATCCCAGCATACGACGGGCGGCTCAGGCAATCAGCAGAGTCCTCCAGCATCAGTGTATTAGATTTTGAGTTCTCATTTGCCCCGGCCCCGCCCTGTGTCAGGGACTAAACCCCGCGATAATTCTGGCAGGCGAGGCATGGGCATCGGGCGTATACGGAAAATTGAACTTACTGAGCCGTAATAATGTTGCTGATGGCACATGGATGCTATACTTAACCAGAGAAGTCGAAGATGAACTGTAGGCTAAGGCGAACATACATCACCGGCCTGGGCCTGGCTCCGGCGCTCTTACTGCTGGCAGCCAGCTTTTCCGGCCACGTCTTCGCCCAGACCACGGTGAATTCAACCACTGTGGGCACCCTTTCCCTGTCTCCCGCCTTTGAGAACATCGGTGTTATCGCCCACTTTTCCGGTGACGACAACGGGAACAACGAGGCCACTCTGAATTACCGGGAAGCTGGCTCAGCGAGCTGGAAACCGGGCATACCCATGACTGTAGACCGCCGGGCGGAAATCACATACTATCCGGGCGGCCAGGACCCGGATGAAACTGTGCCCAATCCGTGGACATCTCAGTGGCGGGCAGTGGTCTTTGCCCTTGAACCTGACACCGATTATGAGGTAATGGTCACCTTCGATGACCCGGATGGTATAGCCGGTCCCAATGCTATCATAGAAACCGTCAGGACAAGGAATGAAAGCCCACCATCCAGAGGAAGAGTCCTCTGGGTATCACAAGACGGCAGCGATGCCAATGATGGGAGCCCATCCTCACCGTGGCGCACCATCCAGAAAGCCGCCGATGAGGCATTGCCCGGAGATAGGGTAATCGTTGCCCCCGGAGTTTATCACGAGCAGGTGACCATCAAGGGCAAGGCTGGTGCTGCCGACAACTACATCGCCTTCGAGAGTCAGATTTTGGGTAAGGCGGTTATCGACGGTGAGAAGACCACCGACTTCAATTTCATGATTCAACAATCTGACTACATCAGGATCAGAGGCTTCTATCTCAAGAACGCAGGGCAGAACCCAATTCGCGCTGAGGGAAGTCGCTATCTGATTATCGAGAATAACACCTGTGAGGAAGGTTACTCGTCAGGAGACCACTGGGCAAGAGGCGGCATCTGGCTCAGATATGGCTCCGACCACGGTGCCATTATAGGGAACAAGATATACCGTACCGGGAGTGAGCGTGAGACAATGGGGATATTTATTACCAGTGACGGGCCCGGCAGCGAGGGCGGTTATGTAATAAAGGGAAACGAGATCTACGGTAGCTTCAGGGATGGCTTAGGCATGAGCGGGAGTGGAGGATACCTGTGGAGCGGTGTGGTTTCCAACAGCTTTATCTATGAAAACTATGTCCATGATATCCCCGATGACGATGGCTTGGAGATAGAAGGGGCGAACGTAAATGTGGCGGTGTGGAACAATACTGTGAGTGGCATTCATCATATGGGCCTGGGGATGGCGCCGGTTGCTGTCGGCCCGATGTACGTTTTTCGCAACGTTTTGACTAATAACGCAGATGCGTCGATGAAACTGGGGTCTACTTCCAATGGATACCTTTATGTGTACCATAACACTATGTACAACTCCGGTCCGGGCAATGGTCCCTCAATATTCGGGAGTAATAGAAGAGCCTACAACCAAACCTATCGAAATAACATCATCACAGTTGACCGAACTGCTCTTTACTACCGTGGTGAGGCAGGTAACTTGAGCAACAGCTTTGATTACAATAGCTGGCAGTCGGGCTCCAGTTCACAGAAGTTCCGCTGGGGAGAAAGCGGCGGCCCCAATAATGACGGGAAATACCGCACTTTTGCCGGATTTCAGGCCGGTACAGGCCAGGAGGCGCATGGTATATTCGGAGATCCGTCATTCGTCGATGCTGAAGCCGGGGACTTCCGTCTGGAGTCAGGCTCGCCAAACATAGATAAAGGGGTAATCCTTCCTGGATTCAACGGTGCCAGTTCTCCATGGCCATACTCAGGTTCTGCGCCAGACATCGGCGCCTTCGAATTTGTGTCCGGGCCTTCACAAACACACACCCTGATCATGGCTATGAATGGAAGCGGTGCCACTGAGCCGGCAGTGGGCAAACACGAGTATGCCAAAGGGACAGTGGTTGACATCACAGCCACCAATGATAGCTGGTGGCAGTTCGATGGCTGGAGCGGCGATGTGGACAACCCTGGCTCAGCCACCACCACGGTGACTATGGACTCTGACAAAACGGTCACCGCCAACTGGAAGCCAAGATACTATTTGAGTCTCAATGTAACGCCACCAGGCATAGCAGCCATTGACGGCGAAGGCTGGTATGACCAGGGAGCCACGGTTACCGTGGGGACTGGTTCCGAAATTCTCCCCGGCGATACCGGCACCCGATACGTCTTTTCGACATGGACTATTGATAATACCACAAGAACAGGCAATTCCCTATCCATAACCATGGACTCGGCACACAAATTGA
>CAZNSC010000019.1:3338-30797 GCA_964575695.1 uncultured Dehalococcoidales bacterium
CTAACCGTTAAGTCAGAATATGGTGATGCCCAGGGTACCGGCTGGTATGATTCAGGCTCCACGGCTGAATTTTCGGTGCCCTCCTCGGACGGAATAATCATCCGACACCTTTTCACCAAATGGAGCGGAGATTCCACCGATAATAATACGGTCGCCAGTGTCCTTATTGATAAGCCAAAGACCGTCGTCGCTAGCTGGCGAACTGACTACTCACAACTCTACATCCTCATAGGGATAATCATGGTCTTATCTGGAGCCGCTTCACTACTGGTGACGAAAAGAAGGAAGAGAGCGTAGAGATTATTCTACGGCTGCAAAAGGAACCGGAGGCCTTGCTGACCGCAGCGACCATCTGCGGCGTACCTCCGGTTTTAATCGATTTTTTATTACCTCTGTGCCAGCTGGGTGGCTAAGAAATCAGCAATGTCCTCTCGTTTGAACCTGCGGTCACCGCGGGGGCTAATGCGGTATGTCTGTATCAGTCCATTATCACTCATCCGTCTCACAGTATTGCTGTGGACATGAAGAAGCCGGGCTACTTCCTTAACCGTGAGCATAGGGGTTATTTTGTTATCACCCCTACCATCACTTCTATCATTGCCTCTATTACCCCTCTTACCTCTGTTATTACCTCCCATATTGCCTCACCTCTACTCTTCAATGGGCCTATCTTGATAGTAATTCACTTTAGCTGACTACACAATCACCCAAATGGGCTAATTTTATTGGTAAAGTCAGCCCAGGTACTTCCACCAGTACCTTGCTTTAGATTCTAACCACCTCATAACTCAATTCTAACCTTCTTCCAACCTCACGGTATTAGAATCATAGATACAAATGAACATAACGAAGTCCCTATCTCAGTCAAGAGGAACAAAGAACTTACTCTTGAGGATTAAAACCGTACTGAGCCGGTTTGGTATAACCTCAAAGAGGCTTGAGCGGAAGTTGGATAGATATAGTAGCATAACCGGAAAGTTTGGCTGTGTACCCACCTTTCCCATACCAGCTGTAATTTTAAAGAGGCATCCCAATATTTTCCGAAAGCCGGGTATGAGTGGCGTTGAGTTGGCTGTGCACGGGTATATTCACACGGACCATAGCTCATTATCTTTCGAGGAACAAACCAGGGATTTTAAGAAGGCCATTGATACTTTCAAGAGTTATCAAATTCCCTTCACTGGCTTTCGTGCCCCTTATCTGCGAATCAACGACAGGACGCCTCAGGCGCTGGCTACCGTCAAGTTTCTTTACGACAGCAGCCATATTATATGCTGGGATGTGATTGACAAAGCCAAATACCCGAAACAGAAATGTAGAGACTATGAGCGGCTTCTCGCCTTCTACCAACCGCAGAGTGCCCAAGAGCACCTGGCTCTGCCGAGGCTAACAAATGGCCTGGTTGAAATTCCCGTTTCGATTCCAGATGACGAAGCAATGGTGGATAGGCTTGGCATAACAGACAGGAGTGAAATCTCTGAAATTTGGAAGGCGATCCTCCAGCGAACATATGACAGAGGTGAACTGTTTACTGTTCAACTCCATCCCGAGCGAATTTCGTTTTGTGAGAGTGCCCTGACAGATATCTTGCAGCAGGCAAGAGGGTACAATCCTCCCATCTGGGTGGCTACCCTGGGAGAGATCGCCGGGTGGTGGAAGGAGAGAGACAAATTCAGCTTTGAAGTGCATCCTGAGGGCAGGGGTACATACCGGGTTAAGACGAACTGCTCTGAGAAAGCAACCCTGTTGCTGAAGAATTGCAGGGTGAATGCGCCATTTGCCGAATGGGCGGTTGGCTATCAGAGCATCAATGCTGGAGATTTTGTTGTAGAAAGTCCTGTGCGCCCCGTTATTGGTATGGGAATAGATTCATCACCTAAGGCTGTCAGTTTTTTGAAGAGTGAGGGATTTGCGGTGGAACTGAGCGACCAACCAGACAATTACGGAATCTACCTCACCAACCTGGCAGACTTTCAGGAAGCCGACGAGAAGCCTCTTTCCGAAGTGATAGAGCACTCAAACGCCCCCCTGGTGAGATATTGGCGGTGGCCCAACCAGGCCAAGAGTGCTTTGGCCATAACCGGAGACATCGACTCAATAACCATGATCGACTTTGTGCTGAGAATTTTTGAGACCTGGCGGCAAAAGAGGGGTTTGGGAGCTAATAGTGCTAAAGAGCATTCTTAGTAAGGTGCAATACGCAATTCTGCTATTCAGGTTCGGGGGGCTAAAGGTCTTCCTTAGGCAAGTAAGACTTCAGATCTATAGCAGAGCTACCTTAATAGGTCTGGAGAAGAATCTGGCGGCAAAGAGCACTCAGGTGCCATGCAAACTAGAGTACACCCTGCGACTGGCCTCGGAAGAGGACATGAAGGAGGTTCTCCGGAGAGCCAAATCGGAAGGAGGGGAATCAGCCCGCGAACTGCTGCACCGAAAGTGGTTCTACGATGCCGGTTTCCGCACCTGCTATGTTGCTCGAACTGCTGATACCGGCGAGATATGCTCCCTTCAATGGCTGGTTTTGCGAGACAACAGCAATCTGGCGAGACAGGGGTTCAAGAGACGGTACCCCAAGCTCAAAGAGGGCGAGATTCTGCTAGATAAAGTGTTCACCTTTGAAAAGTACCGGGGAAACAGGATAATGCCATCAGTCATGGTCAAACTGTTTGAACTGGCAAGAAGCAAGGGATTTGAGTGGGCGAGAATTTACATTGACCAGAATAACACAGCTTCACTGAAGGGGGCGGAGAGAGCCGGCTTCAAGAAGTTCACAGAAGTACCCGAGCTCAAGCTTCTCTTTTTTACCAAGAGGAAGCATGGTGACAATTACAGCCATCCCGAACACAATGTGTGAGAACTATACTCAAGGTGCTTTTACATGAAGAAGAGAACTGCTATCGCAAGTCCGGTGCCAGAGAAGGAGGCCCTTGCCCACCACTCGAAAAAGATCGGGGCGGTCATCATTGGCGGGGATTTTCAAGGACTCGGTATCCTGAGGAGCCTGGCCAGAAAGAACGTTCCGGTCTGCCTATTAGACAAAGGACTGTGTATCGGCAGGTTTTCAAGGTACACCAAGAAGTTCAAAAGGTGTCCCAGCGTAGGACAGGAGGCCCTCTTTTTCAATTTCCTCATCGATTTGGCCAGAGAGCAGGAGCTTAGAGGCTGGCTCATATACCCTAATGATGATGAGACGGTTTGTTTTCTCGCCAAACACAAAGAAAAATTGGGGGAATACTACAAAGTCACGACACCATCGTGGGACGTCGTCAGGTTTGCCTATGAGAAAAGGCTAACCTACCAACTGGCGGAGAAGTCCGGGATTGCTATTCCCCGGACATTTTACCCAGGGAACGTCAGTGAGCTCGGGCGACTAGATATAGAATTCCCCGTCATCATCAAGCCTTCGGTAAAAGAGCCTTTCTATACCAAAACCAGAAAGAAAGCAATTCAGGTGAATGACAGAGAGCAACTCATACGGGAATTTACGAAGGCAGCCTCACTAATCAATAGCTCGGGGCTCATGGTCCAGGAACTGATTCCTGGAGGGCCCGACTATTTGTTCTCTGTTGGCTCATTATACAAGAACGGTGAATTCTTGGGTAAGGTCGTTGCCCGGCGCGTAAGACAGCATCCTATGGACTTCGGTCACGCCACAACCTACGCCGAGGCCGTGGACATCTCTGAGCTGGAGGAGCACGCCAAGAAGATCCTGGGAGCGATGGGCTTCTACGGGCTGTCAGAGGTTGAATTCATGCTCGATCCCAGGGACGGAAGGTACAAGCTAATCGAAGTAAACGCCAGGCCCTGGGGCTGGCACACCCTGGCGATCGGTGCCGGTGTCGATCTGCCCTTTCTTTCATATCAAGACATGCTGGGAGAAGAGGTAAAACAGAATGGCTTCAATACGGATGCCAAGTGGATTCGACTGGTAACAGATACCTTCACCGCGATGGGGGAAATATTCAAGGGAAGGATGAAGACTACTGACTATCTCCGTTCTTTGAAGGGGAAGAAGCAATTCGCGGTGTTGTCAGTAACTGACCCCTTGCCTTTCATTATGGAGTTGTTGATGCTTCCCTATCTCTGGAAAAAGAGGGGGTTCTAAGAACAGCATTCGGGAGTTTTGTTTCAGCTTGTGTGGACAATGGACCTATGGATAAGGGGGGTCGAAAATCAGACTGTATCATGAGCTTTCATAACTTACATGCAGGTAAAGATGACAGACTATTATCTGCCATATCAGGTAACATTGGAAGAACCAGCAAAAACCACGGGTTTGCCAATAGCATCACGAGGTTTTGCTGAGATTACGCGAGGTCAATCCAAAATGAGGATAACAATCATTGACCCAATACTGGACAAGCGCTGGGACGATTTTATTAGGGGACACCCGGAAAGTACCATCTTTCATCATTCTGCCTGGGCACATGTACTGCAAGAGAGGTATAACCGCAGCCCGACCTATTACGTGCTGGAGGGCGAACACGGTGAAATACTGGCGGCGGCTCCCTTCTTTCGCATTCAGAGCCTGTTGATGGGAAAGAGACTGGCCTGTCTCCCCTGCTGTGCGTACTGCTTCCCCCTGGCTTACACTCCTGAGCACCTGAGCCAGCTACTGACGGTGGCGAAGGAGGAGGTGGACAGCGGGCAGGTTTCCTACCTGGAGATCAGGGGCTGGACGGGCTCGATCGCCCCAGAGGAACTGGGGCTGAAGGAGCACCTCTACTGGCTCACCCACGTGGCCAGTCTGGATAACGACCCGGAAAGATTGCGGGCTAAGCTTGACCATGATGCACACTATCACCTGAAGCGGAACTTGAAGCAGGCAGAGAGATCGGGGCTCACCGTTCGAGAGGCCCAGAGTGAGGATGACCTCAGGGCATTCCACCGCCTGACTATCACCACTCGAAGGAGGCTTAATCTACTGCCCTGGCCCTACGATTTTTTCCAGAGCATCCGCCGGCATATCATCCTACCTGGTCATGGTTTCCTGCTTCTCGCCGAACTGCAGGATAAGGTTATCGGTGGCTGTATGTACTTCTGTTTTAAGGACACCGTTATACTCAAATTCAACGCCTGGGACAAGACCTACTCTCATTATCGGCCGAATTACCTCATCACCTGGAAGGCTATGGAACGGGCCTGCCAGGAAGGATATAAGCGGCTCGATTTTGGAATCTCTAACCCCGAGAACACAGGGCTGGTTGCCTTCAAGAAGCAGTGGCTGAGTGCGGAGACGATTGCCCCTTATTACTATTACCCAGCCATCCGCGGCGCCAGTTCATTGTCACAAAGCTGCTTCCCGTATCAGGCTTACACCACTCTTAACAGGCTAATGCCCGGGCTCGTCCTGAAATTAGCTGGCCGAGCCCTATACAGGCATATGGGCTAACTTATCTTTAGTGTTGGTGAATTGAATCACCCCAAGAAGGTAAGTTTTGAAACGGTGCGGTTAATCACCCCCATTGTTATGTAGAATGGTGGAGGCACACCAAGAATAGGTCAGGTATATCCGGCTCAAACCTTTTTCGAGAATGGAAGCGAACGATGAGTAATGTAAGGACAATTCTCCGGGGACGGGTGCAAGCCTTAGCTACCGCAGTGGCCTGTGCATGGCTATTGGGAACTATTGCGCAACCGCAGAGGGATGTTAGATTTTCAGCTACAACTGGTTAAGCTACCGGTAAGGAGAAGCTGAGAGTGCTGCCCTCTCCAACACCGCTTCTAGCCCAGATGTGACCGCCGTGAGCCTCAACAATAATCTTGCAGATATAAAGACCGAGCCCTGCTCCCGAGGTAACACGGGTCAACCTGTTGTCCACTCTGTAAAACCTCCGGAAAATTGCCTCCACCTCTTTATCCGGTATGCCTATTCCGGGATCAGTAACGCTGACGATTAGGCAAGGAGGCTCTACCGGAGATTTTCCCAAGGTCTTCCTCAGTTCCTCTTCATCTCGCACCTGTCTTACCACAACCTCAATGTCGCCCCCTTGCGGCGAGTATTTCAGCGCATTGACCAGAAGATTGGTTATCAACTGCTCGATCTTTTGACGATCAATATTCACCCGGGGCATGGGGCGAAACAGACGGAGTTTAATAACATGCTTTGTGGTCTGGTTCTGTATCTCAGATATAGATTTCCGTATCAGGTCGGGCAGAGAAGTGGGCTGGATATTGAGCCTTGGAGTGCCTGCTTCCAGCCGGGAGATGTCTCGAAAATTCTCCAGTAACCGAGTCAATTTGGTGGTAGCTGAGTCAATGCCCTGAAGATACTGCCTCTTCTGCTCCTCGGTAATAGCTTCGCCGATCTGCAGCAGAGTTGACGCATACCCCTTGATTAAGGTGAGTGGAGAAAGCAGCTCATGAGACAGCACAGAGACGACATCGGGATCAGTTTTCTTGCCCTGCTCTCGGGGAGAAGTGTCGACCTCTGGGGATGCCATGCCCTTTCTGTCATCTCCGGCTATTCTGTCAGTATCACCAGTATCACGGAAGGCCATCATAACTTCGTCACTGTTATCACGAGTGGCTTTCAAGCTTTCATTATCCTGGTGGGCCCGGGCTTCACTCAATGCTGTTGACATCAGGTCGGTCAGGAGTGTCACCACGGCGATAGCCTGCTCGTTGGGAGAAAAAGCCTGACTGGAGGTGAATAGAATGGCACCTAACAGGCTGCCATCGTGGTCACGCCACGGAATTAGCAGCAAAGTCCTGATACCCTCCCTGTTGGCTAATCTCCACAGAGAGCTGAATTGCCTGTTGCCGGGAAGATAGATCACAAGGAATGGGTTCGCCTGCTCAGCAGCTGTAGTCAGAAGCCGCGTCTTCTGCTCATTATAAGACAAGACGGGAATGAACTCCTGGGAGAGGTTGACCACAGCCTCGGCACGGAGCCGATGAACGAGCGGGTCAAGAAGCAAGATAATACAGCCCTCAACACCCGGAATCAGGTGGTCCAGGATGGATACCGTGGGTGCCAACCCTTCCGCTGAGGGGCGTCTGACCAGACGAGTGATAATTGTCCTGAGGACAGCCATCCGGCGCTCAGCATGATGCGTCGCCCCTTCTGAGATGACAAACCCCGAGCGCTGGCGACTGAAACGGTCTTCTTCAGGTATGACACTCTCACCCGGGCCGATCGCGCTATCGACTCTGGGCGCTGGACTAAGGGATGATATGTCCTCTACCATTGTCCTCCTAAGCGCAGGCCTAGTTCATGTCGGTCGAGAAACGGTAGCCTATTCCCCGCTCAGTCAGGATAAGTCTTGGATTACCCGGTTCCTCCTCGATTTTCTGTCGCAGATACCTGATGTATAGCTTAACAAATGACTTGTCCCCAATATAATGTGGGCCCCAAGCCTTCCGCAGGAGTTCCTCATGGGTGACCACCCAACCCCTATTGTTGACCAGGCATGATAGCAGCCTGAACTCTGTAGGCGAAAGCTTCACTGGCTGTCCCTTGATGTAAACCTGGTGGCTTCTCCAATCTACCTCCAGGGGCCCATGCTGGAAAGTGCCTAGCTTCCCCTCTTGCCGGCTCGTATTGGCCCGTCGCAGAACAGCTCCCACACGAGCCATCAGTTCCGGAAAGTCGAAGGGCTTAGTAACGTAGTCATCGGCACCGACGCTAAACCCTCTCAACCGGTCGGTTTTTTGCCCGTTAATAGTAACTATAATGACAGGAATGTCGCTCATATCCCGAATCCGGCGGCAAAGCTCCCATCCATCCATTTGTGGCATGTTAATGTCAAGGAGCACCAGGTCGGGGCGGCTGCTATAGACCCGGCGCATACCGGCAGCGCCGTCCTCAGCAGTGACCGCGTCATATCCGGTATTTTGCAGCCACATCTTGACCAAGCCCAGAAGCTCGACATCGTCATCGACTACCAAGACTTTCTCTTTCATAGTTCACCCTCCACTTAAGGGTTGGCTCCCAACCTGTCATTCACCAAAACAAAAACCGACCCGCAAGGCCGGTTTCACTACTGACTCCCTGCTACCCAAGTGACCAATTACAGATAGCAGTTCACTGTCTCCCTCTCGTCTTAATATAACCAGTCAAACTTTCAGCCTAGCCCGTATCTCCTACCTCCTGAATCCACTATAAAACATCGTGAACAACAAAATCATAAAACCAACACCAAAAAAGTAACAAATTTATGACATTTCAAAACAATATCCACTGCTGAGCTTGGCTTTTGTGAAGCCGCTGAAAGTTGTGCCGAGCAGCTAAGCAGCGATGCGGTGTTTGAACCGTGCGACTACTCTCTCGTCCCCTTTGCACACTTTCCCGTCCCGGCCTTATCCCCTTCCGGTCGCGGCCAAACTAATCCCTAAATAAAAGATAATTCGCTGGATAACAAATGTCAAGATGACCTATCTAGTCTTTTCCTACCTCATCTTCCCTTTTTCGGCTCCTATTTTGTACCAGCTGGTTAGAGCCATTATTGCAGATCGTGCTAGGTGTGGGAAGGTTTTAAGTTCTGGAACAGTGTTCTACCAAGACTGGCAACACCCATACTACAAATTCTAACCTTTTTCTAACTTACCTCTGACGCTGTTCTAACGGACTGGCCTTATGCTATTGCTATAGAGCAATCAGCAACCAATGACGTCACGGATCGAAAATGCAACAGGGGGAATTATAATGGAAGACCCAGCATCAAGGCAAAGGGGAAGAAAGGTCTTGGTGGTTGATGATGATCCGGAGGTAATCCAAATCCTGAAGGTAAATCTAGCGCACGCAAATTTCGATACTATCTCGGCTCAGAACGGGACCGAAGCCCTAACCAAGGCTTATGAAGAGAGGCCGGACCTGATTCTGCTTGACGTCCTCCTTCCTGACCTAGATGGCCTTGATGTCTGCCGACAACTGAATGAGTCACCGCAGGCTAGCCACATCCCCGTAATAATCATCAGTGCCAAGGTTGATAGCGAGGATAGGATAGCCGCTATAGCTGCCGGGGCAGAGGGTTATATTACCAAACCCTTTGCCCCGGCTGAGGTGGTGGCTTTAGTCGACGCCTGCTTCAAACGAATGGAAGAGGATAAGAATGTAAATCCCCTGACCAGATTGCCGGACCGTACCCAGATAAATAACCGGATTACGGCTCTCATTAAACAGAATAAGATTTTCGCTGCCATTTATGTGGATATAGACTATTTGAAGACTTTCAACTATGTGTATGGTTTCCCCCAGGGCGATCGCGCCATTCAACTTCTCGCTGAGATACTCCGCGAAGCAGTGCGGCTATTTGGCAACCCGGATGATGTGGCGGGACACCTTGATGGCGACGATTTCGTGGTCATCAGCACACCCCAAAAGGCACGAATCCTTTGCCGAAGGATTATCGCCGACTTCGATAGTCGCGTAAGAAGCCTGTACTCCCAGACGGATTTAGACAGGGGCTATATGGAATATCAGGGACGATTCTACCAGCGCGAACAATGCCCAATCATGAGCCTTTCTATCGCAGTGATCACCAACGAGAAGCGGGCATTCGACCACTACCTCCAGGTCACCGATATTGCCGCTGAACTGAGAGATTTCCTGAGAAGTTACCCGGGGAGCAACTACTACTTTGATCGGCGCGAAAACGGCATCACACTACGTCCCAGCCCTGTCCACAGGGGTACACCACCTGCGTATCGAGAAGAGTTGAAAACGATGCACGGGGTGTTAGCATGGGTAGTTTTCCTAGCCAGGGAGCTAGAGACCCCGATCAATGCAATAAAGGACTGCCTGGAATCGCTACCCGGCCACCAGGCTAAGGATTTTGACCTCGGGGAACCGACTAGCCTGGAGGCAATCCAAGAGAATATCGGGCAGCTGCTCCGCATCTTAGCGGAACTCGAGCACCTGAAAACATTAGAATGGGCTACAGACCGCACTACTCCAGGAGTGGTGGACCTCAGGGAGATTGTCGAATGGATTATGTCGCAGGTGCAGGTGCTGGCAGAACAGCGGGGAATTGAGATTGACATCGAGGGAGTTGAGGACATCGGACGGCTGATGGTGAACGGAAGGGGCCTCGCTCAGGGACTTTTCTATCTCTTGAGAAACGAGATTAAGGCCGGTGCGTTCGGTGACCGAGTGCAGGTATGCGTGTCCGAAGCGAGCGAGACCTTCATTATTGTGGAAGTCATTAATCGTAACCGCTATATCCCTCCGGGTGAACTGGCAACCCTTTTCCGGGGTCAACTCGAGAGTCTGACCAGCAAGGGGCGGAGAAATGATCTCTATCTGGCGAAGGTGTTATTGCATGCTCTCGGGGGAAAGCTCAGTGTTAGGAGCCAGAAAGGAGAAGGGAGTATTTTCACCATCGTTGTTCCCAAGAGGTGGCGGAGTTCGGTGGAACAGGTCAATCGTCTGCAATCAGAGGCAGAGCAGGATAGCATGGCAGCACGGGCCCAGCTCGAGAATATACGTCGGCTCTTGAGTTCGACTGTGGAGCTAGTGCCGCCAGCTATAGCGGAGAGTCTGGACAGCCTCAGTTGCAGGGTGCAAGAACTTGAAGTGCTCTGCAATCGCTCCTTGTTCTTGGCCGACGATCTTACCAGTGAGCTAGAAAGGGAACAGGACCGGGTTTTGCAGCAGGAGACCGAACAGCTTGCCACCTCGGAGGCGGTGCTCGCCGTCAATAGACAGATTGCCCGGTTAGCGCGGGCGGGGTGTCTCTTTGATGTCGAGAGCGCCAAACGGGTGGCCAAAAATGCGCTAGCTATCGCTGACGAATTCAAGTTATCAAGAAGTGAGCAGCAGATACTCTATTGCGCCGCCCTGCTCAAGGACCTGGGAACGGTTTCACTGCCTAAGGAGATGTTGGAACAGAGGGTACCACACACTCTAGAAAAGGTCACCAGCCTTAGAGAGCTGTTCAACGTCGTGGAGAAGGCACTTTGGCGTATCAATTTTTTGGCACCGGTCCTGTCCATCGCTCTACACAGTTATGAGCGATATGACGGCACAGGCTACCCCTCGGGCCTGAAGGGAGCAAAGATTCCATTCGGGGCCAGGATTCTGGCTATTGTTGATGCCTTTGACACCATGACCTCAGGCCTCTCGCCTCAACAGACTCTAGAGCCTGAGGAGGCAGTGAAGGGGCTGGCTGCTGATTCAGGGCACCGTTTTGACCCCCAGGTGGTAAGCACCTTCCTCCGTGCATGGAGAAGGAGAGAGTTGCAGGTAGCCTCAATTAAAACTGGATTGGAGGTACGGTCATAATGAGAAAAATCAGTGTTATCGGGGCCGGATACGTTGGCCTGGTCACAGCCGCTTGTTTCGCCGAGCTTGGCCATGAGGTAACCATACTGGAAATTGACCCCGAGAAGCTGGACCTTCTGGGGCAGGGGGTGTTGCCTGTCTATGAGCCAGGTCTGCCCGAGCTCTGGCACCGTAATTGCGCAGAGGGGAGGTTACGCCTGACTGCTGACTATGCACAGGGGCTGGAAGGCAGCCAGTTTGCCTTCATCACAGTGGGTACGCCCTCGACCTCTAATGGAAAACCTGACCTGAAATGGGTGCGCTCAGCAACAGAAAGCATTGCTAAAGCCGCTGACGAGCCCCTGATTGTGGTCATCAAGAGCACAGTGCCGGTTGGCACCGCCGACCTCATAGCCCGAATAATCGCCCGCCATGTGCGCAGCAATCTCGACCTCCCCGTAGTATCAAATCCCGAATTCCTGCGAGAGGGCCTGGCGGTCTTCGACTTCATGCATCCCATCCGGATAGTTGTCGGAGCCGCTGACCGGAATGCCGCCGATGCCGTGGCTGAACTCTACGAACCACTGAACTCTCAGATGATTATGTGTGACAACAGAACCGCCGAGATGTCAAAGTACGCTTCCAACGTTTTCCTGGCTACCAGGATCAGCTTTATCAATGAGATTGCCCTGCTCTGCGACGAGCTTGGGGTCGACGTGGTCAAGGTGGCAAAGGTAACCGGCATGGAACCTCGCTGTGGCGACGGCTATCTGGGTGCCGGGCTGGGATGGGGCGGCAGTTGTCTGCCTAAGGATGTCAGAGGACTTATCAACATGGCAAAAAGCCATCGCGTTCCTTTGCCGCTGATTCGTGCCGTACAGCAGATCAACCTGCGGCAACCCCGCCTGGTTGTGGAGAAACTTCGCCAGTTGCTTGGCTCCTTGGATGGCAAGACCGTTGGCGTCCTCGGGCTCTCTTTCAAGCCCAATTCCGATGATATGCGGGAGGCATCATCGCTATCACTCATCCCACTCCTCCAGGCGCAAGGCTGCCAGGTTAAAGCCTATGACCCCTTAGCTATGGAGAAGGCCGCCAGACTTCTCCCTGCGTTAACCTGTTGTGCCGATGCCTACGAAGTGGCTGCCGGCAGCGATGCCATAGTACTGGTTACCGATTGGGACGAGTTCAAAAAGCTCGATTTCGGCAGGATGAGCTCTCTGATGAATAGTCCCATCCTTATTGATGGTCGTAATCTACTTAATCCGGAAGAGATGGCTGAAGCGGAGTTCATATACCAGGGTTTCGGCCGTAGCGGGTTCGGTTACAAGAAGCCGGGGAAGATAGCAACCCGCAGCAGAAAACGGGAAATGCCGACAGCGCTGAGCGCTGCCGTCGGCTCGGCAGGGAGTTCCCCCCGATAATGGACAGCAATTTACTACAATTCAAACCGACTCTTAACCGATGTCTTACTTGGTTCTAACCTGTGGAGGTTAGAATATGGGAGTGACTAAAAAATGTGTTTTGCAGGAACAGGTCTAGGGGAGATGCAACAGCTGAAGTCAAGCAGTGCCGGAGAGAGATACCGCGCGGAAGGCGCCGCGGCTTTCCCGAGAGAAAGGGCGCCGCAGGAGGTTGCCGCCGGCAGGAGCCGAAGAGGAATTGGGGGTCTATTCACCTATCCGTGGTGGAAGGGTATTCTTGACCGTTTGCTGGCACTGATGCTAATAGCCATTATATCCCCTTTTGGGATCGCCATTGCAATAGTGATTAGGCTTGATTCACCAGGGACTCCGATATTCCGCCAAGAGCGAGCGGGAAAGGACGGACGCAGATTCACTGCCTACAAATTCCGTACCATGTACATAAATAACGATGACCTAAGCTACCGAGCATATTTGCGGAAATACATTCTCGAAAATGCCCCCTATCGAGTGGATCAACAGGGGCAGGGGGTGTACAAGGTCATTGATGACCCACGGGTCACCAGATTTGGTGCCTTGCTTCGTAAGACCAACCTGGATGAGCTACCCCAGCTTCTTAATGTGTTAAGAGGGGACATGTCCTTTGTCGGTCCACGACCGGAAGTCTTTTTTGCTGTGGGAATGTACGAGGACTGGCATCAGAAAAGGTTTGCCGTCACCCCCGGCATCACCGGACTGTGGCAGGTATACGGACGGAAAAGACTTTCTTTTGACGATATGGTAAGTCTTGATATTGATTATATAGAGAGACAGTCGCTGCTTTTAGACGCCAAGATTCTGTTGCTGACTATACGCACTGTACTAACAGGAGATGGCAGCTAAGCGGCAACGAAAGGAGAAGTAAGATGGTCAACGTTGGCATCGTCGGCTGCGGCTACTGGGGACCGAAGCACATCAGGAACTTCCATGAGCTAACGGAGGCAAACCTGACTGTAGTCTGCGACCTTAAAGAGGAGAGACTCCAGCAGATCCGGAATCAGTACCCCTACATAGCCACAACTTCTGACTTTACGGATCTTCTCCAAGACAGCGTGGATGCTGTGGTCGTGGCTACCCCGGTCAGCACCCACTATCAACTGGCCAAGGAGGCACTGCTCCATAATAAGCATGTCCTGGTAGAAAAACCTATGACCTGCAACAGCGCAGAGGCTATGGAACTGATTGAGCTAGCTGAGAAACAAAACCGGGTGCTTATGGTGGGGCATATCTATGAGTACCATCCAGCTGTGGATTTCCTGAGACAGCTGGTAGAGAGTGGGGAACTGGGGGAGATCTACGGTGTTGACGCTGCCCGCCTTAACCTGGGTCTCTTCCAACCGGATGTTAATGTCCTCTGGGATCTCGGCCCGCATGATATATGCATCGTGCTCTGCCTGCTGGATCAGGAACCGATTGCGGTGAGCGCTCGGGGAGCCAGCTACATACACCCTGATATTTGTGATGTCGCCTACCTGGAGATCATCTTCTCCAGCGGCGCCCGTGCCCATATACATCTGAGTTGGCTTGACCCTCGTAAGGTGCGCGAGATTACTATTGTCGGTAGCCAAAAGATGGCGCTCTATGATGATGTCTCGGAAGCGGAGAAAATACGCATCTACGATAAGGGACTTGCCGTTCCCACTGACAATGAGGGAGCTATCACCTGGCCACCTCGTTACCGCTACGGCGATGTTACCATTCCCTTTATTTCTAACGGCGAGCCTTTGAAGCTAGAGTGCAAGCACTTCCTCCGATGCATAACCGAAGGTTTGAGACCGAGGAGCGACGGCTGGGCAGGACTCAGGGTGGTCAATATCCTGGAAGCAGCCAACAGGTCCCTCTTGAACGGAGGTCAGCGAGAAAGACTGCCTTCGGTCAGGGTCACTGCCGAGCCCGATGCCGCAGCAATTCACTGAGGAGAGATACTAGTGAATAACCAGAGAGAAGCGTTCATG
This sequence comes from uncultured Dehalococcoidales bacterium, assembly GCA_964575695.1. Taxonomy (GTDB): domain Bacteria; phylum Chloroflexota; class Dehalococcoidia; order Dehalococcoidales; family W111; genus CAZNSC01. The sequence goes on from CAZNSC010000019.1 coordinate 17,957, forward strand.
GGACAGCAAGGAAATAACCTGGCGGTGCAACTGGGAGAAAGGGCTATCATTGATACCGGTGTCATTCTGGGTTACCCATCATCCCGCAGTGAGGATCAACTACTCATCATTGGTAATGATGCTCGCATTCGAAGTGGGACCATAATTTATGGTGGCACATGCATCGGCCACAATCTGGAGACCGGTCACAATGCGATTATCAGAGAGCAGAACTTTATCGGGGACAATCTCTGCATATGGAGTAACTCCGTCATCGACTACGGCTGCACAATAGGGAACAACGTCAAACTTCACAACAACGTCTATGTCACCCAGTTCACAGTCATCGAAGACAATGCCTTTCTGGGTCCTGGCGTTTGCCTGGCCAACGATATTCACCCCGGGTGCCCCAAGGCCATCGAGTGTATGAAGGGGCCTGTTATCAGAAGGGGGGCCCAGATTGGCATCAATTCGTGCATCCTCCCACGGGTAACTATCGGTGAATACGCTGTGATCGGTGCCGGAAGCGTGGTCACTGCCGATATCCCGCCGGGGGCGGTAGCCTATGGCAACCCGGCCCTGGTCATGGGCAGGGTAGAGGACCTGGTCTGTACCACCAATCTTATTGACAAACCTTATAGCCATCTTCTGGGGAGGTTCGAAAGTGCACATACCACTCGTTGATCTCAAGAGACAATACCAGGGTATCAAGGAAGAGGTGCTGGCTGAGATAGGTCGGGCTCTAGAGGGAATGCAGCTCTTTTTGGGCAAGAATGTTCAGGCGTTTGAGTCCGAGTTCGCCACCTACTGCGACGCAGAGTTTGCTATCGGCGTGGGCTCAGGGACGGAAGCCCTTCACCTGGCACTCCTTGCCTGCGGGGTTGGCCCGGGAGATGAAGTAATCACTGTGTCCAATACCTTCTTCGCCACCGTCGAAGCCATCGCCCTGGTGGGAGCCCGGCCTGTCTTAGTCGACATTGACCCCGATACCTATAATATAGACCCGTCCCAGATAGAGGGGAGCATCAGTGCCCGAACCAGAGCTATTATCCCTGTCCATCTCTACGGGCAACCGGCCAATATGGATTCGATCCTGAAGCTGGCGCAGGCCCACAGGCTTAAGGTGATTGAGGACGCCTGTCAGGCTCACGGTGCTGAGTACTATGGACGTCGGACGGGCTCCCTGGGAAACGCAGGCTGCTTTAGCTTCTATTTTACCAAGAACCTGGGTGCCTATGGCGAGGCAGGTATGATCGTAACCTCCGACGCCAATATAGCCAGGAAGTGCCGGATGCTGCGTGACCACGGTCAGGATGCCAAATATCATCATCCCTTCTTCGGGCTCAACGGTCGCCTTGATGAAATCCAGGCTTCCATACTGAGGGTAAAGCTTCCCCACCTTGATAAATGGAACGAAAAGAGACGCTACCTCGCCCAGACCTATGATGCCTGTCTGCCGCCATCGGTGGTGAAACCAAAGGAGACGCCAGGCGCCAAGCACGTCTACCATCTTTATGTCATTAGAACTCCCGAGCGGGATCAGCTCCGAGGCTGGCTAGAAAGCAAGGGCGTGGCTACAGGTATGCATTACCCCATCCCCGTTCACTTGCAGGAGGCCTGGGACAGCTACTATGGAAGCACCATATACCTGCCGGTCACCGAGAGAGTGGCCGGAGAAATACTGTCACTTCCCATATACCCCGAGCTGACTGCTGAAGAAGTGACTTATGTTTGTAACTGTATCTGGGACTTCACCGAATCCAGATTGAAGGTTAGCAGATGAACTGTAACCGGGACACATACTATCTAGTAACAGGAGGCTAGCTATGGCATGGTGGCAAGTAATTCTAACTATTATGGGCTCTATTGTCGCAGGATTACTCCTAGGTGTACTTTTATTCCACTTAACTGGCAGAATTAAAGTATTTGTCAGACAGCGATTTGTCGGGAAGCATGGAGTAACTTCATTGGTCGAAGAGCGGAGACGGGAGATTGCATCACTAATTGAAAGACAAAGGCGTAAGTTGGCTTCAGCGGCCGAAGAGCAACACGAGACGGATTCAGGCATTGGAGAGCAAAAGCACGAAAAAGAGGCAGTCGGAATGGTCCCGCTTTTTAGTCGCTGGTCCGTCATAACACTGGCTATTGGGCTTATCGTGGGGGGTGGGCTGGGGATTGTCTACTGGGCCATGAGCCCCCAGATTGGCGGGTTCAGAATCGGGTGGCCACCCGTTGTCGCTGCGGAAACCCCAACCGAACCCCTTTACACAAGCGCTGTGCACATCGGAATCACAAATCGCGGCACCTCCTACGTATATCTGAAAGACCTCCAAAGGTTAGGAGAGTACTACGCCGCCAAGATGAATAGCATCCCCTTCCTCGAGTTCCTGAGCCAGCAGGTAGCGGAAAAAGCCCCGCAATACTCCCATAGTGCTTATGAGCTAGCCCAGATAATGAGAATCAGATACGACTACACGAGTGACAGTCCGTCTATCGAAATAAAAGCAACCACCAACAACAACCAGGAAGCAGTCTTCCTTGTCGGTGCCACAGCGAGTGCTATTCAGGAATATCTCGACATGGAAGAACAGAGAATACGGCTCCAGGAGCACCAGGATAAGTTGAAGGAATGGGAGAGCGTTAGGGCGGCTCTTATTGAAGCCGAAAAGGATGTGGCTCGCCTTGCGCCACAACCGTATCCTCATAATCTCGAACTAGACCCGGATTATATTTCTCTCAGTGCCAAGGTCAGGGCACTACAGGTCGAGCTTGATAACCGGGCAGAGCAACTGGCTGTACTAATTGCCGAGGGTGACACTGATGATGCGTACACAGATGCTGTGAAAGCGATGGAGAGGGCAAGCATTGCCTTAGGTCAAGCCAAAAGTGAGCTATCTGGCATGGAGGCGGAAACCGTCGTCGAGTTAACACCGGAACAGAAGTTAGCCTATATGAGCGCCCAAACCAAGGCCGGGGAACTGAGTGACCAACTTGACAGCTTGACTCAGACCCTGGCCTCATGGTCCGCTGATAGTGCTGAGACACCGGCGATGATTGCCTTCTATTCCATAGGGGAACCCACAATCCCCGCCGAAGTGCCCCCGGAGAGGGTAAGGGGCCGAAATGCCCTGATGATGGGCGCTGTGCTCGGTATCGGCGGCGCCTGGCTGGTGCTGAACCGCAGGTGGCTGGCTAACGGAATGCCTTCGTCTTCTACGGCAGCCGAAGAGGAAGAGGAGGAGGAATGAGTGAAGTAGTCCTGGTTACCGGGGCTGCTGGCTTCATCGGCTCCCATCTGGCAGAACGGCTGCTCCGTCTCGGGTACCAGGTGGTGGGGCTGGATAATTTTGACGATTTCTATCCCCCAACCATCAAGTGGAATAACATCCGTGCCCTGGAGGCAGAGGATGGCTTTCGATTGGAGAAAGGAGACATCAGGGATACCTCCTTGCTGACCCGTATCTTCTCAGAGAATGGCATCAATGTGGTGATGCACCTGGCGGCTCGAGCCGGGGTCAGGCCCTCATTGGAGTATCCCCTGCTTTACCAGGACGTCAACATAAGCGGAACCATCAAACTGCTGGAGGCAAGCCGAACTTTCGGGGTCAGACAATTCGTCTTTGCCTCCTCCTCCTCCGTTTATGGTCTAAATGGCAATGCTCCGTTCAGCGAGGATTCAAGAGTGGGCTACCCCATCTCGCCGTACGCTGCCTCAAAGGCAGCAGCGGAACTCTTTTGCCGCACCTATAGTCATCTCTATAGCCTGCCTACGGTGGTGCTTAGACTATTCACCGTATACGGACCTCGCCAGAGACCGGAGATGGCTATACATCACTTCGTCACCATGATAGACCGCGGCGATGAGGTTACCCTCTTTGGCGATGGTACCGCCCGAGACTATACCTACATCGACGATATAATTTCTGGCCTTGAGGCTGTCTTGGCCCACCGGGAAGAAGCGTTCCAGATATTCAACCTGGGGGATGGCAGGCCCGTGAGCCTCAGTTACCTCCTGAGGCTGATCGAAGATGCCCTGGGCAAAAAGGCCAGAATAAGGAACCTGACACCCCCACCGGGGGAGGTGCCCATCACCCTGGCTGACATCTCAAAAGCCCGGGCGATTTTGGGCTACGAGCCTAAGATAAGCATAGAAGATGGAATACCCCTCTTTACCCGGTGGTACTTGGGAAATAGGGAGGTGACAGAGTGAAGGTTCTGGTGCTTACCAATATGTACCCCACGCCCAGCTATGTTTCTCACGGTACCTTTGTTGAGCAGCAGGTGAAATCCTTGAGGAATGAAGGGGCGGAGGTAGATGTACTATTCGTTAATGGCATAAAAAGCCGGCTTAACTATCTATGGGGTATCCCGCGGCTCTGGGCCAGGCTTTTGACCAACCGCTATGACCTGATTCACGCCCACTATGTGTTCTCAGGGGTTATTGCCCGAGCACAGTTCCTCCATCCAGTAGTCCTTACTCACCATGGCTCCCAGGTATTTCGGGGCCGGGAGGCTCGTCTTTGCCAGATGGTTACCCCGTTCATGGACAGAGCCATTGTAGTCTCTCCAGAGATGAAGGAGAAGGGTCACTTTAGCAAAGCCCAGGTCATCCCCTGTGGTATTGACTTTGACCTATTTAAACCACTGCCCAAGGAACAGGCGCGGAACGAGCTAAACCTGCCTCAGGACAAGAAACTGGTTCTCTATGCCGGGGAATATTTTCGGTGGATAAAGAGATTTGACATTGTGCAGAAATCTATGGAGCTGCTCCAGGAAAGGGACCCCAATGTAGAGCTAGTCCTGGTATCGAAGCAGCCGTTATCCGTCGTCCCAAAGTATATGAGTGCTTGTGACGTCCTGGTCCTGGTATCGGACGGTGAGGGTTCGCCTATGGTCATTAAAGAGGCCATGGCATGTAATTTACCTATCGTTTCGGTACCCGCCGGTGATGTACCCGAGGTCATAGGAGACACCGAGGGGTGCTATCTCTGTTCACAGGACCCCCAGGACGTGGCCGAGAAACTGGAGCTGGCCCTTCAGCGGGGCAAAAGAACTAATGGTCGAGAAAGAATAGGACATATGGAGGTCGGAGCCATCAGCCGAAGGATCATCTCCCTCTATGAAGACCTCGTCCGAGAGAAGAGAGGGCGGGGGCTGGCCAGACTCTGGTTCTGGCAGAAAGCAAGTACGGTGCAATGAGAAGGGTGTGCATCATCAGGCATAAGTACTACCCGGGACAGAGGAACGTCAGGAGAAATGCCGAGACTCTGGTCGGTGCGGGGTACGAAGTAGACGTTATCTGCCTCAGATGGAAAGGACAGAAGAAGCACGAGAACGTCAAGGGGGTAAACGTCTATCGCCTCTTGAGGGAATATCATCGGGGAAATGTCCTGTGGTACATTTTTGACTACAGCGCCTTCTTTATCCTGAGCTTCCTCAAGCTGTTCCAGCTTTCACTGAAGAAGCGATACGACGTGGTAGAGGTGAATACCATGCCCGACTTCCTTGTCTTCGTCACTATCCTTGCCAGACTCATATGGGGCAGCAAGGTTATCCTCTACATGTTTGAGAACGCACCGGCGCTGTTCATGTCCACCTTCAAGACGAGCCCCAACCACATAGGAGCCAGACTTATGCGCTTTATAGAGAAGGTGACCGCCCAATATGCCCACCATGTCATCGTCTCCGATGGCATTCTCTATAAGCGAGTGATGGAAAGCCGTGGAATCCCTAGCGAAAAGATTACCGTGGTTCTGAACGTCCCCGATGACGCTATCTTCAACCCCGAATCTCTTCCCGTTGCCGAGCACAATAACCACTTCCGCTTGATAGTCGTCAGCACCCTTGTCAAGAGATACGGAGTGCAGACTCTAGTCAAGGCTGTTCCCTTGCTCATAACGGATATCCCCAGGTTGAGAGTGGACATACTGGGGCGAGGGCAATATCGCCCGGTCCTGGAAAAGATGACTCGTGACCTAGGAGTCGAGGAATATGTAAACTTCGGCCTGGCACGCTACGATGACGTCCCAGCACACATCGCGCGGGCTGACATCGGGCTGGCGCCCATGCTTAATGATGTCGGCTTGCCCAACAAGCTGTTCGAGTACTTCGCTCTGAGTAAGCCGGCCGTGGTCAGTGCCCTGCCCAGCCTAGTAGATACCTTTAATAACAATGACTGCGTCGCCTTCTTCCGGCCTGACGATGAGCGGGACCTAGCCGCCCGGATCTTGGAGCTCTATCGCAGTCCAGAAAAGAGAGCCCACCTCGCCTCCAATGCTCTGGCTTTCTACCGCAACTGCCAATGGCCGGTCATGAAACATGAATACTTAAAGGTTTACAAGGGTTTACTCACTAAGACATGAACACGGAAGTTGTAGCTCAAGAACCTGGTCTTCTAAACCGCCCGCTAGGCATTGTCCTGGCTGTTCTGGCGGCAGTTGCCCTGTGGGTTTTCAGCCCGGTGGGTCCCGCTACCATAGCGCTGCTGGCAGTAGCTGCTCTGTTCCTCTTCAGTCTCAGAAGGCCGCTCTGGGCTATGGCCGCCCTGCTCGTCAACCAGTTCACTATCACCAGCTATACGATCAACACCCCTTTTGGTTTTGCCATAAGCCTGCGTCTCTTGATACTGATGCTGACCGGGCTTGTCCTGTTGCACTTCTTTGTCCAAAAGCAGATCAAGCTGGGGCCAAAGGCGTGGCGGGTGCTCATCCCGCTTGCAGTGTTACTGGCTATGAGCATGGTCGCCAACTTGGTCAACTCCGGATTTGACTATGCCTTCAGGGATTTCCGAAACATGGTGGCCGGTCTACTGATTGTTATCTTCTTGCCCGCCGTGATCCGAAGTTCAAAGGAACTGAAGATTCTCTGCGGCGTGGCTTTTGTCGCTGTAACTGCCTCCGCCATTGTTGGTTTGGCACAAAATTTCCGATTCTTAGGAATGGACCAGGTCACTCTCATCCCGGGTTTCCTTCAGAATGGGCAGACCCGGGTGCCCGGGATGGCCGAGACACAACTAGAACTAGCCTATATCCTGACGACGGCAGTTCTGGTTGTGCTCAGCGTATATCTAGCCAGAGGGGTAAACTCCAGCACCAAGAGGCTACTACTGTTGTCCCTACCACTGATGGCGCTGGCCTTGTACTTTACCTACACACGCTCCGCCCTCCTCGCCCTGTTGTTAGGGCTGGCGGCACTGGTACTATTTCTAAAGACAAGGATCAGGGGCGAGTTCATACTGACGGCCTTGCTGGTGGCGATCGCCTTTATCGAGATAACTGGCATTTCAGGCAGCATATTCCTCGGAGGCAGATCAGAGGGTGGCCAAGAGGCAAGCTCTATTTCACGACAGATATTGTGGCAGTCGGGCATCAATATTGCCATCGATAACCCTGTCCTTGGCATTGGTGGTGACCAATATAGAAACGTGTCGCCGCAATACGCCTCAACTGTTGATCCGTCCCTGCTGGAGTGGGAGTCGGAAACATACTGGGCCTACAACACCTTGGGGACCGAAGCTCCCCACAACGATTTCCTGAATGTATGGGTATCCTACGGAACGCTGGCGCTTGTCGCCTACATAGGTCTTTTTATCGCCATTCTGCGCAACTTCCTTACCTCATATAAAGTATCCAAGCGACGCTTTATCAAGGGACTATCCTTAGGCCTAGCCGCCGCCCTGGTAGCCTATGGAGTAAACGCCTTCTATCACAACCTGATGGCCACAATACCGCTCTTGTGGATACTGGGGGGGTTCTCCCTGGCCACTACTAAACTAGCGCTGCAAAGAAACGGCCGGGCACAGATACCTCAAGTTGAGGGGAATGCCGGTTCATAAGAGGTCGTGATTCTATGAATGTTGTTGATAGAGGGGTTGTTGTGGAACATCGGCAACTCATTGCGAGCGTGATGCTTGCCGCTTGGTAATCTGTTCCATCGGGAGGACTTATTGCTCAAAAGGTTATTGAAGTTAGGGGTGCCGACCCTTGAAAAGTTTGGCTCCCAGCAGGTATCGACACAGAAGCAATTCGAGGGGATAATCCGTGACCTTCTGCAGCCTCATCACGTCGTACTGGATGCCGGCTGTGGGACAAGAATCAGTACCAAGGTGATTAAGAGAAACTGTCGAATGGTTGTAGGAGTTGATGCGGACGAGCAGATTTCGGGCAACGCAAAAGTTGACGCATTTGTCCATGCCGACCTTGGCAAATTGCCCTTTCGGGATAACGTCTTTGACCTTGTTACAGCCAAGTGGGTAATCGAACACCTCGACAACCCTGAAGACTGTTTCAGAGAATTCGCCCGCATATGTAAAGACAATGCCATCGTTATCTACGTGACCCCTAATCTCCGCCACTACACATACCTTTTGAGTTTATTAACGCCCTTCTGGTTTCACAAGTGGTTTGCCCAATATGTTCTCGGAAGAAAGGACAAGACTTTCCCTACACCATACAAGGTGAATACGCCTAAAAAGATAGAGACAATGATGAGAGACGCCGGATTCACGCCTGTTGAAGTCCGCTGCATTGACCAAGACCCAGCATACCTTGGTTGGCTAACCCCACTATATGCTGCCGGCCTGATTTATCACCGGCTGGTAAATCATTTTGAGCGACTTTCCCCTTTCAGGGCAACCATCCTTGGCATATTTCGCTGCCAAACAATGCCTCGCCTGGCTGAGAGAGCGGACAGTTTGACCCAGAAAGCCGCCCTATCCCAGGAACAGCCTCTGGGGGTTGACCACCCTGCGAGGAAAGGGAGGTAAGCGATGCCAGCCGACGGCCTGTGTCCTATATGCCATGAAGAATCGGTTCCCATCCAACCCGTGTCGAACTGGGGTGAAATGCGGTGTTGCATGTCCTGCAAACTGGCCTTCGCCAGCCCGATGACACTGCCCGAGCCACCAGAGTCTTTGTACAACAAGGCATATCAAGGGCTCTCCGAGAACCCGGGGATGAAACAATATAATCAGCGCATTTTGTTGAGAGAGCAGTGGAAAAAAGGCAACATTGACCCCGAGAGAGCACTTTCCTGGTGTGCAGCTCACACTGAGGCTATGGGCTGGCTGAAGAACAACATCCCTGCGGGTTCGGTCGTGCTGGACATGGGCTGTGGTCTAGGATACTGGCTATCCGCCCTCAACAAGAATGGGTTCACGCCTATTGGACTCGATGTGGCTAAAGAGGTTGTAGATATACTTACCAACGAAGGTTTCGAGATATGGCACGGCATGGTAGACTCAGTGCCTTATAACTGGGAACAGCCTGCAGTCTGTACCTCTTTCTTCATGCTACAGCACCTGTCTGACCCGGTTAGTTTCCTCAAGGCTATACGGAGCAAGTTTCCCAAAGCCGTCCTGCTGATAGCCGTGTGGAACCGCTTCCCTTCGCCTCCAAAGCTCTCGGCGGCAAGCCTGCCCCCGAGAACCCTGACCTGGTGGGGGCCACACTCACTGCGCAAAGCACTGGAGCAAGCAGGATACCAGGTTGATTTCGTTTCTCAATTGCTGGAACACTATGAATTTGCAATGCCACGAATAACTCAGCGCCGATTTTCCGACTTGATACTGTCTTCCCGGCACTATCGGCTCTTTTCAATCTACCAAGCGGCGAAACCAAAGATTTTCTGGCCATGGAAATTCTGGAAACGGTTGAGAGGCAAGTCCAGCTCCGTGCTGGCCCTGGGGAAGCCATACGAGGCGGCTCCAATATGATAAATCAAACCCTGGCATATGACCGTTGAAGAAGGCAGGATAGCTGCCTTAGTCCCGGTCTGATCTGAGCACAGCGGCATCGAACTTCCAGTCTACTGAATGCCTCAGCATAAACTCCAGATTTCCGCTATGGTTGTGAAGAAAGGAACAGGCTCATGAAGGACAGGTTGACGGTGCTTTTCCCCGTAACCGACCTGGCAAGGGATGGGGCGCAGCGCCAGCTCCTGGAACTGGTCAGGGGCCTGGACAAGGCACGGTTCCGCCCCATTGTCCTTACCCTTCACCCCGGGGGGCCTATGGAGGCGGAATTCAGGGAGGTGGCCGGGCTCCAGGTCGTTACCCTGAACCAGAAAGGTAAATACGACTTTTTCTGCCTGTTCAAGGTCTTCGCTGTCCTGCGCAGGACTAAGGTGGATGTGGTCCAGCCTTTCTTGACACCAGCGACCCTTTTTGGTCTCCTGCCAGCTCTCTTGTGCCGCACACCGGTGAAAATTGTAACCGAAAGGTCCGGCCCGGGGAGGAAGAATGCATCCTTTGGTTATCGCCTCTACCTCAAGACCGAGGACTTCCTCTCTCACTTTGCCGATTGGGCTATTCCTAACAGCGAAGCGGGAGGGAAATACCTTATCCAGCGAGGTATTAACTCCAGCCGCATAAAGGTTATCTATAACGGGATTAACCTCAACCGCCTTATTGCCCGTAAAGAAGAGGCGGAGCAGGTGAGGCGCCGGCTCAGCGTACCTCCCACCGGCAAGGTTGTGGGTATGATGGCCCGCCTGGTTCCTCTCAAGAACCACACCGACTTCCTCAGGGCAGCCGCCATTATCAGCCGGGTTGTGCCAGATACAAGATTCGCCATCGTAGGAGACGGGCCACTGCGGAATCAACTGGAAGAACTCAGCCTGGAACTGGGACTCGGTTCAAAGGCGGTCTTCTTCGGGGAGCAACGTGATGTTGGCCCCTACCTGGCTGCTTTCGATATCGCTGCCCTGACTTCAGGGACTGAGGGCTGCTCCAACAGCCTGCTTGAGGCTATGGCACAGGGGAAACTAGTGGTCGCCACCGACGTGGGAGGCAACCGGGAACTGGTGCGCCACGGTGAAACCGGGCTTCTTGTCCCCTTTGGGAACCCCGAGGCACTGGCCGAAGCCATCATCACCTTACTCCGAGACCCAAAGGCAGCCCAGTCCATGGGACAAAAGGCGAGAGAGATGGTTGTTACCCGATTCAGCCTGGAGAGGATGGTACACGAGTACCAATCTCTATACGAAGAGACTCTGAAGCAGAAAATGAGGAGAGGAAAACCTTCTGAAAGTGAGACCTGAGGATTCGTAGAATGGACACAACCCAAACCATTGCCAAGAACACCCTCTTCAACTTTATTGCTACCATGTCTGACGCGGTTACTAACTTCATGGTGGGTATTGCGCTGGCACGGGGTCTTGGCACTGAGCAATATGGGCTGTATTCCCTGCTCATGTGGTTTCTTGGGTTGGGTACCCTTGCCGTCGGGATGGGCCTGGCAGAAATGTCCAAGAGGTTTATCGCCGTGTCCACAGGGCAGCAGGATAGGGATGCGTTGAGGGGAATAGTCCGACTCACCCTGATGATGAAGTTTGTAGCCGCCGTGGTCATCTGCTTGGTGATGCTGGTTTTCTCTGGCTTCTGGGCAGGGTTATTCGGAGAGCCGAGTAATCAGATTTACTTCGCCCTTGTCGCTCTTATACTTCTGCCAAATGCCCTGAACCTTGCCTTCGAATCCACTTTTTCCGGATTTCAAAAGTATGAGTACCGGGCTTATCTCATCCTGGTCACCTATACACTGCGGGCAGCACTGGTAATAGTTCTTATGGTTCTGGGCTTTGGCATAAGGGAAGTGCTACTCGTCAATGTAGCCGTATTTTCTCTCGGTGTATTTATCAGTCTCCTGCTCATGCGCCGGCTCATCCCGCTTAAGGAACTGTGGGCACCCATGAAGCTAAAGGGGGATGTCATAAAAAGCGTCCTGAAATATGCCCTGACTATGACCGGCATCTCCGGGATAAACTATATTCTCTGGCGGCAGACGGCGGTCTTCTTCCTGGGAATGTACCGCCCGGTGGAAGAAGTGGGTTTCTATAACATAGCCTCCAAAATACCCTCTATGGGTGTGGGGCTCATACCCATGGTTCTTGGTATGGTGCTCCTCCCTGCCATCTCAGAGCAGTTTGGGAAAGGGGATATGGAGAAACTCAGGAGGATATACATAACCTCAGCCCGCTACCTGATGATGATTGCCCTGCCCCTGGCCGCAGCCGGGATCGCTCTTGCCAGACCAATCATCGAACTCCTTTACGGAGCAGACTATGCACCGGCGGTACTCATAATGCAGATCCTCTTTGTTCCCTTCATGATGAGGGGTATCATCCAGGCCGCTATCGCTGTCTTATACGGGACAAATGAGCCCGCCTTTGTCTTTAAAGTTGGATTGCTTATGGCGTGCCTCCTGATCGGGCTCTGCCTGTGGCTTACCCCCAGTTATGGTATGCTGGGGGCCGCCGTCGGTAGTTCAATACCCCGACTCATTGTCCTCCCCCTCGCTGTCCGCTTTGCATCAAGAAAAATCAGGGCTAACTGGCCGATAGGCGATAGCCTAAGGATAGCCTCAGCCGCCGTACTTCTCGGTCTGGTGCTCTTTGGTCTTCAGAGCCAGCTGAGCACAGTCCTCTCCCTATCACTGTCTATCCCGGCAGGTCTTGCCGTTTATGCCGCAGCTATACTGGCCCTACGGGCAATACACCCACAGGACATAGTCATCCTCAAGAAGATTGAGAAATCCCTGCCTCTAGCCCTAAGGAAACACTATGCCCTGGCCTTGCGCTTGGTTGAAAAGCTAATAGGGATAAAGCCCCTCCGCATAGCCGGATAACCCCCATCTCTTCGCTTGTGAGGAGTACTTCTTGCCTACCATTTCTAGTGTTACAAAATGGCCATTGACTTATTGGCTGGTAAAAAAGTATCATTACTTAAGATTTCTTACCATTTTCTAACAATTTATTTGGGGGTAAAAGATGAGCCGCGGAGTAAAGTCAGTCCATCTCGTAGTCGCAAGTCTACTTCTAGCCTCACTTCTGGTAATCAGCCTCCCCGCACCAGCCTCAGCGGCATCAG
>CAZNSC010000020.1:0-27014 GCA_964575695.1 uncultured Dehalococcoidales bacterium
GTGCTATACATAGTGATGAACCAGACGGAAAACAATTCTACCATTTCTTACTATATTCTGAGTGGGCATTTTATCAGTGCTTTATTAATAATATATACAACGTTATTCATAAGGACAAAGATAATAAAACTAAAAATATACACAGGCTACATAACTATATACAAAGCCATCCTAGTCTTTCAAGAGAATTTAAGGACTTCATACCGAAATTAATAGGTTTGATTCAGGATGGTAAATACAGGGATACTATTGAAAAAATAGGAATCGAGAGGAATAAATATATTTCACACAATGAATTTACAATATGCGGATTCCACCCTAGCATTTCATACACGGAAGCAAAACCGTTCATTGATGCGCTGATAGACGTATCTGAAGATATATCTGTTAAATATGACGGGGCAGAATTTGTGTTTGATCTGCCAATTCTACATGCCGCCCCATTATTACAAGATTTGGGTCGACAACCCGATGGTAATCAAACATGATTGAACTTAACCCAAGTCTATGACATAGTACATGAGACGGCAGAGCGCTCTTCCACTTTTTCCTGTAAAGAGGAGGGGCCGCCACACTCCGAGGAGGGCTATGTGAATCTTGGGAGCGTTCTACTACAGGTGCATCACAGGCCGAAACTGCATGCCGCCGTCCGGACAAAGGAATATCTCTATTCTCAGCTGATCCCGTACATCGGAAACAAGAGGAAGCTCCTTACTCTGATAGCCCGGGGGATAGACCAGACCGGGTGCCGGGAAGGCACCTTCGTCGACCTCTTTGCCGGGAGCTCTGTCGTTGCCCGGCTCGCCAAGCTATTGGGCATGCGTGTGGTAACGAACGATTGGGAACCGTTCTCGTATGAGATTTGCCGGGGAACAGTAGCCCTGAACACAATCCCAGCTTTTAGAGCACTGGGGGGTGTTGAACGGGTATTCGGGCACCTGAATTCGCTCACACCGATATACGGCTACCTGGCTCGCCATCTTTGCCCTCGAGATGACGACAAGCCCGAGGTAGAGCGGGAAAGGATGTTCTTCACAAGGGAAAACGGTGAGCGTATAGATGCTATCCGGGAGGAAATCAGATCATGGGAGGAAGCGGGGAAACTCTCTGAAGGCGAGCGAGCCTTCCTGCTGAGCTCTCTTATCTACGCCGTGAGCTATGTAAGCAACACCAGTGGCGTCTTCAAAGGCTTTCATAATGGCTGGGGAGGGAAAACCGGGACGGCTCTTTACCGAATCCGCAGCCGTCTTCACATCAATCCTCCCATCCTGCTCGACAATGGTCAGAGCAATATGGCACTAATGCAGGACGCTCAAACTCTGGCCAAGGACCTGCAACGAGTGATCGGGGAGAGACCCAGCATGGTCTACATCGATCCACCGTACAACCAGCACCCCTACGGCAGCAACTATCATGTGCTCAACACTGTGGTTCTGTGGGACAAGCCACCCCTACACCCATCAATTCGCATAAACGGCAAGATACAGGACAAGTCAGCCATTCGCAAAGACTGGCGTAAGCTGCGGCGCTCAGCGTACAACCTCCGGCAGGAAGCCCTCCCCGCTTTCCGAAAACTAATAGGGGATCTTGATGCCAGATGGCTGCTTGTGAGTTACAGCACCGATGGCCTTATGCCGTTAGATGGTTTGCTCAGCACTCTGGCGGAACGCGGGAGACTTCAGGTGCTTGTGCAGAAGTATAAGCGATACCGGGTGAGCACGCCCCGGATGTCACCAAAACCCTACAATGCCGAGCTGCTGGCGGTGCTCGACACTGAAGGGAAACCTTCAACAATGATGGTTGAGGAACTTACCCGGCGGATTAGGCAGGAGGAGGCGGGGGAAGAAGCAGCTGGCATTCCACATATGAGCACCTGATGAACATAGAAGTTTCTCGCACATTTAACCAGCAATTTCAAATTCCGCCTCCGTACCGGATAAGCGCATGATTCCAGGCATAATTGCAGCAAGACTATGACCGCTCAGTCCTAGTCTGTGAGCGAAAATTGTATTTGGTCTGATCTCGCTACTTGCTGTTTCCCTGAAAGATCGTCCAGGCCTGCTCTTCGGATGCTTTACAGGCTTTCCAGGCTTGGTCTGTGGCTTCCTTACGGACTCTCGCGGCTTCCCTCACACTCTCCTGATAGACCGCCATGGCCCTCTCTTTAGCTTTATTACACGCCTCCTCAGCCTGCTGTTCGGCCTTCTCGCGAGCTTTCAAGGCTTCTCCTACGGCCGCCTCATGGATAACATTAGCTTTCTCTTCAGCCTCCTTATAGGACCTCTCCAGTTGCTGTTCCCGATCCTTATACGCCTTGGCCACTTCCTTTTGGGCCTTCACGTAGGCTGCATAGGCGCTCTGAGCCCGACCTAGAAGTTCAGTAAGAGGATCGGCGACCTTCTCCTGAGTCCCGGACTCCGGTAGCGGAGCTTTCTCCTCAGCCGGCTTAACGACCACTCTGACTTGCTCCTTCTGAGTAACCATGGTAACACCTCCTGAAATTTGGATTCCTATCTAATTTACAGTGAGACCTGTCTCACCATCGGTACCTAGCATCAGTATTATACCCGCGCTCTAATGAGAAAAGACTGTATTTGCCTATCTAATCTTCCTCATCTTCGTCACCTCCCCCAGCTTGCCTACCTCTATCAGAGGAATACATTCTCATCAGGGACTCCAATCGAGTCTCAATCTTCCGTTGGACC
Source organism: uncultured Dehalococcoidales bacterium (assembly GCA_964575695.1). Lineage (GTDB taxonomy): Bacteria > Chloroflexota > Dehalococcoidia > Dehalococcoidales > W111 > CAZNSC01. The sequence goes on from CAZNSC010000020.1 coordinate 2,706, forward strand.
TCTTTGACCTCTTTTTCCCCCTCCGCATCGGCCCCAGCTTCGCTGATTACTTCCTCAAAGGCTGCCGCCAATGCCTCAGTCGCCTCCTCGGAGTCTCTGCTATCTGTTTCCTCAATCTTGCCATTGCCTTCCTCGGATGTTCCGGTCGAGGCACCGGCGGTCTGCGTGGCCGCCGGCCAGTCCGTTTTGACTCTTCCGCCAGCGCCGTTCATCAAGCCCTCGAATACCGTCACCAATGCCTCAGCCGCCTCCTTAGCTGCTTTTTTCGACGCCTCCGTAGCTTCACTGGCCGCCCTCATCGATGCCTCAGCCATCTCCCGGGCTGACCTGATCACTTCCTCAGCCCTGTTTATAGCTTCCTGCGACGATCTTACCGACGTCTCGGCCGCTTCCTTAGCCGATTTGCTTGCTTCCTCAGCCCGGCTTACCACTTCCTGGTGTGCCCGCGTCCAGGCCGCAATGGTCTCTGTTGCCGAATCACTTATCTCATGAGCCCTGCAAATAGCTTCCAGTGACGCGTTTGTCGACACCTCAGCCGCCTCCTTGGCTGCCTTGCTCGCCTCCTCAGCCCTCTTTACGGATTCCTGCGATGCTGTTCTCGATACCTCAACCGCCTCCTTGGCAACCCTGATTGACTCCTCAGCCGCTTCCTTGGCGGCCTTGCTCGCCTCCTCAGCCCTCTTCACGGCTTCCTGTGACGCCCTTGCCGATTCTTCAGCCGCCTCCCTGGCTGATACACCTATCTGCTCAGCCCGGCTTGTCGCTTCCTGGCATGCTCTTAATGACCCCTCACCCGCCTCCTTGGCAGACTTGCTTATCTCCTCAGCCCGGCTTATCGCTTCCTGAGATACCCTAATCCACGCCTCGGCCGCCTCCTTAGCTGATACGCCTATCCGCTGAGCCCGGCTCGTCGCTTCCTGGGACGCTCTTATTGAACCCTCAGCCGCCTCCTTGGCGACTCTGATTGACTCCTCAGCCGCTTCCTTGGCGGCCTTGCTCGCCTCCTCAGCCTTTCTCACCGCTTCCTGCGACACGCTTTTCGACTCTTCAGCCACCACCGTAGCCGCCTTGCTCGCTTCCTCGGCCTTGCTTACGGCTTCCTGCGACACCTTTGCCGATTCCTCAGCCGCCTCCCCGGCTGCTTTGCTTGCTTCCTCGGCCTTGCTCACCGCTTCCTGCGACGCCCTTGCCGATTCCTCAGCCGCCGCCCTGGCTGATACACCTATCTGCTCAGCCCGGCTTATCGCTTCCTGCGACGCCCTTACCGATTCTTCAGCCACCGCTGTAGCTGCCTTGCTCGTTTCCTCGGCCTTGCTCACCGCTTCCTGCGACGCCCTTGCCGATTCTTCAGCCGCCTCCCTAGCGACTCTGATTGACTCCTCGGCTGCCTCCCTGGCTGCATTACTTGACTCCTCGGCCTTGCTTACCGCTTCCTGCGAGGCCTTTGCCGATTCTTCAGCCGCCTCCCTGGCTGCCTTACCCAGCACCTCAGCCCGGCTTATCGCCTCCTGGGATACCCTTTTTGATTCTTCAGCCACCGTCGTAGCCGCCTTGCTTGCTTCCTCGGCCTTGCCTACGGCTTCCTGCGATGCCTTTGCCGATTCCTCAGCCGACTCCCTGGCGACTCTGATTGACTCCTCGGCTGCCTCCCTGGCTGCCTTGCCTGACCCCTCAGCCTTGCTTACCGCTTCCTGCGACGCCTTTGCCAATTCCTCAGCCGCCTCCCTGGCGACTCTGATTGACTCCTCAGCCTTGCTTACCGCTTCCTGCGACGCCCTTACCGATTCTTCAGCCGCCTCCGCGGTCGATTCGCTTAGCTTCCCAGCCCCGCTTATCGCTTCTTCCAAGGCCCTCTTCGATGCCTCAGCTGTAGCCGCCGCTTTACTAAACATCCGGGTAGCACCCTCCGCGGCCTTCACAGCATCAGGTAGAGTATTATTCACTGGCCTACCTTTAACAGGTTCTACGTTATTACTACCCATACTATTACACCTGAGACTATTAAGACTATTGTATAATCATTGTATAATTGTCTTTTTAGTCTATCAATAATCACTTCGTACTAAGGGTAATACTCTTTAGTCCTATAGCCAGCCATAAGTTGATGCCCCAACTGCCAAGAAAGAATTCGAAAGGGCAGGTCCGTTGCTGAGAGCCTTCAAAGGCTTCCTAATTGGTCGCAGAGGAGAAATTATTACTATGGGTCGGCTCCTGGGGATGTGGACCATAATTCTTTAGTGGGTAGCTCTTCTATTCTCGCTCAAGCGGGATAGAGTTCATAGTATGCTGCTTGCGGAGTGGGATTTCTTTGATAAAGAAGTTGATCAAGAAAGCGAGAACTACAGCAAAAAGAGCAAACAGGAAGACCTGTGATAGAGCAGAGTCAAGTGATTCGCGTAGCGCTTGTAACACCTGCTGAAAAAGTTGCGCGCCCTGTGGCCCCAACTGTTCTATAATCACCAGCAACTGTTCCTGCGCCTCCGGACTCATCAACGCCTGGGGATTATGCGCCAAAGCATCTAGCCTTTCCGGTGGCACCACGGCTTTTACAGCAGAGGGAAGCCTGGGGCCAAGTTCGGCGGCAAACCGATTGTTCATCACCGAACCAAATATTGCCAAGCCCACAGAGCCACCGATGGAGCGGAAGAAGGCGGTAGAAGATGTCGCCACGCCAAGTATATTGTAGGGTACCGCATTCTGGACCGCGATCGTGTAAAGAGGCATGGTGATACCCAGACCAAAGCCGGTGATGACTATGTTCGCCACAGCGCTTGAATAGCTGGTCTCAACTGTCATCCGGGAAAGAAGTGCCAGCCCGACACCCATCACCGCCACGCCAATTGCACCCTGAATTCGGTAATGGCCTCCAGCACGGGATAGCATCTGCCCTGAAGCGAAGCTGCCTATGACCATGCCCAGCATCATCGGCGTCAGAAAGCAACCACTAGCGGTCGCTGTGGCACCCAACACACCCTGAAAGAAGAGCGGGATGAAGATAATACCACAAAACATGCCAAATGCGGTAAAGAATATCACCAGCTCCGAGACCGCCACGATCCGGTTCCTGAAAAGTGACATGGGAATAATGGGTTCCGTGCTTCGCTTTTCCACGAATATGAAAAGGGCCAGCGCCACTGCCGAAAAAACGAACATGCCGATAATCTGCGGTGAGCTCCATGGATACTCGACACCACCCCAGGATAGAGCCAACATGGCCGGCACCACAGACAGTATGAGTAATACCAAGCCGGGATAGTCAATGCTGTGTTTCAGGTTATCCGGTCGAAAGTTGGGGAAGAAAAAGATAAACAGGAGGATAATGAACAGCCCCAGGGGAATATTAATTAAAAAGACCCAATGCCAGGACAGCGTATCCGTGACGTATCCCCCAAGCGTGGGGCCGATGATTGATGACAGACCAAATACACCACTCATGAAACCCTGATACTTTCCCCGCTCCGCGGGAGGGAAGATATCGCCAACAACAGTGAAGGCATTAGCCATCATTATCCCGGCCCCTATCCCCTGAACGCCCCGAAAAACTACAATCTGGGTCATGGTGCTGCTGAGGCTACAAAGCAAGGAAGCTACAATGAAGATGCCCAGCCCGCCAATATAGAAGGACTTACGTCCGTACATATCGGTCAGCTTACCGGTGATTGGTATCGTGACTGCCGAGGCAATGATATAGGCAGTGGTGACCCAGGTATAGTGGCTGAAACCGCCCAGGTCGCTGATTATACGGGGCATGGCAGTGCCCACAACCGTCTGGTCAAGCGAACTCAGGAACATAGCCAGCATCACTCCGACGAATGTGAGAATAACCTGCTGCCTTGGTAGCGAGCGCAAGCCAATTGGTTGCGCCTGAACTTCTTTCTCCACTTTCTCTCCCATTGGCTCCGCCCCACGTCCTTCAGCTCCTCCAGCGCAGATGACAGAGCGGTCACTCGGCGATTTCAGAAAGCGGCAAGCTTTCTTTACCAAGCACTCCCATCATCGCCGGTTGCAGACGAGACAGATTCACGGTTACACCGCCGAGGTCCATCCTCAGCAGCTTCATGTGGATAACGGGGAGGGTATGGAATAGATTCCCGATAATGCCATCTACAGTCCCGCTTTCCATGCCCTTATGATTGATTTCTGTCAGGAAGTTTACTAAAGTGACAGTTAATTATTCGCACTATTATAGCATAGCATCTTTCCCTCAGAAAGCGACCACCGCCAAGAGCAGATGTCCCCCCCGTGGATAAAGCGTGGAAACAAATAAGCAGCCAAAGCCGAGGGCATCAGTAACCGGGAGCTATCTGCCAGCCAGCATGGTGAGTTTTCCTGTTTAGCACCTCCTATTGTATAATTGTTGTATAATTGTACGTGTCTGTATATGTAACGTCTCATGAAAAGAATTATTACCCGGAGAAGCAATAACGGAATAAGGTCACTCCTGTCGGCACATACCGCTTCGAAGACAGCGCACATTATCTGGCGTACAAGAAGGCTTTCTTTCGTGGAGTTGTAAATTGGAGTATAGACATCCCGCAAAAACAGGTGGCCCAGTCAGGCAACTGAGAGACTCCGACAGCTACCTCCAGGCAGTCCTTAATAGCCTGGAGGACGAACTGATAGTCGTTGACCAAGACTACCGTATTGTGCAAGCCAACGAGGCCGTGCTAGCAAGACACGGGAAAAGTATCGCAGAAGTAATCGGCCAATACTGTTACAATGTTTCCCACGGCTTGCCTGAGCTTTGTCGTCCACCTCACCACGAATGCCCTCTCAAAGTGGTATGGGAGACGGGCAGACCAGCACGAGTGACCCATGTCCATGTATACGACACAGATAACGGGCGCCGACAAAGATACGTCGATATAATTGCCTCCCCGATCACTGATAGTCAGGGCAATGTAATCGCAGTTACTGAACTCATGCGCGATGTGACCGAGGCCAAAGAGTTGGAGATGAAAATCGCAGAAGCCCATCGGTACCTATCAGCCCTGAATACCGTCGCCAGCGTGGTGACCCAATCGCTTGATCTCGATACCGTGTTGACCAGCGCCCTAGATAAGACACTTGAGATAATGAGACAGGACACCGGAGGCATACTGCTACTAGATGAAACAAAACAACAGCTATGTTATCGGGTTCATCACGGCCTGTCGAGGGAGTATGCTCAAGGAGTGTGTTTTCGCGTTGGTGAGGGTCTCGCCGGCCGGGTTGCCCAAACAGGAAAATCTATTCTGGTAGAGGACATATCGCTGGACTCCCGTGCCGCTCCTACTGACCTCATAACGGCAGAAGGGCCCAGGGCATTTGCCTCCGTCCCCTTGTGCTCCAAAGAAAACCTCCTGGGTGTGATCACAATCGCCAGCCGCGAGGCCCGCAAGTTCTCGTCCGAAGATATACAGCTCCTAGAGAGTATTGCCGCACAGATTGCAATCGCCATCGAAAATGCCAAACTACATCAAGAGGTACAGCGCCAGGACGAGAACCGTGGTGAACTATTGCGTGAGATATTCTCCATCCAAGAAGAAGAGCGCCGGAGGATCGCGCGTGAGCTTCACGACGAGACGACTCAGACGCTGGCCAGCCTAGCGGCCAGCCTCGAAGCCCTGGCAGGTGCACTGCCCGAAGGAGCCGATGAGGTCAAGGCCAGGTTACGGAAACTACAGTCCCTATCCGTTAGCATCCTTGATGAGATACACAGACTAATTTACGAACTTCGCCCTACCCTGCTCGATGATCTGGGGTTGGTAGCGGCTTCACGGTGGTTAGTAGAAAACAACCTGGAGGCAGCAGGTATTGACTCAAATTTCAAGACCAAGGGGCGGGTAAAAAGACTACCGGCTCAAATAGAGACAACCCTCTTTAGAGTCATCCAGGAGGTTATCTATAACATCGCGAAGCATGCTCACGCCAAGACGGCCAGTGTGACTCTAGGTTTCCAGAAGAACACCATCAGAGTTCATGTCGAAGATGACGGTAGAGGCTTTGATGTTGAAGAGGCTATAAGGTCAAAGGAGAGACCAAGAGGGTTGGGGCTGCTGGGCATGAGAGAAAGGGTACAGCTCCTAAATGGTGCTTTCAATATCCGTTCCCGCCCTGAGGGCGGTGGCACCGAGATCGATGTAGAAATTCCGCTTAACCACGAGGTTCGTCATGGATAAGATAAGGGTCCTCGTAGTAGATGACCACGCGATAATGCGGGACGGCATTCGGGCCTTGCTCAGTGTCCATGATGACATCGATATAGTGGGCGAAGCCGCCGAGGGAAAGGAAGCCGTTGACAAAGCCCGAGAGCTGGCGCCTGATGTAGTCGTTATGGACATAGCCATGCCCGGCATGGATGGCCTGGAAGCTACCCGCCGTATAGTCAAGAAAAACCTCAGAACAAAGGTCCTGGTCTTAACTCAACATGACAACAAAGAATACATATTGTCAGCTATAAGAGCCGGAGCCGCCGGCTACGTGCCCAAGAGAGCACTCGGATTGGAGCTGGTATCAGCGATACACGCCGTGCACCGGGGGGACTCGTACCTGTATCCTTCGGCAGCAACGGCAGTAATTGAGGGCTACCGGTACCAAGCTGAAGCGGATCCTTACGACGCTCTGACAGCAAGGGAAAGAGAGATACTCAAGCTAATCGCTGAAGGACGCACCAGCCGAGAAATCGCTGAAATGCTCTTCATCAGCCTGAAGACGGTTGTGGGCCACCGAGCGAAGATAATGGAGAAGCTGGATTTGCACAATCGAACCGAACTCGTCAAATATGCCATACGCAAGGGACTGGTAACCATGAATACCTGATTGGAACCGGTCTCATACCAAGCGGTCAATCTGAAGATCGAGGCTCTGACTCTGGTTCAGAGCCTCTGCTTTTTATCAGCAAGGGAAAAAATAGAGCATTTTTATCCGAAAAACACCCACTTTATTCAGGCGGTGCATACACTATTGCCATTGCGCTCATCTTCATGCGGGGTGATAATAACTTCATAGGGCAATGGATACAGACAGGAGGTAGGAGGAAGGATAAGGAATAAAGTGCTCTCCGGCTTAGCTCCACAACCGGTCTCTTACCTCCAATGTATCCGGTACTTCTCACTATTTAATCTGGAGCAATGTGGGAAGGAGGTCAATTATGAAGCGCTTGTGTAATTGTACCCTAGCCTTGCTCCTTGGCTGTTGCACCCCGCTACTCATCTGGATAGGCATCGGGAGCGCGGTGTACCAGAGCCGAAAGAGCACACGGCTCGTGCGAGATTCGCTACCGAAGTGGGCATAACGCACTCGTAATGATTGCCCACCCCCCAATTTGCATGAAATTGCATACCGGCCAGACTAGCTTCCATCCTGTAGAGCCGGCAGATCCTGTTGCGTTTCAACAGCAATCCTTCCTCAGCAGCACCAGCCGTCCTTTAATGTCCGTCAACAGCGTCTGGCAGCTTTTCACCTCCAAGCAGTGAAAATGACATGAAAATGTAATAGTATTGCCCTTTATTTTATGATTTTTTGATTGAAAAACTGCCAGACTAATAATTGCCCGACTAATAAAGGCGGTGAGCAAGGATGCCGTCATTTAAGTGTAAGGACATAGGCATGACCTGCAACTTTGAAACAAAGGCCAACACCGAAGCCGAGCTCATGCCCAAGATTGCGGCGCATGCGAGCCAGGCACATGGCATGAAAGAGATTCCTCCGGATGTGATGGAGAAGGTCAAGAAAGCCATAAAGAAATAACCCCCGGCTCCAAAGCGTCAGATGACAAGAGGCCCTACTCGAACTCGAGTCCCTTCCTGTAGGAGGCGTAAGAATGTCTGAATTTGCAGAAGTTGCTGGAGAGCACGAAATAGAAAGCGGGCAAATGAAAATGTTCGACGTAGCTGGGCGGGAAATTCTCCTGGCCCGGGCCGGCGACGACTTCTATGCTACGGACAACCGCTGCCCTCACATGGGGGGCAAACTATCCGAAGGAACCTTGGAAAAGACCATCGTCACCTGCCCCGTTCACCACTCACAATTCGACCTCACGGATGGCCACGTAGTCAGGTGGACAGACTGGACTGGAGTCAAGCTGTCTCTGGCCAAAATGCTCAAATCACCCAAGTCGCTCAAGACATACCAGGTAAAGGTCGAGGGAGGCAAAGTCCTCGTGGAGACTGATAAAGTACCGGCTCCAAGAGGTTAGACAGCAGCCTGCCGGGCTATATGCCGACCAAGCCCCAAGCAGCTGGCCACCGCACATCAAACTCCCTGTCCCTAAGGACATCAGCCGCCGATAGGGCTGCGATTTGTGCCAACGCGTTCGCAGTTTCCCAGCGTACCCGCTGCTTTCTGCTGCCGAGTGACGCCAGTTGCCCTGCTCAAAGGAGAGTAGAGGCTTTTGTTTTCACCGCCAGCGAAGTATACTGGAAGTAATATGTTTATTCTGCTTGCTGGCTTAGCAGCACTGGCCGATATACTGGGAGGGCTCTTGCCCCTTCAACGACGTTTTCGAGGCATCAGCACCCGCTACGCAGTCGCTTTTGCCAGCGGGACCGTGATTTCTGCGGCTTTCTTCGAATTGTTGCCCGAAAGTGATATTCAAGCGCATTGGGCACTACTAGGCGCTGGATTCTTTACCATGTACCTGGTTGACAAGGGACTTGCTTTGCACCAGTGTGGTGAAAGTGAGTGTGAAATCTCTGGGGTAAGCTGGATAACCATTCTCGGCATGGCTTCAGACAACATAATCGATGGGGCAGGTATAGCTATAGCCTTTCTGATCGAGCCTTCGCTCGGCATACTGGTCACGCTGGCTGTTGTTGCGCACGAGATACCGCAAGGTGTCACGACCACTCTTATTATGAGAACCCAGGGCTACCGACTGACCCGCATCATAGCGGTCCTGCTCTTAGCGGGCGTCATGTACCCTATTGGAGCAAGCGTTGGTCTGTTTATACCTGAACAGGCCCATCGTGCCGCGGTCGCCTTTGTCGCTGGAGTATTCATCTATACCGGCGCGGCTGCCCTCATGACCGAGGCTCATCGGCGCTTCAACAAGACGGTCATTTTCCTCCTACTGCTTGGTTCAGCGGTCACCCTAAGTCTGAAGTTCATCGATTGAAGGGCAGTGGCAGATTTATTCCTGCCGCAGCAGGTCTTCGACTTCTCTCAACAGCTTTTCCTTGCTCAGGGCGCGATTGAAGACGTCACGGTATTGGTCCAGCACAGGGCTGATCCCACGAGGTATTTCAGCGAGGGCCTGCTCAATCCTCTCGATGCCCTGTGGCAGCTTCAAGCCCGTGTCCAACAGACATCGTTCCAGGAGACGGCGAAATCGCCTCTTCTCACTTTCTGATCTATCTACACGCCCCGTCACAGGATTTTCCTTGTTGTGCCCGTGCCTGTAGTGCAAATGAGACCCGAGTGCCTTGGTATTGGAAAACTCTTTGCCGCAGAGTGAGCACATTTCTGGCATCCCGCCTACCTCCAAAACCGTCAGAATGCTAGTCTTATAAGACTCTACTACATAACTATTCTAACGGTCAAGAGGTTTAAGTTTTGGCAATAGTTTAAACAGACAATGTGGATGAAGTAAGAGTCTTAGCACAATTAACCGTGAATTGACCGGGAATTAACCGTTAATTAACTGGCGCCTGCTACTATACTGGCAGCGATATCATGCAGGCTTGAGGCAAAGAGCCGGTATGTGATAGCGTGCCACGGGCTACGCCAATAGACCAGAGCAGCCGAAGGGACCGGATGGCGGGTCATTACAACACTTTCGTAGTCAAAATATGGACGGATAAACGAGCAACAAGAGGGCGCGTCCAACACGTCCAAACCAACGAGTATACCTATTTTATGAATCTGGACAAGATGGTACATTTCATAATGGGCCGACTTGGTTCACCGGAAGACCATTCAGAAATCCTGAATGGCAAGAGGACAGAACGTAGATGGCCACAGCCGGGTGAAACCTATGGAGACATCAGTCCCGATGAAGCAATGTTTCCAGAATAGTCTGGACCATCTGCTGGCTGAACTAGGACGCGTTGAACTTAAGCTTCAACTGAGGGTGGCGAGCACACGTAAAAGCCACGGCCAGACAGACGATGACAACTTCCACGGTCTCTACGTGTCCGAAAAACAGGTAGCCGCCATTATCAGCGGCCGACGTTCACCGAAAGAGGATGGCTCACTCCGGCCAGGGGATTCAACCCCGGTAGCTCTGAACGAGTCACTGAGGCAGGTGGGAGAACATATTGTAGACGGAGAGAAGGAAAGCCCCCACCACGGGCTCACACTTCGTTTAAACGAGCTAGGCCGACTCTTTCGCCTGTCCAAGTTTGACATTGATGTCCTGCTTGTCTGCCTGCTGGGCGAGTTGGATATGGAGTATCAACAGGTCTACGCCTATCTGCAAGATGATATAACCAAGAAAAGTCCCACAGTAAACCTGGTTATGCAGCTGCTTTGCGAATCGCCTGGGGATATGCTGAAGGCACGACAAGCCTTTTCGCCGGAAGCCCCCCTTATGAAATACCATATTATGCACCTGCATGATGACCACACACCGAGACCAACCCCATTACTGGCCAAGTTTCTCCAGATTGATGAGCGCATAACGAGCTATCTGTTGGGGACAGACCAAATTGATTCTCGCCTGATACCTTTTACTCATTTAGCAAGTCCGAAGCTCAAATTGCAGGACATAATTCTGGACGATGAGACCGCACACCGTTTAGACAAACTGCTAATCCACTCCAAGGACAAGGGAATCATCTGCCATCTCAACGGAACCTACGGCGTCGGCAGGCAGGCTACTGCCGAAGGTATCTGCTCTGAACTAGGGGTACCGATACTGATCGTAGACGTGAAGAGGATGCTGGTGGCAGATATCCCGTTTGAGCTATTAGTGCGCCTCATTTTCCGCGAAGGACGATTACAGAACGCTGCCCTCTACTTTGATGGCTACGACTTATTGCTGGGCGACGAAAAAGAAATGAAACCAGGCCATGAGAGCATCATGACGGAACTGGAGAGTTATCCAGCGTGGATCTTCCTGGCTGGTGAAAGGGACTGGCAGCCAAGGGGAGTTTTGAACAATAAGCCCTTTATCGATATTGCACTGCCTATCCCTTCCTATCCAGAGCGAAGGCAGCTCTGGGAAAAACAGTGGAATGGTCAGCGTGCCCTGGACACAGATGTCAGTTTCAGTGATTTGGCCAGTAAATTTCGACTCAGTGGCGGCCAGATCCGTGATGTAGCCGCTCTGGCCCGGAGTCTAGCTCAGTGGCGAGACCCGGAAAACGGACTGGTGACCAGTGAGGATCTCTATGCGGCATGTCGTAAGCAATTTAGAGGTACACTTGGTGTTCTGGCACGTAAGATACAACCGAAATATGGCTGGGATGACATTATCTTACCCAAAGACCAGATGGAGCAACTGCACGAAATCTGTAGCTATGTTGAGTACTACCATACCGTGTATGGCGATTGGGGCTTTGATCGCAAGCTCTCCACGGGTAAGGGGCTAAATGTCCTTTTTGCTGGTCCATCAGGTACGGGGAAGACTATGGCGGCAGAGATTATGGCCAATCAACTCGGGCTTGACCTGTACAAAATAGACCTGTCAGCTATTGTGAGCAAATACATTGGCGAGACAGAGAAAAATCTCGACCGTATCTTCCGGGAAGGGCAGACCTCAAATGCCATCCTGTTCTTTGATGAGGCTGATGCTCTCTTCGGCAAACGCTCTGAGGTACGCGACTCCCACGACCGCTATGCCAACATTGAGATGGCCTATTTACTCCAGAAGATGGATGAGTATGAGGGGATGGTAATACTAGCCACCAATTTGCGCAAGAACATGGACGAGGCTTTTGCCCGCCGAATGCACTTTGCTGCGGAGTTTCCCTTCCCCGAGGAAGCCGACCGTTACCGCATCTGGCAGAACATCTTCCCCAAAGAGGCACCGCTGTCAACCGGAATTGACCTTGCCTTCCTAGCCCGGCAGTTCAAGATAACTGGAGGTAACATCAAGAATATCGCCTTGAGTGCTGCCTTCCTGGGGGCACAGGATGGTGGTGTTATCACTATGGAGAACATAATATGGGCCACCAAGCGGGAATTCCAAAAACTGGGCAGGCTATGCACCGAAAGCGATTTTGCCCACTACTTCGGACTGGTGAAGGGATAAAGGCTTATCTGAGAACCAAAAAGTTGGCAAAGAGGAGGAGATTATGACAACAAAGACTAACGGTCACCACTTAGAGACAGAGGAGGTACTCGAGGGCTTTCTTTATTCCTACCGCCAACTCGACACAAACGCAGTCAAAATCTATGAGGCGTCGGCCCACCTCTATTCACTAATAGAGCTTCTGGTGGCAAAAGGGATAATAGGGGTCGAGGAGCTAGACCGGCGCAAGAAGGCGGTAGAGAAACGCCTGCAAGACAGCTTTAAGGAGGCAGGCATTGGTGTCAGAGTCCAGCGCACCGAGGCCGACAAATACAGCCTTCAGGAAGAGACCAAGATAGACTGTGAGAAGAGGAAGCACATATGCCGTGCTGCGTGCTGCGCACTGACCTACGCCCTGTCGATGCAGGATATCAACGAAGGCATCCGCTGGAGCCTGGGCAACCCATTCATGAACGCAAGAAGGTCAGACGGTTACTGCGTGCACCTGCAGCAAGACACTCTCCAATGCAGCATTTATGAGCACCGTCCTACTGTCTGCCGTCAGTACGATTGCCGTAACGACCGCCGAATATGGCTTGATTTCGATAAGATGATTATCAATCCCAACCTGTTTGAGAGAGCGAACCCTCCTCACACCGAAGAGATATCCGAGGGATAGCAAGAGTGGCGGTGACCTAGCAGGAGTAAGGGGGTGAACCGGCTCCATGATAAGCGATTTGAATGAAAGCATAAAGGAACTTCTAACAAAGCGGGGACTTCTCGACCCGACAGAGGTAGACATTAAGTTTGAAACGCCGAACCGTGAGTGGTCGGCGTCTATCTCTAAGCCAACGGTAAATATCTATCTCTATGATATCCGGGAGAACCACCAGTTGCGTGGCACCGAATGGGTAGTGACCAGGGATGAGAATGGCAAAGCCACCAGGAAAAAGAGCCCCAGTCGAGTAAACGTTGCTTACCTCATAACGGTGTGGACCAATGACATCGCCGATGAGCACCGTCTGTTGTGGCACGTGCTGCAGACGCTATTCCGCCACCCCGAGCTCCCGGAGGAAGTGCTATCCGGGCAGCTCGCTGGACAGTCTCGTGCCATTAAAGCGGCCACCGCGCAACCAGATGGGCTGTTCAACAACACAGCCGATTTCTGGTCAGCCCTGAACAACGAGATCAAGCCATCCATCAGCTACGTGGTTACTTTACCGCTTGACACAGAAATGGCGTTCACAGCACCAGTGGTGACAACAAAGATAATCGACTATAAGCCACCAGATGCCGATGCTGAGCGTCTGGTGCAGGTTGCCGGTACGGTACACAAAGCGGGAAAGCCAACTCAGGGTATCCCTGAAGCTAAGGTAGTCGCCAAAGAAGCCGGAATGACGACGGTGACCGATGATCAGGGACGATATTCCTTCCCCAAGATTACCGCGGGGAAGCACACCTTTCAGGTGCTGGTATCGGGGAAGAAGGCTCAGGAGGCCTCAGTTACCGTACCTGATGCCAACTATGACCTGGAAGTTTGAGAAATCAGCTTTGTCGGCGCAAAGGAGGTGGGGTAGATGAGATAGTCAGGTGAAATGAACAGGCAGCGTTGCCCCTGAAGTGTCGGTATGGGACAACGCCCAATCCAGTCCGGCATGAGTACTAGAGAAAGGAGAAATATTATGTCACCAGAATATCTTTCGCCGGGTGTGTACGTCGAAGAGGTAGACAAGGGTACCAAGCCCATTGAGGGTGCCGGTACTGCATGCGCTGCCTTTGTCGGCTTTGCTGAACAGGGACCGGTCAACCAGCCAACCTTTATCCCCAACTGGACTGAGTTCGTAAACAACTTCGGCGGCTTCATCAAGGGGGGCTATCTGGCTCAGTCCGTCTACGGTTACTTCCAGAACGGAGGCGGGCGCTGCTACGTTACCCGGCTTCCTGGCGGTGCAGAGGAAGCCGCCGAGCCAAAAGCGCTAGTCGCCTTGCCCAGTCATGCCCAACCATCGATTGACACCCTGACTATCACGGCTCTGGAAGCTGGCCCCGCGGGAGCCCAGATTCTCATCGAAGTCGTTAAGCCTAGCGGTGAGGGCGCTACCGAAGACCAGTTCAACCTCATTGTACGCCGCGGCGCGACCGAGGAGGTATTTGAAAACCTCGGCTTCAGCAAGGCAAAGGGAGCGCGCAATGTGGTGGAGGTGGTGAACAGGCAATCCAAACTGATCCAGGTAGCTGAAAGGGAATCGGCCCTCTCCATGGCAGAGCGAGCCCCCAGCCCCGGCAAGTATTCGCTCACTGTGGCTGAAGTCAAATCTACTGCTTTGGCCAAGATTTCGAGCGACGTCATTGTTGGCGATGCCGCCGAGCGTACCGGGCTGTCGGGCTTTGAGATAGCTGATGATGTCACCATGCTCTGTGTTCCTGACCTGATGGCGCTGTATCAACAGGGGGCCATATCTATGGAGGGGGTGAAGGCAGTCCAGCTGGCGATGATCGCCCACTCTGAGAACATGAAGGACCGCTTCGCCATCCTTGATTGCCCGCCGGGACTCAACCCGCAGCAGATGAAAGACTGGCGCATGAATGAGGCCGGCTATGACACCAAGTATGGTGCTGTCTACTATCCCTGGATCAGAGTGGCCAACCCGCTGGGCAATGGCGAAAGCATTGTGATACCACCGTGTGGATACATGGCTGGTATCTATGCCCGCAGTGACACCGAGCGTGGGGTGCACAAGGCGCCGGCCAACGAGGTAATAAGGGGCGCCATGGGTGTGGAGATGCTGATTACCAAGAGCGAGCAGGACATCCTCAACCCTATCGGTATCAACTGCATTCGCACCTTCCCCGGCCGTGGTATTCGCGTGTGGGGGGCCAGAACGCTATCCAGTGACGCATCGTGGCGCTACATCAATGTCAGACGCCTGTTCAACTTCGTGGAGAAGTCCATACAGATGGGAACCCAGTGGATAGTCTTTGAGCCCAACGACGCCGACCTGTGGGCGCGCATCAGGCGAGACATCGGGGCTTTCCTGACCAATGTATGGCGCACCGGGGCCCTATTCGGGGCTACTCCAGCACAGGCATTCTATGTCAAGTGTGACGAGGAGACCAATCCTCCTTCGGTGCGTGACCTGGGACAGGTAATCATCGAGATAGGCATGGCGCCATCCAAGCCGGCTGAGTTCGTCATCTTCCGCATCAGCCAGTGGGCCAGCGGCTCGGAAACGTCTGAATAACATGAAACACAAAAGGACAAGGAGGTAACTGTCAATGGCAACAGCAGTAGACACCAGCAGAGAAGATCCACTGGTCAGTTTTCATTTTGCGCTTGACGTTCAGGATGAGATTGGAGGCTACTTCACCGAGGTCAGCGGACTGGGCTCCGAGAGCGAAATCATGGAGCACAAAATAATTAATGAGAAGGGCGTCGAAGTAGTCATGAAAATTCCCGGGCGGCTGAAGTGGGGCGATATCACCCTGAAGCGTGGCATCACAACGAATATGGACATATGGAAGTGGCGCAAACAGGTTGAGGACGGCAAAGTGAAGGATGCCCGCCGGAACGGCTCCATTGTTATGTACGACCAGGAGCTTAAAGAGGCAGCCCGCTGGAACTTTCTGGGCGCGTGGCCTTCTAAAGTATCCGGCCCCGCCCCCAAGGCTGACAGCAACGAGATAGGCATCGAGGAGCTGGTGATTGTACATGAGTACATAACACGTGTGAAATAGGAGGCTTAGGAAATGACTCTGCAAACTGAATTCGAGTTTATCCTGCCCCGCGGTTATGTTGATGCTGACGGTAATCTCCACAAGCAGGGCAGAATGCGGATGGCGACGGCGATGGACGAAATTGTCCCTCTCCGTGACCTTCGGGTAAAGTCTAACCAGGCTTACCTGGCAGTCATTCTCCTGGCCCGGGTTATAACCAAGCTGGGCAGCCTTCCCGAAGTCAATACGGGGGTCATCGAGAAAATGTTCTCGGCCGACTTTGCCTATCTCCAGGACTTCTATCGCCGGATAAACGAGAACGGAACGGCCAAAATCTCGACTGCCTGTCCCGAGTGCAATCACGAGTTTGAGGTGGAGCTGGGAAACCCGGGGGAATAGTAAGCTACCCCCTCGAGCAATTGCAAGAGGAGGTAGCTTACATCGCCTACTATTTCCACTGGCCGCTCAAGGAGATTATGGAGATGGAGCACCAGGACCGTCGCCAGTGGGCGGAGAAGATCGCCGAGATCAACCGAAAAGTGACCGAAGCTGGTTAAGGCGGGAGCCGGATGATAACAGCGCCCTCAAAGGGAGGGAATGAGCCACAGCACACAGCATGTGCTGGCAGCAGGACTATTGCTTGGGAGGAATGGTTATGCTTTGTCTTGGTCCCTACGCCGAGCGAGGTGAAAAGCTAGCAGAACACGCTGAATTGACTCATTCCGACGCCGGGGTGGTTCTGCTGGCTCCCGCCAGAAGCACACCTCCGACCCCCAACCAGCACATCTTGGGAGGATAGACTATGACGATGCCAATAACCGGAACCAGTGATACGAAGACAGGCCAACGGGTTGACCCCTTCCCCACATTTAAATACTACGTCGAGGTTGGGGGATATATCACGGAGGCTGCCTTCAGCGAGTGCTCCGGCCTGGAAATGGCCACCGATGTCTTTGAATATCAAGAGGGGGGGCTCAGCGAATATGTTCACAAGTTTCCCGGCAGAACCAAGGTTTCCAATG
The DNA here is from genome assembly GCA_964575695.1 of uncultured Dehalococcoidales bacterium. Classification (GTDB taxonomy): domain Bacteria; phylum Chloroflexota; class Dehalococcoidia; order Dehalococcoidales; family W111; genus CAZNSC01. The sequence continues at coordinate 19,596 of CAZNSC010000020.1, forward strand.
TCACACTGAAACGAGGATTCGCCACATCAAACGAGCTCTACAAATGGTACAAAGACATGGAAACAAAACTTCGGACGGGTGAGAAACTTGAATTCCGCCAGGTCACTATAAAACTCTACAGCACTGCGGAGCAAGGAAAGAAAATGACGTGGACACTGAATAGAGCCTTTCCGGTCAAGTGGGTAGGCCCTGCGTTCAAGAGTGATGAAGCGGCAGTCGCCATAGAGTCTCTGGAGTTTGCCCACCATGGCATAGTAGTCGAGTAGTCGATAGTCAGGAGAATAGCTTAATGCCACGAAAGGGCAGCACTTCAAGCAGGAAACTGAATAAGGCCAAGGGGCAAGGGAAACTGAGTCCCTGGTTACGGAGACATATTGCCGACCGGGCGTTGCCTATTGCCGCACGATCGGCGATAGGCCCGACTGTACCACCCCCGATCCCGGACAGCGGGCAGCGCTACCTTCGCGATGGCAACAGCCGGCTGGCAAGGTGGGTTATCAATCATGCTGGCCCGGCGATCGCGGCGTTGCGAGCCGCTCGCCTGCCCCTGACATCAGGAGTCTCTGATTTTGTTCTGAGAAAATCAACCTCTGTTTCAACCGTGTGGCAGCGAGTGCTAAGCCTGCCCTGGGTTCAACAACGCCAAAAGCAAAGCCACAGCTCCATTCAGACGGCATATGCGGCCCCGGACTGGCAACGAACCAATGACATAGGTCGCCGGTCACAGGACCTTCAACCGACTGGGAGAGTCCAAATGTCGCCCGCTGATGAGGAAGAGCATCTGGTTAATGAGACGATTGAAGCCCATCCGCCGGTTACAAAAGAACCCCCTCCGTTGATGACCAGTGATCCGTTCGCACCGCCGGTAATGAAGAGGGAACCGCTCGGTACTATCGATGCGCTCCCCCGTCCCAGTGGCGCCACCGCCATGTCCCCCGGTACCAAGCATATGGTAGACAACCTCAACTCGAATAAGCTAACAAGGACAGCCCCTGTCACGAGAGCGGAACACCCGGTTTCCGTCGCAAATGAAGCGTACCCGGCCGTCATCCGGAATCTCCTGTCACCGCCCACGTCTGCGGACAGATTAACCGGCACCACCTATGCGCACACTCGTCCTATGCCGCTGATAACTGGGCAAACGGCAGTCCCGCAACAGGCTGAAGACAGTGATGTCTCTAAAGTACCTTATGTCAACCAGGGCGGGACCACGAATCACGGTGTACACCAATCCAAGCAGCTCCAAAATGCTGACCGCAGGCAGATGGAAGGTGGGCAGGAAAATCTGAGCCGGGTTGATGGGCAAGGTCAGCACAGCCACCTGACGACCCAGCCCCTGTCCCAAATGTTGACACCCGTAACGCAGCGAGCGACTCTGCAACGCAGACCGCTGGAAGTTCGTCCCCACATAATAAGCGAAGCCATAAGCGAGCGTCATGCTTCTCCGATACGACCTGCCTACCAGCCGAAAGAAGTTCGGCCAGAAGCAGAGTCCGGCACTGTGACCGCTGAGCAAGCGGCCATGCCCTTCACAGCCGTCACACCAGCGGTTCGATCGTCAGATGAGTCAACCGCAGGTAACGTCCATACACCACCTGCTGTAACAAGCTCCGAGCGTTCAGCCACACTTCAGAGTAAGGTCTTACCTGACCTCCTGTACAGTGTGAATAAGCCCGCTATAGCAAATGAAGTGGCAAAGAGACTCGACCGACTTACCCTACAAAGGACAGCAAATGAACCCGATGGGCCGGCACCAGGTTTGCCGCTATCCAAAGAAGTGTCCCCGAGCGAAGGTTCCAGGGTGCCCGCATATAGAGCTGCCCCGCAGCCAGCGCCGGAGGTGGACCGGGCGTCAACGAGGGAAACGCCTATCAGCCAGTCAACTCGCCGCCGGGACGTGCCGAATCTGGAGACCGGAGCGGGCGGCCTCGACCGAAGTCCCGCCGGAGGCTTTGCCGAGACGCTCTTGTCCTACAGGCATCCTCCGTCCGTTACCGGCTCGGTCGTTAGACCGCTACCGATGATCAAAAGCACCTCCCGCACGATGACCATGCCTTCTCAGCAACTCTTCAAAGCGGCGGCCAATGTGCCTATATCTGACAAGAGTGAGAACTATGGATTTCCGCAGAGTCGTGAATATGTTCCCTCTTCTCCGACCTACAAGTATGCCCGTCAACCGGCGCCGGTGCTGCCGGCGACCCGCCAGGCAAGACCCGAAGCAAACTCCGGTGTTGCATATAGCGGAGAGTTGTTCAGATACACTTCTCCTGATATACCCGAGCCAAGTTATCCCAGGAATCACAACGGGCTGGAGCTGGCCTTGGCACCAGTCAGCCGGGCGCCTGAAACAGGGTCAGCGGCTCAAGCTACGGCACCGGAGTCCCAAGCTGAGAAAAGTGGGGAGGGGAAAGCGGCACCAGACATCAGAGCCCTTGCCCGTGAAGTATACCCCTTCATAAAGCGCATGATTATGATCGAGAGGGATCGTCATCCGACATGGTATTAGTTAGGAGGAATACCGAGCAGTGGAAAAAGCTACGATAGAAAACCTGGATACGGGGGAAAAAATCCCGTGCCTGTTCAATCCTAATGAGTACACCTTCGCCAGAACCAATACCTGGACCCAGAAACCGGTCAAGGGCGAAAATGTACCGAACCTGGAATTCGGAGGCGGCGGTTCCGCGACGCTGACGATGAGTCTGTTCCTTGATACCTCCACCACCGGCGGTGATGTGCGCGACACCACCAAGAAGCTCTACAATCTGATGGACATCGATGAGAAGGCGACAGATATGACCACGGTCAAGGGGCGACCTCCGATGGTTGAGTTTCACTGGGGTAGAATCTGGACATTCAAGGCGGTCATTACCAGTCTCACCGAGAAATGCACACTCTTCCGCGATGATGGCGTCCCGGTACGGGCGACGGTGGATGTTACCTTCCTTCAGGCGAAAGAGGGAGGCGCTTACGCACCACAGAACCCCACCACCGCAGGTACCCCTGGCTACAAACGGCGCATAGTGAACGAGGGAGATACCATAGACTGGATTGCCTTTGATGAGTATGGTGACAGCGCTATGTGGCGCTATATCGCAGATACCAATAATCTTGATGAACCAGGGAGGCTCAGACCGGGGCAGGTGTTAGCCATTGCCCCACGACCCTAAGGGAGGAGATTTTATGCCAGAACCAAGACATTTGGCACAAATGCCTTTCAAAATCGGCGGCAATGATGCCCCTCGTAATATGATGCGTGCCCTGAAGGAGATTGTGGTTGACACCAGCCTGCATCTTCCCGATATGTTCACTATTCACCTGGAGGACGATACCTTGTACTGGATAGATTCGTCTCTTCTAGAAATCGGTGCCCCGGTGGAGGTTTCGGCAATTTCTGGGGGATCAGAGGAGGGGGGCACAGCGACTCAACTGATCACGAAAGGCGAGATAACGGCTATTGAGCAGGAGCTAACCACGGACATCGGTAGCAGCGTGATCATCAGAGGCTATGACAAATCGCACCGCCTCTACAGAGGTAAGAAGACCAGAGTCTTTACGCAAATGAGTGATAGCGACATCGTTGAGAAGATAGCCCGGGATTGCGGTCTCGCGGCCAATGTAGAAAAGACGAGTCAGGTCTATGACCATGTTTTTCAGGACTACCAGACTGACATGGAATTTATCCAGGATAGAGCCCAGCGCGTTGGGTATTTCACCTATGTTAAAGACGGCACACTCCAATTTTGCCGGCAACCGAGCACCGGAGGACAGGCAGCAGTCCTGGAGCTGGGGCAAAATCTAACGGGCTTTCAGGCTCGTTTCACGACCGCCGAACAGGTTGCCGAAACGAGAGTCCGTGGCTGGGACCCAAAGACAAAGCAGGCTATTATTGGTGAAGCAAGCTCTCCCAGGGGTACGCCCACGGTCAGCGGCGGCAGCCACGGTGGTAATGTAGCCAAGAATGCCTTCAGCATAACGAGTGAGGAGGTTGTCGATAATCACCCCGTATCGGCTCAAGCCGAAGCCGACGTGTTTGCCCAATCCGTCCTTGATGAGAAGTGCCATGCCTTCTTCCACGGGGAAGGCACCTGCTTTGGAAATCCATCGGTACGCGCCGGGGCCGAGGTTGAACTCAAGGGGATAGGCCAGCGCTTCTCCGGGACTTACCGGGTCACTCGTGCCGTCCACCGCTATGATCTGGACGGCTACACGACCCAGTTCGAAATCAGCGGCTACCGTGCCACTACACTGGGGCAACTACTGGCCGGCAATGGTAAGAGGGGGTACGGCGTGGTGGTGGGCATTGTTACCAACGCACAGGATCCCGACGGCTTGGCCCGGGTCAAGGTCAAGTACCCGACAATATCCGACCAGTTGGAGAGCAATTGGGCAAGGCTGGCCACCCCAATGGCCGGCGCCGGCAGAGGCTTTGAGTTTATTCCTGAGGTCAACGACGAGGTACTGGTCGCCTTTGAGTATGACGATATCAACAGGCCCTATATTCTGGGGGCGCTCTGGAACGGCAAGGATAAACCTCCGGAGGACAGTAGTGCAATAGTTGGTGGCGACGGCAAGGTGCAGAAACGGATTATTCACTCCCGCTCGGGACACACGATCACTCTTGACGACACCGACGGCGGTGAAAAAATTTCTATTATCGACAAAACGGCAAAAAACTTCGTTGAGATCGACTCCAATAAGAACTCAATGTCGATTGAGACCTCGGATGGACACAAAATTCTGATGGATGCTAAGGGTATTATCATGGAAAGTGCGGGAACATTGACCCTCAAATCAAAAGGGAATATGGAAATTCAGACGCAGGCCAATATGACCGCCAAATCAACAGGCAATACAGAAATTCAGGCGACGGCCAATATGGACGTTAAGTCAACCGGAACGATGAAAGTTCAGGGTACTTCGGCGAGTATCGACGGAGGTCCGATGACAGAGATTAAGGGCGCGCTGGTGAAGATCAACTAGTAAAGCAGCTGACACCAAGTCGCCAGCAAGGCTTTATCGGAGGACACTATTTATGGGACAACCAGCAGCCAGAATGGGAGACCCGACGGCCCACGGAGGGGTCATTACACTAGGCTTTCCTACCGTCTTGATAGGCGGTCAGCCTGCGGCTCGGATGGGAGACATGCATACCTGTCCGATGTTTGACGGCCCGAAACCACACGTAGGGGGGCCGATTACGAAAGGTAGCGTAACGGTCCTCATTGGTGGCCAGCCGGCGGCACGGATGGGGGATATGGCTCAGTGTGCTGGCCCACCAGATACAATTGTCGCCGGATGCCCTACCGTGCTTATTGGCGGCTGAAAGGGACAAGGAGGTGAGCTAATTTGGTAACGGAGACAAACAAAGACATACTGGGTACGGGCTGGTCTTTTCCCCTCCAAACAGATGGCCGGGGAGGGGTTGCCCTGTCGCGGTACGAAAATGATATTGAAGAGTCAATACGCATTATTCTCACTACCGCTAAGGGAGAGAGGCGAATGCGGCCCAACTTCGGGTGCGACATTCACAATCTCATCTTTGCCCCTAACAATGCCACCACCTGGGGACTGGCCGCCCGTTACGTCGAAGAAGCTTTGGGGTGGTGGGAACCGCGCATCGAGGTAACGGACATCGATCCCCATCCTGACCCCGCGGATCACAGCAGACTTCTTATCGATATCAAGTACCGTGTTAAGACCACCAATGACAGGCGAAACATAGTTTACCCGTTCTATCTTATACCGGGGAGGGTATGATGGCACTACAAGCACCAAATCTGGACGACCGCAAGTTTCAGGATATAGTCAGTGAGGCGAGAAGCAAGATCCCGCTCTACTGTCCCAGGTGGACAGACTATAACCTAAGTGACCCTGGCATCACCCTCATCGAGCTTTTTGCCTGGATGGTAGATATGCTTCTCTACCGATTGAACCGCGTGCCCGAGAAAAACTATATCAAGTTTATGGACCTCATCGGTATCCGCCTTGAACCCCCAAAACCGGCTAACGTGAATGTGACCTTCCGCCTCTCGGCACCGCAACCAGAACCGGTCACTATCCCCCACGGGACTGAGGTGGCCACAGTGCGCACCGAGACCCAGGACGCAATCACATTTACCACCAACCAGGACTTTACCATTCTTCTGCCCACCCTGGCTTACACACTGATCACCCCCGACGATAGTGCATTCACTGATGTCATGTCTGCCCTCAAGAACCCCGACATTCAGACACCAATCTTCAATGATCCACCAGAGGAAAATAACGCCCTCTATCTAGGATACAGCGAAGAGCTCAACGCACTCACTCTGGTGTTAACCATACAGAGCAGCATAGAAGGCATCGGAGTCGATCCTCGCCACCCCCCCCTGGCCTGGGAGTATTGGGACAGTGAGCGAGAACGATGGTCACTGTTGAGGCTGGAATCGGATACAACCGGCGGATTGAACACAAACGGTCAAGCTATTCTCCATATCCCCGGCACAGTCGGTATGAGAGAGATAGACGGGAAATACGCCTGCTGGATACGATGTCGCGCCACCAAGCCAAGTCCCGGGCAAAGGGCATATGGTAGCTCGCCGAGGGTAAGGAGCATCGTCTCAGAGAGTATCGGCTGCACAATACCGGCAAGCCACGCCTTACGGATAACTAACGAACTGCTAGGACGGAGTGCTGGTACCCCGGGGCAGAGATTCCAGTTACAGAACATCCCCGTACTGGCACGAGACGAGGGGGAAACCCTTGAGGTGGAGACAGAAAACGAAGGAGAGTTCGAGCCGTGGCAGGAGGTAACTGATTTCGCCGACTCTGGCCCCGGAGACCCCCACTTTACCTGCGATGGTGTCTCCGGAGAAGTTCAGTTGGGGCCTTCCATCAGACAGCCTTCCGGACAGGAGCAGCAACATGGCAAAGTGCCGCCTGGCGGACGGCGCATTCGTTTCAGCTCCTACCGCTGCGGTGGTGGTGTAATTGGTAATGTCGGTGAGGGGACAATCACCGTACTCAAATCTTCCATCCCGTATGTAGCCTCGGTCAGGAACTTCGAAGGCGCCAAGGGGGGGACTGACGCCGAGACACTGGATAGCGCCAAGTTAAGAGCGCCCAAAGTCCTGCGGTCAAACATCAGGGCAGTTACCGGCGAGGATTTCGAGTACCTGGCACTGGAGGCATCACCCAGAGTGGCCCGCGCCAAGTGCATCTCTCCAGGCGATACCACTGACGCCCAGAACCCGCCACCTGGAACCGTACGGCTTCTTCTGGTACCGTCGGTATTGGATGACGAGGGCTATATACCTATTGAGCAGCTGGATGTACCGAGACGGGTACGAGAGGAAGTCGAGTCTTATCTCGATGAGCGCCGCTTGCTGGCGACACGCCTTGTAGTTGACACCGCGCAATATGTACCTGTGGCCGTGGCGG
>CAZNSC010000020.1:27024-30132 GCA_964575695.1 uncultured Dehalococcoidales bacterium
CAATCACCAGAAGGTGGCTGCTGACGTCGAAAAAAGGTTATACCAGTATGTTAACCCGATCTGCGGTGGTGAGGATGGGCACGGCTGGCCATTTGGACGCAGCCTCAACCTGTCTGAGATTTATGCCGTCCTCCAGGGAATTGCCAGAGTTGACTATATCGAGGAGGTCAAGATATTTCCTGTTGACCCGGACACCGACCAGCGCCAGGACGCTACTACAATGATAACTATCCCGGCCAACAGTGTGCTCTGCTCTCACAAGCACGAAGTAACGGTGGTGGGATAAGAGTCTATAAGAAATGGCGACCTATTCACAGGATATAGCAGGATATATTAAACATCGAAGGAAGTTGCGATGAGAGTACAGAATAACGGCAATGGCACCAGAACCGAGAGCAGCTACCTCGAGCATTTACCAGGTTTGTATCGAGATGACGAATTCATGGGGCAATTCCTACTTATCTTTGAAAGTATAATGAAGCCTCTTGAGGGTACTGTTAGCCATCTGCCTCTGTACTTAGACCCGATGGTAACACCTGAGTCCCTGCTTGAGTGGCTGGCCTACTGGGTAGACCTGGCCCTAGACCCGTCGTGGCCGATAGAGAGGCGCCGTGAGCTGGTGAAATCGGCGGTCGAGCTTTACCGGTGGCGAGGGACCAAACGAGGACTGGCCGAGTACTTGAGGATTTATACGGGCAGTGTCCCTGAAATATCTGAGTACATTCAGGGGATGCGCCTTGACCAAGATACAAAATTGGGCATCAATACTCAGCTCGGTAGCTCCGGGACAGGCCACCATTTTACCGTCTCTCTCGAGGTCGATGGCGAAAATGAAATCGATATCAACACCGTTAAATCGATTATTGAGGCGCAAAAACCGGCCCACACGGTCTATACACTGCAAATGAAACACAGGGAATCGGCGGGAGGGTAGCAATGGCACTCATTGATGTCATCGGAAAACTCAAATTCAAAAAGGTAAACCCGTTTCCGGGACTGACAATAGATGCCGATACATGGCGTGATGAACACAGCTATCACCGGAACCACCAGCGGCTGCACACTTTGGCTTTCCACAAGACCGGGATAGTGGAAGGGCTCGAGGTGACCGCCAATAGTCCGGCTGACCTGTCAGTGAACATTCATCCTGGACTGGCGGTTGACCCCGAGGGCAATATTATTATCGTTCTACAGACACAGCGTTACCGACTCCAGACCCGTAAGCCGGGAACAGTATATCTGATCACCCAGTTCCGAGAGGTACCCGACGGATCGCACCAGCCTCCAAAGGGAGGACAGCCCACCCGCCTGCTGGACGCCTATAAGATTGCGGAGAGGGACAAACTGCCCACAGAACCATACATCGAACTAGCCCGCATTGATTTTGACCCCGCTGTTGAAGCAATAGGAGATGCCAGGGCTCCATCCCGCCCCGCTAAGAATGAAATCAACCTTTCCTTCCGGCAGGCAGCGATATCCGGTGTTGCCGCCGCCGCCCCAGAAAAACCGGCGGCCACTGCTCCGGAGACCATCGTTTATCCACGGGAAACGGCCACCTTGGGCCATGTAGCCCTGGGTGGCGCCACCGCCAATCTGCACTCGGCTGGTCTAAAAAACTTGCTAGGAGAGATAAACCTACAGTATAGCTTCATGATCAACCTCGAAGAGAACGTTGCTCTGGATAAGAACCTCAGCCGGTATACCATTCTTTACCTAACTGGCAACAGCCGCTTCGAGCTAGGTCCGGAGCAACAGGCAGCACTGACTGCTTTCCTGCAATCTGGCGGGGCCATTTTTGGAGAAGGCTGCTCTGATGGACGGGGAGACGCGGAAGGCAGAGGGACAAAGGAATTTGGCTTAGCCTTCAATCAACTCGCCGGTCAACTCAAACGCAAGCTGGAGGCCGTCCAGCGGGGTCATCCCCTCCTATCCTCAATTCATGTCTTTTCCGGGGTACCCCAGGGAGCCGAGCCGGGTATGCTTCTTGAGGGCGGGCACATAATTTATAGCGGCAGCGACTACGGTTGTGCCTGGCAGGGAGGACATCAGGACGCCCCCCTGTCCCGAGAGATAATCCGCGGCGCCTTTGAAATGGGCGCGAATATCTTTGCCTATGCTCAAGATGTTAAGGCCGGGCACCGGTGAGCAGCCTATGAGTCATCATGGCATAAACCAAATCTAGTCGGCCTGTTCTATCAAAATATCACAAGGAGGCGGATGGATGAAAAATTACAAAAGAACGCGTCGGGAAAAACAAAAGGAGTTAGAACACGAGCCCCATCACAGGCAACAGGAGCCTCGATCATCGCTTGACCAGTTTCATGAGTCAGAAAACGCTGAACCGGAAATGGCTGAAACCCCGTTTCGGCCGCCCGTGGAGGAGCACACTGCATTGCTGGCACAGGCCCAATCTGATAACCAGCGAGCCAATCTGGTATTGCGGTTGCAGCAGACCTACGGCAATGCCTATGTGCAGCGTCTGTTAGGGTCAAGGGCAAGGCAAGCGAACCTCACCGCCAATCCTTCAGAGCTCCAGCACGAGGAAGAGGCTGAGCCGACGACATCCTTTGGTTGGACCCAGCCTAACCTCTCTACGGAGCCGGGGACCCTGCGAGCTGAGGACGACAATATCGTTCCTGACTGGAATGCCCCGATTGACCCTGAGGCTGACACTCGGACGGAGATTGGCTGGTCACAAGACGGATACCGGACAGAGGGAGGCACGGCTGTACAGCGCAAGGACGGTAACATCGTCGTGTTCCCTTCGTACGCTACGATAGTCGGTGATGGAACGGTCAAGACCGAGGCCAATACCGCTTGGCAGGAAACACTGGACGCAACAACAAAGACCAGCCGCCGTGAGCAGGGGTTCTGGATTAGGTGGAATAAAAAAATAAATAATTTCTCGATCACCGGGAAGGTGGTTGCGCCCGCTGTTGACAATGCCACGACAGCATCGGTCAATCTTCCGGCGAAGCCCGCTGATGCCGGTGACGAGTACACTGTGGCGTCGTTCCATACCCATACGCCGACCAGGTACCGGAAGGTAGGTAGAGGAGTGGGGCCTTCAACAGCTGACCAAAACGCCGATAATGCCGATAAAGTTGC
>CAZNSC010000021.1:0-30077 GCA_964575695.1 uncultured Dehalococcoidales bacterium
GCATCCCGGGTAGACTACTGAAGATTGAAGAGATGATGAACATGCCCGCCCCCAGCTCAATAAAGAAAAAGGCAAGCCAGAAGAGGATGCCTTTTCGCTCGATCCACTCCCTCTGGGGGGTAAACTGCACCATAAACTCGTAGGGTCGGCTCTGTATCATGGCGTTACTCCTTTCCTTCGGCTTTGTCAGCGGATGATATAGGATGTTGACGGCTCAGTGCCATACTCGGGGTGGAACTGGATTGCCCTTTTCTCTCTTATAAGTAATGAGACTTCGCTATCGGGGTCATCTAAATCACCGAAGGTTCTAGATTTGGCAGGGCAGGCGATGACGCAGGCCGGGGTTGCCTCCCGGTCTACCCCCGGTTTCAACCCCTTCTTAATCCCTTTGTCGATCCTTTCCATGCAGAAGTTACACTTCAGTACCACCCCGGTCTCGAGGGGGTATAGCCGTCCTCTAATTTTCTCAAGCTCGGTAAAACCCTGGCCGGGGAAATACTCTTTTTCCTCGGCGTAGAATGAGCGGACCTGATAAGGACAGGCTATCAGGCAGTACCGGCAGCCGACACACTTAGTTTGATCGATCCAGACAATCCCGTCCTCGCGCTGCTGTGTGGCGCCGGTGGGACAGGCCTTAACACATGCTGCCTCCTTACAGTGGTTACACTGTACCGGGTACATCTGTTTCGTGACCACGGGGTAATCACCGGTCTCTGAGATGAGGACCCTGTTCCAGAAGATACCCGGAGGGAGGAAATGCTCTTGCTTGCAGGCCACTACACACCCGTAGCAACCGACGCATTTGGTCAGGTCAATGGCAACACCCCATCTCATTGTTCATCACCTCCTACCTTAATGTACTGTTAACCTGGCGGCGGTTTCGAGAGCCAGTGTGATCAGTCATAAATCTTTGTGGGTCGAAGGAGCACACCTCGGGGTAATGCCGGGCTCAACTACCAATGTATCATTTAGTTGCTTACTTTTCATCCTCAAGCCATACTAGTTTGTTTCCGTTCAGCTTCAAGCATGAGCCACAAGCTCGTTTCCCTTACCTTTTGTGACAGAAGCTGCTTGTAGTTTTCGACCTCGATCTTATTCTCGATCAGGTAGCGAACAACACCGGGGTTAACCTCTATATTGAGGAACATGGCCCCGATGAGATGACCATCCTGGAAAACAAGCCTTTGGAAATGCCCGTCATTCTGTCTTTGTAGTATATCCTTATCCTCACCGCTGACCATAGACAGCCCGATTGAGCTGGCGGTATGTCCCAGGAAGTTGAAGGTATTCATTGATACCCAGCCCCGGTATTCGGCTTCCTCCCCGGCCATATTAGCCCCGGCCACTTTCCCCTGTCCCACGGCACTAGGGATAATGCCGCTGATGCCATATTGACCTGAGAAAAAGTCCATAGCCTCAGCCACATCCCCAGCGGCATAGACTTCTTCTTTATTCGTCCGCATCCTCCGGTCAACGACTATCCCTTGATTCAGTTCAATGCCGGAACCCTGGGTAAAGCCGGTTCGTGCCCTGACCCCGGTGCAGGTCAGGAGGAGGTCGGTGGCAAAGGTATCACCACTGGCGCAGACGATGCTGGTCTTCCCATTAGCCGTTTTCAACTCGGCAACCCGCGTGCCGGTAAGAATTTCAACTCCCTTACCCGCGAAAGCACTCCCAATATATGCCGAGGGCTCTTCATCAAAATAGAGGGGCAGCACCCGGCTCTCCATCTCAATGACCCTGACCTGGTGACCCCTCTCCACGAGAGCGGCGGCGATTTCCATACCGATTAGCCCGGCTCCGAGGATGGTCACATTTCTCTTCCCTTCGAGCAGCGGCAGAAGTCGGTAATAATCTTCTAGGGTGTGGAAGCCCAGAAAGCCCACCTCATCAATGCCCGGTATCGGGGGTTTGGCCGGCTCGGAGCCTGAGGCTATCAGCAGGGTGTCGTAGTTATCGGCATTGCCATCACTGTAAATGACCTGGTTTTCGTCGGGAAGTAGCCGGGCTACCTCCTTACCCGGTAGGAAGGTGGCGCTTTGCCTGATGAAGTAGTCTGGGTCCTTTATCCAGATGTCAGACTCTTTAATCTTACCGGCAAGCAGATATGGCAGGGAGGTGGGAGAGTAAGGTGAATAAGGCTCCCTGGAGACCAGCTTAATCTCATCATCCGAATTTATGCTCCTGATCTTCTCCAGGGCAGCCAGAGCGGCTGAACCACAGCCAATAATTACATGCTTCTTCGCCATTTGCTTCTCCCCTTCTACCCTGACTGCTACCAGGTAACCTTCTCGGAGGGTCTACACTGGCGTGCAGCATGGGTGTCATCTATTATTCCTTCAATGTGGTCAATCGTATATCCCGGCCCCCACGGCTCAAGGCTGAACATCGGGAAGGCGGCGGCACGTTTTCCGTCAGCCACAAGTGCCGCCACCAGTATCTTCGCCGATAGTGCTATCCCTGGCCGCCTCGCCGGTGCGTCCTTATTTCTTTCAACCATGCTGGCTTCGATGCGCATTATATCTGGTTTGTGCACTGGATATCAAGCCACCCTGGCTGACAACCAGGCCCGGTGGCTATCGGTAGCCCCGCTGAGCCTTAGGCAACTCGGCATCTTCGGAACAGCTACAGTATTCCATATTCTAGCGTGATTGTGCAAGTTGTGCCCCGATCGAATTAAACCTGTTTTCAGCGGAGTTTTGCTGCCGCTTCCCAAAACAAAGCCCCTATATGTTTTCTCCCTGAAAGATTCCCTTGTAGCCTTCTGTCTCCTGTGTTAGCTGGAGAAAGACAAGCTGCACAATCCGGGCATTTCTTTGCAGGCGAATCCCTTGGGCATTATAGACTACCATGAGTGACTGGGAACGCCCGGAATAGCCAGCGTCCCAGACTGCGGTGTTGATGGTGGTGCCGCAGCGAAGCAGGCTCGATCTGGGCCGGGCTAAGGCCATGATATCCTTTGGTAGGTGGACAATCTCATTGTAGGTAATGATATAGGCCCCAGGCATCAGGTCAATGAAGCCGAGACCATCAAACACCAACCGGGCTAGACCTGATAAAAGCCTCTGGTCGTTTTCGACCGTTATCTTGCCGGCGGACTGGAGCAGAGCTACCTCACGCAGGGTAAGGTCGACGCCGTTAGGCTGCACCTGCTCATCAAGGTTGACATAGCCTTCTATCAGAGGCGGCTGTTGCCGGAGTAGTCGGTATATGTCCTGCTTGCATAGAACGAGTGCCATTGCTTCTCTAATAGTGCATTTTAACACAGGGCGAGATATTATCCCAGAGGAGAGCGGCCTAGTTGACAAAACGGATAACTGGATATTAGAGTAATGCTTGAGCGGACACTCTCAAGTATAAGGGGGGAATTATGGCGGTAAAAATAGTCACCGATAGTAGTGCTGACCTGCCGACCTCGCTAATTGAGGAGCTGGGGATTACGGTCGTGCCCCTATATGTGCGTTTCGGGGAGGAGGTCTATCGCGACCGGGTTGACATTAGTGAGGATGAGTTTTACCAGAGGTTGCAGCATGACCCTGTTCACCCGAACACCATTCAGCCTACCCCACAGGATTTTACCGCAGTCTACCAGAAATTATCTCGAGAGGCGGACGGGATTGTCTCAATTCACATCTCGAACAAGCTGAGCGGTACCTTAAACTCGGCGCTGCAGGGCAAGGAACTGGTGGACAAGGGGTGCCCTATTGAGGTGATTGACTCCCGGGCTACGACAATGGGTCTGGGGCTGATAGATGTGGTGGCGGCTAGGGCAGCTATGGCGGGGAAGGCTTTACCAGAGGTAGTAGAAGAGGTGCAAAAGACTATTCCCGATATCCATTTTCTGGCTCTTTTCGATACCCTTAAATACCTGCTTCTGGGTGGACGTATTGGCAAAGCCAAGGCACTGCTTGGCTCGATACTGAATGTGAAACCAATGCTGACACTGAGGGATGGCGAGGTATTGCCGGCGGGTCAGGTCCGCACCCGCTCCAAGGGTATCGAGCGGCTGATAGACTTTGCCCGAAATACTGCGGATATTCAAGACCTGGCTATTGTGTATAATACTACTCCTGATGAAGCTCGAGCCCTGGCGGAACGCATCGGCCCTATATTCACCAAAGGGAAGATTAGTCTTGCCAGAATAGGGCCCACGCTCGGCGTGCACATGGGGCCGGGGGCACTGATTGTCGCCCTCAGAGGGAGGACGACAGCCTAAATGGGACCCGCGGTTCAGTGAGCTGAGGCAAAAGAAATCAACTCCGCCAGCGAGGCTATCACAGCGGGGGCACCCATTTCGGCGGTATAGGTAAGTTCTCACCCGTTGTCAGCCAGAAGTATTCATCAATGAATCTGGCCAGCGATTTCTGGCACCCATAGTTGGTATAACCGAGCTTCTCTGACAGGAACTCTTCAGGCGAGCCAGGGAGTTGCTGAGTTGCAAAGTCATCTCTGGCCTCCAGCGCATTCTGCTGGGCAATTCTTAACCATTTCATGAAGTCGTCGGCTTCGCCGAGAAGACCGAAGTGGCTTAGGGTGCTCAAATTGAGTGCTACAAACAGAGCATCATTTAGGACATGGGCAAGTTTACTTATTCCAGTTAGCCAGAACCCCTGTATAGCACGGAGTTTGTCATATATCTGCCTTATGTTTTCCATTAAATCTTCGTTTGACAGGTCGCAATTGCACAGGTGTTCTCCCTGGAGGGAGGCGATACAGGGCTGCAGCTCGGTGAGTTGAGCCAGTAGGTTCCCCTTCTCCCTTACCGCGGGTAGCCGTAGGCCAACGCTATTAATAAAGCCAAAAATAACCTTTTCTTCAAACTCTTCATAGGTGATATCCCACGGTGTCTGGCGGAGTCTGGTGATGAATTCGGTATCCCGGAAGAGTTTCACATATTTTCTATCGCCACTTGATCTATAGTAATAAAGAAGTGCTGCCCACGCAAGGTCCCCAAATTTCACCTTGATGCACCACCTTTCTCAGTTTTATAATCCCGGCTGAGAGTGCAAACCAGGGCCTTTGAGCTGGTAAGCGAAAAGTGGCAGCGGAGGGATTCGAACCCACGACCGAAGGCTTATGCGGTTTGCTGCCAGTCATATCAGCAAAGAGGCTAAATTAGTGGGCTTACTCCCTGGTTCCCAATCTCTTGCCACTAATATAGCACGCAATAATAAGATGTTTCAAGGGAAGCTTGGCGCGCTTGTATAAGGCTTAACACTTCATCAAGCATTGCGGCCTGTGGCTGTCCGAGATGCTATTACAGACCCGAACTTCTAGATTTAAGCCGTACCGTGCTATAATTCAATTTCAGTGACAAGAGACGCAATCAAGCACTAGCCTCCTTCGCTAGCTACTACAAAGAGGTGTATCATGGCTGGTCAGGCGGTTCGCCAACCGCAGGGAGCTAAACCACGGCTATTCTATGGCTACATCGTGGTGGTGGCTGCTTTCGCTATTGTGCTCTTAAGTGCGGGCACATATCTTGCCTTTGGCGTCTTTTTCAAGCCGCTGCTAACCGAGTTTGGCTGGACTAGAGCGATGACCTCGGGTGCTTTCTCACTTTCCTGGGTTGTCCAGGGGTCATTGGGTATCGTGATGGGCGGACTTACCGATAGGTTCGGGCCGCGACTGGTGTTGACAATCTCCGGCTTCCTCTTAGGTCTGGGTTATTTGCTGATGTCACAGGTTGGTGCTGCGTGGCAGATATATCTGTTTTATGGAGTGATAATAGGCGCTGGCATGAGTGGCATCATTATCCCACTGTTTTCCACAGTGGTCAGGTGGTTTGTCAAAAGAAGGACCGTGATAGTGGGTACTACTTTATCCGGGACAGGCATAGGTATGTTGATCACACCGCCGGTGGCTAACTGGCTTATCTCTCGTTATGATTGGCGTGTATCCTACGTCGTACTGGGCAGTATAGTATCGGCGGTTGTTATTTTGGCTGCCCAGTTTCTAAAGCGTGACCCCGCTGCGGTGGGAGCCGTGCCCTATGGTGAGGGTGAGGGAGTGGAACCGGGCGTCAAATCGCAAACCAGGGCATTTTCCCTCAAGGAAGCAATGCATACCAGGCAATTCTGGCTGGTCTTTGCAATATTCTGCTGTATAGGATTTCCCAGGCAAAGCATCACGGTACATCTTGTGCCGCATGCCACTGAGCTGGGAATCTCATCCAGCAGTGCGGCCACTATTTTGGCTACCGTTGGCGGGTTCAGTATTATTACCCGGGTGCTAATGGGCATGGCTGCTGACAGAATTGGGAATAGGCAGGTCTTTATTGTGTGCTTTATTCTGATGTCGGCGGCTTTGTTCTGGCTGGTGCCAGCAACACAAGCGTGGATGCTGTACGTGTTTGCTGTCGCCTTTAGCTTTGCTTTTGGTATTACCGCATCAGAGTCACCACTGGTAGCTGAGTTTTTCGGGCTGGGTTCGCTCGGTTTGATTTTTGGAATCATGGGCTTCGGCCACACGGTTGGAGCCGCTATCGGTCCATTCGTGACTGGCTATATATTTGACATAACTGGTGGCTACCAGGCGGCATTCCTGGTTTGTGCTGCTATCGGGGTCGCGGGCCTGATACTGACTCTGCTCTTAACACCGACTGAAACAAGGTGAGCCCAGACAAGTAGTATGGTTACGATTCTACTATTGACAACCCATCTCTGCGGGACTACACTAAAGCTCCAGCTATTGTCGATACCTAACCCGATTCGGGAAGGAAGGGCCTCATATGTGGCTGACAACGCATATTGCCACCGGTGCCGTGATATATGATGCCACCTGGGGCGAAAAGAAATGGCTCAGGTGGCTATTAATAGTATTTGGTGGATTTGTCTCACACTGGCTGCTTGACTCTACCGCTGTTTACCATTTCTTTACCTGGGACAACTGGTGGGATTATGCGTTTGTAGCCTGGCAGGCCATCGGGCTGATTTGGCTGCTGTTGTGGTGCGGCTGGAAACAAATCCTCGCCGGCGTTATAGCTTGGCTATCATGGGATATTGAGTGGCTATTCAGATACTTCGGCTGGGTAGGGCAGGAAGGCTTTATTCATAAATACTTGCTGGCCACATCATCACCTGGTTACCATATCACTGAACCAGTGGCGGCTACTCTAGAGGGATTGTTGCTTCTAGCGTTGATATGGCTGGCGAGACCATACAGGTGGAAAAAGCCAAAACATGTCGGCTAGCCTCTGTGTGGATTGTGGCGTGGCTCACACTGCCAGTTCGGAGAGAGAACTGGATTATTGATTTCCACACCTACCTGCTGACTACCATCCCCATCTCGATTGTCGAAACCACATTCCGCACGCCCGCTGTTCATCTCTAATTAACGAGCAAGCAACCATAAAGGCACAGACCTGAAATCTGTGCCTCCTTTTATATTCCCTTATATTCCGTGTTAGCGGGGGTTGGATTCGAGGTGGGAGGGTTGACAATCAGAGCAGCTACCGCTAGACTACACATTAATTTATTCGAAACACATGATTAAGGAGGCTATTATGGCATCGAAGTCTCTCTCCAGTAGAATGGTAAGAGCCGCGAAGCTGGAGGTCGATCTTTATGAGGAAGTTGAGGCTGACACTACGGCCACAGGGCAGGCCTTTCTTGCTGTTGTTTTGGTCAGTCTGGCCACAGGCATCGGGGCGGGAATCGCAGGAATAGGTACAAGGGGAGGGATTGGATTTCTCTGGGGACTTATAGGGGGTCTCATTGCCTCAATAGTAGGATGGCTTGCCTGGTCATTCCTTGCTTATATCATCGGGACAAGAATATTCAAAGGCCCACAAACATCGGCTACATGGGGTGAATTGCTTCGCACTATAGGCTTCTCAAATTCTCCGGGAGCATTGAGGTTCTTCTTTTTCATTCCATATTTGGGAGGTATTATAGCATTCGGGGCGTCTGTTTGGGCTCTAGTGGCCGGTGTTATTGCGGTTAGACAAGCCCTTGACTTCTCCACGGGTCGTGCCATTGCCACGTGTGTTGTGGGTTGGGCCGTTTACATGTTGATCGTATTCCTGGTGCCCCGTTTTCTATGAGGTGCTGGAGCACTTTTCTAGGGAATTCAGCCAGTCCATCTCAGTATCCCTTGGGCGAGTCAGGAGAAATAAAAACAAAAAGAAAGACTACGCAGGCTTGGAGACTTGTTGACAGGGGGCCCACCGCGTGATATACTTGTATTATGAAAATATTTAATAATGGAAGATAATGAGCAAGGATGAACTCTACAATAGTCAGATAACAGATGTTGTCCACGGTTTCATGCAGGTATGGAATCGGTTCGAAGCCACCCTCTCTAAAGAGCTGTCCCAGATACAGGAAAGGCTTCAAGGGATGCACCCTCAGAGAGAGCACCAGCCAAATGCCAACTATGAGCTTTTCTACCGGGCTTGCAGTAGCATTTACCCTAAAGGCAATATAACCATGGGAGAATTCAGCAATGCCCTGTCGGTACCGCTAAGCACGGCGACACGCATAGCCGACTGGCTGGTTGACAATGGATATATTCAAAGACAGCCTGATTCCGACGATAGAAGAGTGGTCAGGGTATCCCTCACCGATACGGGGAGGGAGCTCTTCAAAGCAATCGACCGGTATATCAGGCAGCGCTTGCAGCAAATCCTGTCAAGCCTCACCGCTGAAGAGAGAACGATACTGCTCACCCTCGTCGGCAAAGTGGTATCCGGGCTTAAGGAAGCCGCCCGGTAAATTTTTTTGGACATATATTTCCATTATAGAATATTACTTGATTAGAATAATGTGTTGTTATGGGAAATCTTAAACTGGCCTTGTTTCTAGCCTTCAAGTCAATTGTCAAAGGCAATCGCTGGGCGCTTGTCCTGATTATCCTGGTGATGTCCTTAAGCTTTGCCAATCTGTTACTGACTCCCTCTATTCTGTCGGGGGTGACCAATACCCTGAATCAGCAACAGATAGATACTCTTTACGGCAACATTGTCATTGACCCTCCGACGGCTGAGCATTACCTGAGCCATGCCGGCTTGATTGAGAAAAAAATAGAGCAAATACGGGGGGTTACCGGCGTATCAGCCCATCTAAATAGCAGTGCCTTCCTAGAGTATCGGTGGGAAGAAAAGGATTCCCCATCGGATAAGGGGATAAGCGGGACATGGTCCGTTATCGGCATCGACCCCATCCGGGAAGTAGATGTGACCACGATTCACCAACATATTATTCAGGGCAGCTATCTTGATGACAATGACAGAGATGAGATTGTGCTTGGTGTGGAGATTGCCGGTGGCAGCATGGCCCAGACGGCGGAGTTCCTCACGTTGCAGGGTGTGAAGGTCGGTGACCAGGTACGGCTGACCTATCCCAACGGAGTTCAGCGCGAGTACCGGGTAAAAGGCATCTTTCAAGCCAAGGAGATGACACAGGCAGACCGTTTGGCCTTTGTCAACATAAAGGAGATGGCTTCGGTATTAGGACGGCAGGTGTACAACGACCGGGCTAGCCAGATTCTGGTTAGAACTGGGGGGGGAGTCACCGAAAATCAGATTACCCAGGGGATTAGTTCTCTCGGCATTGATGCCGAGGTGAGAAGCTGGAGCGAGTATGGCGGTGCTGTGGGAGGCATAGTCTCCAGCTTCGATGTTGTCGCTTCCCTGATTGGTACCATAGGACTGGTGGTGGCCGGCATTGTCATGTTTATCGTCATCTACATTAACGTGATAAATAAAAGGAGACAGATCGGCATTCTCAGGGCTATCGGTATCAAGCGGGACGTAATTATCGGCTCTTACCTTACTCAGGCGATATTCTACGCTATCCTGGGAATCGTCTTCGGCGGGTTGATGTTCGGGTATGGCATACAGCCCTATTTTGGGCTTCACCCGCTCGACCTTCCGGTGGGACAGGTAACTCTGGCTGTCAGAACGCTCACGATAAGTAGCGCGGTTCTAGGAATACTCATTGCCGCCGTCTTGGCCGGGCTTATACCGGTGATAATCATTACCAGACAGCGCATTATCCAGGCCATATGGGGGAATTAAGACATATGATTTCTGTGAAAGATCTGCATAAAACCTACGGGCACGGCTCGGCGGCGACTCATGCCCTAAAGGGTATCAACCTGGAGATAGAAGCGGGGGAGTTCGTAGCTATCATGGGCAGAAGCGGCTCCGGTAAATCCACTTTACTTCACATACTGGGGCTTCTTGATATGCCAACCAGTGGCAGTGTTCTTATTGACCGGAAGAACGTCTTGAAGCTGACCGAAGGAGAAAAAGCTAGGTTCCGTCTGGAAAAGCTCGGCTATGTTTTTCAGGAGTATTCGCTCTTGCCGGAGATGACGGTTCTGGAAAATGTCTATGTCCCGGCTGTGTGTCTGGGCAGTGAAAACGGCTATCGGAAGCGAGCTTCAGAATTGCTGGAAATAGTCGGCCTGGGAGAGAGGTTAAAACACTATCCGAACGAAGTCTCCGGCGGTGAGCAACAGAGAGCATCCATTGCTCGTGCCTTGATTAACCGGCCGCAAATACTGTTCGCTGATGAACCAACCGCCAGCCTGGATATTGCTTCAGCCAGGGTTATTCTTGAATTATTCAAAAAGTTGAATAGAGAGATGGGGCAAACGATCGTGATGGTAACGCACGAACCCGAAGACGAGAAATATGTGAACCGTGTCATCTGGCTCAGGGATGGGCTTGTGGACAAGGAGACCGACCTTACCACGATGGCCGGCAATTGGAAACGGGGAAATGAGTCCACTCTTCATCGGATCAGGAGCATTTGTAGCTGACTGTTCAGGTCCACCTTTGGTTATTAAAGGTTGAATGTCCTGAAAATTAGACCGAGACCTCTGCTCCAGCCCGGCTTCACCCCGCCACTGAGGAAGGTTGTGTAGGCCTTTGCTCCGGCGCTGTTCATTTTAGCCGGGCACGGCCTTTTATAGCTTCAAAGTGGCAGCGGCTGGATTCGAACCAGCGACTAATGTCTTGTTACTATCCAGTAGACTCCGACACTTTCACAGCATCTGTCTTTTTATCTATCCCCTATATTTATTAAAGATGCTGTACCGGAATGACCCTAGAACTGAATATATAGTAAGTGCCTTACGAGTGCCAGACGATTTACAGCTCAATGAAGGCTTTAGGTTCAAAATTCTTTTCTATAGTCCATATGTGAGCTAGGCCATTCTTCAAACAATAAAAAACCATTTCATGCCCGGCATCCACATACTTTTTAAAATGAGAACTTTCTCGTAATTTCTGCTCTTTCAGAGCACTATCTTCAATGAGCGCGACCTTTCCCCGAACCCTTAGTTGAATGCCATCACTGAAATTGTTGAAGCAGAACTCTATTTCCTGGTTCCGGGCCAATTGCTTGCCCAAGTCCTTATCCTGCCATGTTTGGATTATTATTCCTTCTTCATCAATCCGAAACGCTCGTATAGCCCGAACGCGTGGGGCTCCTTCATCCACCGTGGCCAGATGACAATGGGTGTTAGCCTTCAAGAACTCAAGCACCTCTTTTTTATCCATATCAGCCTCCTTGACCTTAAATACCTTGTCAATATGCATTGACTACAGGTAAATAATTAGCACACGAAGTTTATTTGCCTCTCACCATGAAATGTCCCCAATCCAGAAGTGGCAGCGGCTCGATTTGAACCTTCGTCTGGCAAGCATATACCCTCAACCTTTTCAAGCTGTTCTTTCTTATCCACTATCATATCATCGGCGTACGTTGCCATTTGTGTTTTTACTCCTCATTAGCCTGTAGCAAAGACATGGTATGTATGTTAGTCCTTATTAATGAGTGTGCGACATATCGTGCACCAGTTCCATTATATCAACTATTTTGAGTACTTCTTCCCAATCCTTAGCTTCGGATGCTCTTTTCAGTTCGGAAATTACCCAAGCGTCTGTGTCAGATAAGAACTGATGGAGATCTTCCTTTAATGCTGGCCACGATTCAAGGATACGATATTCTGTCTGTGACATTGTAAATCACCTCCTGCAAAGATAGTATACTTTTGAGCTTTAGTAATACTCAAGCAGAAACATCAGTATGCAGTCTGATTCATGATCGAAAACTTGGAAAAGGTGAATAGGGATGTGGTAACAGTTTTTAGGCTCAATATCCGCCTTCGACTAATGAGGTATAATTATATCAAGCAAACCTGGATATTTAAGGAGGTGAACTATGACCACCAATACTGAACAATTCGTTAAGAACTTATGGGCAGCATGGAATTCTCATGATTGGGAGAAAACGTCTCCCTTTTATATGGATGACTGTATTATGGAAGATCTACCTTCAAGAACTTGTCATGGTAAGCGGGAACTTGAAGCTTATTATAAGTATCTACTTGAAGGATATCCCGATATAAACTTCGAGGCAAAGAGGACTTTTGGTATCGATAACCAAATCGCCACCGAGTGGATAATGAGTGGGACACATACAGGTAATACTGCAAGATTCAAAGCTACTGGCAAGAGATTTTCGATACCGGGTGTTTCAATTCTAGAAATTCAAAGTGGCAAAATCATCCGTGAAACAGACTATTGGGATATGCATTCATTCCTGCAGCAACTTGGATTAATGCCGCCAATAGGACAGCATTAAACAATAGTTGGCAGCAGCTGTATTTAGACCAGCGACCAAAGGCTTATATTATGGTCACTGAGAATTAGGTGCGAGCGAAATATAACATGACTCTTGAAAGAAATATAGCAAAACTATTTAAGCTTACAGATGAAAACTGGATGAAACATGCCAATCCTTGGAGTGTATGGAAGGATACTCAGTTTTACCGATTATTGTTCTAGCTTTCTGGAGTAGAGTCTGGATAGGATGGTGGCCTCTTATACCAGCCATAATATCATTGGCTTGGATGTTCTTTAACCCTGTAGTATTTAAAAAAGCTAGGTCTACAAGAAACTGGGCATCAAGAGCTGTCTTAGGAGAACGTGTGTGGTCGAACAGAGACAAGGTGAACATTCCCGATTATCATAAGACTACCCCAATATCCTTAATGGTATCTCTTCAGTAGGGATGTTATTATCAATTTGGGCCATAGTCACTCTGTCTGTATGGCTAGCAATATTGGGGATATCTTTGGCGTATTTGGGTAAAAGTTGGTATTTGGATAGAATGGTCTGGATATACGAAGATATGAAGTATTTACCAGAATATGGAAAGTGGGAGTATTAATTTAAGCTTTAATAATTAAGTGGCAGCGGAGGGATTCGAACCCACGACCAAAGGCTTATGAGTCCTCTGCTCTACCGACTGAGCTACGCTGCCATAGTCGGTGTGCTGAAGCTATTTTGCAATATTCTAAGCTGCTAGACAACGATTGTCAAGTTTGGGCAGGGCTGGTCTCTGCCCTTATGGAAAGCTCCCGATACGGCTTACGCGCCGGGTTATCTGATGGGTCTACCTGCCGCCTTGCGTGCGATAATCAGGCGCAAACTTGCGCCTATCCCACCCTATCATCCATGACAGCCCTTCAGGTAATCTATGGCCCACTGGATAGCCTCCTCTTCACCAAGCTCAAGCTCATAGTCCGGATGCAGTCCCTCACCTTCAATCAGGTGACCGTCGGGGGTTAGCCAGCGAGCCGTGGTGACGTAGAGTCCGGAACCATCCTTAAGCTGGCGCAGGATATTGACACTACCCTTGCCGTAAGTGATTGTGCCGACAACAATCGCTCGCTTGTGGTCCTGCAAAGCCCCGGCCAGTACCTCGCCCCCGCTGGCGGTGTAACTGTCCACCAGAATGACCATCGGCAGGTCCGTAGTCACTGCGTTAGGCTTAACGGTCAGAGCACTGCGCTTTCCTTGATTGTCCACGACATAGACGACAACACCCTCTTTCAGGAAGTGGCTGGTGACATCAATTACTGACGTCAATAAGCCGCCGGGATTGCTGCGCAGGTCGAGGATTATGCCTGTTGTCTCTCCCTGAACGACACTGTGCAGTACCCCAGATAGCTCGTCGTCGGTACGCTCTGAAAAATGGTTGATGTTGATATAGGCGATGGCCTCCTTCATCTCAAAGCGGACACTGGCCAGTTCAATTTCGGCCCTGACTATATCAATCAGCTCCGGCTCCATCTCAGCCTGGTGGAGGATGAGAAGCCTGACTGATGTTCCTTTGGGACCACGAACCTTCAGCACCGCCTCTGCCAGGCTCATCCCTGAGGTGGACATACCATCGATTTCCAGGATTATGTCGCCAGGCTTGATGCCCGCCTTAGCCGCTGGTGAATCAGTGATCGGAGCGATAATCATTATCTGCTCATCTCTAATTGCCACCTGTGCCCCGATACCCTCAATTTTCCCCTCCAGGCTACTCAACCCAAGCTGATAGGTTTCAGCATCCAGGTATGAGGTATACGGGTCATCTAGCGCCTCGACCATACCTTTGATTGCCCCCTGGCTTAAGAGGCTACTATCAAGCTTGTCTTTGTCCACGTAGTCCTCAAAGAGAATGTCCCAGGCTTGAGTCACAATGTCCAGGCCCTTGACCGTGTCTGGCGGGGCTTTGTTGCCCAGAGCACAGCCAGCACCAAAGGATATGGTGATGGTGATTGCTAACAGTAGGCACAGCCCAACAATTCTTATTGCTCTTGACATCTCAGCCTCCCGTGAAAACGCTCCAGCAGTAGAAAAGACCAACCAGAATAATAATTATAGATACTTGTGAGCAGTATTGACAGCTCTTATTTGATAAGGTCGTTTATCAAGGGAAGGTTAAACTGTTCTTCCCCTCCTGAGTTTATTTATCAACCTCACCCAAGTCTGGTAAGAGGGGCTCCGCCTCCCTTCAACTCTCCTTACTCTTGAATGACAGTCAGGGAGTTTGGAGGGGATACCGCCTCTCTTCCTCTGCCTTCCCCTTCCCCTTTGAAGGGGAAGGGGATACAGGGGATGGGGTTGATAAACAGTCTCTGTTTGCTATGGTGGCAGAGCCGCTGTGAATTGTCAAGGAGGCACCAGGGCGTGTTGACAATCGGCTCGTTATATGATATTCTATACTTTGTTGACCAAATTAGTAGACAAACTGGTGAAGTCATGAGACTTTCTACTCGAGGGCAGTACGGGACAAGGGCGCTCCTGGACCTGGCCCTTCATCAGGGGGAAGGCCCGGTGCTGCTGAGGGATATTGCCCAGAGGCAGCGGATTTCATTACAGTATCTGGAGCATCTGATCACCCCCCTTGTCGCGGCCGGTATTGTGCGTAGCACTCGGGGTGCCCGGGGTGGCGTTTCCCTGGCTGTGCCCCCCGAGGAGGTAAAGCTGAGCGAAGTCATTCAACTTCTGGAGGGCTCGATCAGTCTGGTTGAGTGTGTGAGTAATCCAGCGGTGTGCGACCGCTCTGAGTTATGTGCTACCCGTGAGGTCTGGAGTGAAATTAAACAGGCAATTGAGGGGGTTTTAGAGTCCACCACCCTGCAGGATTTGGTTGAGCGGCAGAGACAGAAGGCGCTGACGGAAACGCTGATGTACTATATATAAAATGTAGCTGCTGTTTTTGTGGCGCGTTACATTATTATATTAAAACAATAGTTTTTATTATATAATATAGAATACTGATTAAATACTGCGTGGCGTTGGGTTGCCCTCCCTCGTGCAGCGTATTCGGGAAGAGCTAAGTCATGGCTAACAGGTACTCAAGGCAAATTCTGTTTTCCGGTCTGGGTGAAGCCGGACAGAGAAAGCTGGGCAATAGTTCAGTGGTGATTGTCGGCTGTGGGGGGTTAGGCACAATGATTGCCACTTCTCTGGTACGCGCTGGCGTTGGCAAGGTCAGGATAATCGACCGGGATTTTGTCGAGTACCACAATCTACAGCGGCAGGTCCTGTTTGATGAAGATGATATCCGCAATGGGCTGCCCAAGGCAATTGCCGCTGAGCGGCGGCTGAAGAAGATAAACTCATCGGTTGAAGTTGAAGGCGTCAGCGCCGATGTGAACTATGCCAACATTGAACGGCTCCTGGGTGGTACTGATTTGATCCTGGACGGCCTGGACAACCTTGAGACCCGGTTTCTTATCAATGACTTCTCGCTGAAGTACGAGATTCCCTGGATTTATGGCGGGGCTATTGCCGCCTCCGGGATGACCATGAACATAATTCCCGGTGTGACCCCGTGTTTCCGGTGTCTCTCGCCCACCGTGTCCCAGTCAAGGGCGATCCTCACCTGCGATACCGCCGGGGTAATCGGCCCCGCCCCGTTCATCATTGGCTCTCTCGAGTCGGTCGAGGCAATGAAGATATTGGTCGGGGAAGAGAATATCAACCGGAGCTTGATCGTGATCAATGTTTGGGAGGACACTTTTTACAACTTCAAGGTTGGCTTCCGGCCGGATTGCCCCGCCTGCCATGGAAAATATGAGTTCCTGGAGGGTGAGTTTGGATTAAGAAGCGCCTCATTATGTGGTCAGGATGCGGTGCAGGTCTTAAATCCCAAGGCAGGCGACATCTCCTTGGAGGAGCTGGCAGCACGCCTCAGACCATTGGGGAAGGTTACCTACAACGAGTTTATGCTTTCCTTTGCCATTGACGGGCGCGAGATGGTCGTCTTCCCCGACGGTCGGGCGATTGTTAAGGATACTACTGACGAGTCACTGGCACGGGGGCTTTATGCCAAATATATTGGAACATGAGCCCGGTACCGTGATTCATTCGCGCAATGGGGCGGCACCCTGATTCAGGCCACGGAGCATCTATCAAAGTTATGGATCGGTTACTGTGATTTATCTCGATAATGCAGCGACATCCTGGCCCAAGCCAGAAAGTGTTTATCAGACCATGGACCGGTTCCTGAGGGAGAGGGGGGGTAACCCGGGTCGTGGGAGTCACAGCCTGGCGGTGGCGGCCACCAAGGTGGTTGAAGAGACGAGGCTCCTCGTTGCCCGGCTTATTAACGCCCCGGAAATGGAGCGGGTGATCTTCACTCTTAATTGTACCGATGCCTTGAACCTGGGGCTGAAGGGGCTGCTGAGACCGGGACACCACGTGATTACCAGCTCTATCGGACACAATTCTCTGGTTCGTCCGCTCAAGAAACTTGAGCAGCAGGGGGTCAGGGTCACCAGATTACGACCTTCTCCGGAGGCCGGTGTCGTGTCTTCTCAAGATATTGAGAATGCGATAGCCGGGGATACCAAGCTGGTGGTGGTCACCCATGCGTCCAATGTGACCGGGGTTATTCAACCCATTGAAGAGTACGGGCTGGTGGCCCGGCGGCATAACCTGATTTTCATGGTTGATGCCGCGCAGACGGCGGGTAAGTACCCGATTGATGTTCAGGGGGGCAATATCGATTTGCTCGCCTTTTCCGGGCACAAAGGGCTGATGGGCCCGCCGGGCACGGGGGTGCTCTATGTGGGTGACCGGCTCACCCTTGACTCGCTGCGTGAGGGTGGTACCGGCTTCCGTGCTGAACAGGAAGAACAGCCGTTGGAACTGCCCTACCGATATGAATGCGGGACGGCTAATAGCGTTGGACTCAGCGGGCTTGGTGCCGGACTGAGGTATATCTTCAGTGAGAGCCTGGAGAAGATTCAGGTTCATGAGCAGTCCTTGATCAATAGGCTGATCGGGGGCTTGGGTGACATTCCCGGGGTAATCCTTTATCGGGCCAATGATAAAGCTGGGCAGGCACCGGTTGTCTCCCTCAATATTCGGGGGTATGAGCCCGGGGAGATAGGTGCCATTCTTGACCAGGCATTTGATATTAAAGCGAGGACAGGGCTTCATTGCGCTCCGGCGGCCCATAAGACCTTGGGCACCTATCCCTTGGGTACGGTTCGCTTGAGCCTGGGATACTTTAATACTGTTGCCGATATTGACCTGACGCTTGAGGCAGTGGCCAAGATTGCCCGGACAACGGCAGCCAAGATCAGTGGCTCATATAAAACAACTTAGGGGAGATGGTATGACCTATGGCTAGTGGATTCAGTAAGGGGGATGACCTGACCGGGGTGATTCAGGGAGTGGAGAAACTCCGCTACAAGACGGTCGAGATACCGAGGCTGACCAGGGGCATAGCCAGAGACTCTACCGAGCTAATCGGGAATACGCCTCTGGTTAGGTTGAACCGGATAACCGAAGGGGTGAAGGCAGAGGTGGTGGCAAAGCTCGAGTCGTTCAACCCCTTGGGGAGCGTCAAGGACAGGATCGGGGTATCAATGATTGTCGATGCCGAAGAGAGGGGGCTTATTAATAGGGATACGGTTATCGTCGAGCCCACCAGTGGCAATACGGGCATAGCCCTTGCCTTCGTCTGTGCCGCCCGGGGATACCGGCTCATCCTCACCATGCCTGACACCATGTCCCAGGAACGCCGGCAGCTACTGGCGGCTTTGGGTGCTGAGCTGGTGTTAACCCCGGGGTCAGAGGGGATGCCGGGGGCGGTGACGGTGGCGGAGCAGTTAGTGGCGGAGAACCCTGGTCACTTTATGCCGCAGCAGTTTAATAACCCCGCCAACCCGGAGGTGCATCAGGTGACTACCGCCGAGGAGATCTGGCGGGATACCGCGGGTAGGGTGGATATTCTGGTCTCCGGTGTGGGCACTGGCGGAACGATTACCGGCATAGCTGAGGTGATCAAGTCGAGAAAGCCGGGATTCAAGGCTATCGCCGTTGAGCCGGCGGATTCCCCGGTTCTTTCCGGAGGAAAGCCGGGGCCACACAGGATTCAGGGTATCGGCGCTGGCTTTGTCCCCAGTGTTTTGCGGCTGGACTTGGTCGATGAAATTGTAACCGTCAAGAGTGAAGATGCCGGAGTAATGGCGAGAAGGCTGGCCAAGGAAGAAGGAATACTGGCGGGCGTCTCTTCGGGTGCGGCCGTCTGGGTGGCGTTAGAGGTTGCTAAAAGACGGGACAGTGAGGGTAAGCTTATCGTGGCTGTCTTACCTGACACCGGTGAGCGCTATCTAAGCACCTGGCTCTTTCAGGAGATTTAACCGGGAATATGAATTCTGTTTTGAAGGAGAACAACCCGGTACCGTAATAACAGCTAAATGAAGAGTTGTGTGGTCAAAAGGGGAAATCGTATTGTTTGAGACCTTGCGGGAAGATATTCGAGCGGTGTTTGCCCGGGACCCGGCGGCGAGGAGTATCGCCGAGGTTATCTTCTGCTATCCGGGGTTACATGCCCTTTGGTTTCATCGTGTGGCTCATTTCCTGTGGCGGCACAAGTTTCGGTTTCTGGCTCGCCTGCTTTCCCATATTGGCCGTTTCCTGACGGGCATCGAGATCCACCCCGGGGCCACAATCGGGCGGAGGTTATTTATTGACCATGGCTCCGGGGTTGTCATTGGCGAGACAGCCGAGATTGGAGATGATGTCCTCATTTATCAGGGGGTTGTTCTCGGCGGGACCACCCTGGAAAGGAAGAAGCGGCATCCCACCATCGGTAATCGGGTGGTCATGGGGGCTGGGGCGGTAGTTCTTGGGGCGATAACCGTCGGCGATGATGTCAGGATTGGTTCCGGCTCGGTGGTGGTCAAGCCGGTGCCACCGGGGACAACGGTGGTCGGCGTTCCCGGTAAAATAGTCGAGGATCGCCATGCACCACTCATCGACCTCGAGCATAGCAAGTTGCCGGATCCGGTGGCCGAGGCTATCAGGCTCGTCTTGAAGGGGCAGGATAAATTGGAGGAACGCCTGAGGAGGCTTGAAGCTTCAACCGGGGTGGCGGCGCCTGCGGATGAACTGGCTGAAAGAAGACAGGAGATTGAGAGAGAGCTTAGCCAGAGTGAAGGGACATGAGGTTTGACCGGGATGCGGAAGCTATCTGAACTTACAGTGTTAATCAAGAGTGGTGGCGAGGTGGGGAGCGGCATCGCACACAATGTGCATCGCCACCACCTCCGGGTGTGCGTCACCGAAATAGCCAATCCCCTGGCTGTAAGCCGGGGCACTGCCTTCTCGGAGGCGGTTTTTGAGGGGAGAAAAACGATCATGGGGGTGACTGCCGAGCTTGTCTCCCCATTACCTGAAGAAATCTACCGGGTGTGGCAGCAGGGTAACATACCCGTCGCAATCGACCCTGAAACCTCCATAAAGGACAAACTGAAGCCTGATGTACTGGTTGATGCCATCATGGCCAAACGGAATACCGCCACCAAGATTACTGATGCCCCTTTGGTCATCGGGATGGGGCCGGGATTCTATGCCGGTAGAGATGTGCATGTTGTGGTGGAGACTAATCATAATAGCCATAATCTGGGCGGGGTGATACTTGACGGAGAGGCTGAGGAGAATACCGGCGAGCCGGTGGCTGTAGGCGGAATGACTAAAGAGAGGGTGGTCTGGGCACCCTTCTCCGGGGTCTTTACCAGTGACCGGGAGATTGGCGATTCAGTGGTTGCCGGAGACGGCGTGGGTTGGATTGAAGACCGGCCTCTGGTGGCACCAGTGAGTGGTATGCTCCGTGGTCTTTTAAGGAGCGGGGTCAGGGTATCGAAAGGGCGCAAGCTTATTGAAGTTGACCCGGTAAATGATAGGGCTATCTGCAATTTTATTGCCGATAAGATAAGGACAATCGCCGAGGGTGTTCTTGAGGCGATAAGGCTCAAGTTTAATAATGTCTAGAGCTTGGAGGTAAGAAATGCTCGAGATTTATCAGGAGCTGGTCAATGTGCTCTCAAAAGGGGAACGGGCGGTGCTGGCCACCGTCATTGCCAGTCAGGGCTCCACTCCGAGAAAAGCCGGGGCAAAGATGTTAATTAAGGAAGATGGCACTTCTATCGGCACTATGGGTGGTGGGGGTAACGAACGGCAGGTAGTCGGCAAGGTCATCGAGGTACTAAATTCGGGCGAGCCGCAGGTGGTGCGCTTTGACCTTTCGGGACGGGATAAGGAGGTAGAGATGATTTGTGGCGGGCAGATGGATGTCTTTCTTGAGCCAATTCTGCCCCCGGCAACGCTCTTCCTCTTCGGTGCCGGGCATATATCGGAGAGGACGGCGACGGTGGCTAAAATGCTCGGCTTCCGGGTGGTCGTCATCGACCCGCGCCCGCAACACAATAATATCGAGCGGTTCCCCGAAGCTGATTCATTGATCGCTGAAGACTATGATAGTGCCTTCTCTAAATTGAAGGTGGACGAAAATAGTTACCTTGTCGTCTATACCCCCAGTCATGTCATTGACGAAAAATGCCTGCATTTTGCTGTTGGCACCAGAGCCGGCTATATCGGGATGATTGGCAGCAAGAAGAAGGTCAAGGAGGTCAAGGAGCGCCTGTTGCAGAATGGGGTTTCCCAGCAACAACTGGACCGGGTTCATGCCCCGATCGGGATAGATATTGGTGCCGAAACCCCTGAGGAAATTGCTATCAGCATCCTTGCCGAGATAGTCAAGGTCAAGAGGACCAGAGGAGCCAGAAAGTGAGATTTGAGACACTAGCCATTCATGCCGGGGAGAGACCGGATACCGCCTTCGGTGCCGTTTCGGTGCCCATCTATCAGACGTCGACCTTTGCCTTCGAGGGTGTGGGTAAGACGAGGGGCTATGATTACTCCCGGACGGCGAACCCGACGCGGAAGGTTCTGGAGGATACTGTGGCCCAGCTCGAGGGGGGAAAGGCGGGGTTTGCCTTTGCCACCGGGATGGCTGCCGAAGCCACGGCCGTGCACCTGCTCAAAGCCGGCGACCATGTAGTTTCGGGGGACGATGTCTATGGGGGGACCTACAGACTATTTCAGGATGTGATGCGTGACCTGGGGCTGGAGTTCACCTTCTTGAGAATGGACAGCCGGGAGAGGATTGAGGCGGCAATAAAGCCCAATACCAGGATGTTGTGGCTGGAGACGCCTTCTAACCCGCTGCTAAATATCGTTGATGTTGAGATGGCGGTTGATATCGCCAGACGGCACAACCTGATGACGGTGATGGACAATACCTTCGCCACTCCCTATTTCTTAAGACCCATTGAGTATGGGATTGACCTGGTTGTGCATTCGACAACCAAGTATCTTAACGGGCACTGTGATGTTGTCGGTGGTGCTGTGGTAACCACTACCGATGAACTGACCGAGCGGGTTCAGTTTCTCTTGAATGCTATGGGCGCCTGTGCCTCCCCGTTTGACTGCTGGCTGGTGCTTCGTGGGATTGAGACCCTGCCGGTGCGGATGAGACAGCACCAGGAGAATGCCATGGCGGTGGCGGATTATCTTAGCGGGCACCCGGCAGTAAGGAGAGTCTTCTATCCCGGGCTTGCCTCACATCCGGGGCATGAAATCGCCAGAAGGCAGATGAGAGGGTTTGGGGGTGTGGTCTCATTTGAATTAGATGGCGGGGTTGAGGCATGCAATAGCTTTCTAAGGAGAATGCAGCTCTTTGCCCTGGCTGAGTCACTGGGTGGTGTTGTTTCCCTGGCGGAACACCCGGCGACAATGAGCCATGCCTCGATGCCCAAAGACTTCAGAGATAAGGTGGGCATCACTGACGAGCTAATCCGGTTATCAGTCGGTTTGGAAAATATTGATGACCTGATTGATGATTTGGGCCGGGCGCTAGCGCCTGGCTGAAGGAGAGGATATGTCTTACGCCAGAGCTCTGCGCTGTCGAAAATGCGGGCAGGAGTATCCCCTGCAGCCGATCGGCCTGTGCGATTTCTGCCTTAGCCCGCTGGAGGTCAGCTATGACTACAAGTCTATGGCCAGCGTGCTTAGCCGGGAGAAGCTGGCCGGGGGGCCGCGGAGCATGTGGCGCTATAGCGATCTGTTGCCGGTAGAAGGTGTGGAGGTGGATATCGGCGCTGGCTTCACTCCCTTGATTAGAGCTGATAACCTGGGACGTGAACTGGGGCTCGACCAGCTCTATATTAAGAATGACTGCCTTAATCCAACATACTCGTTCAAGGACAGGGTGGTCTCGGTGGCGATTGCCAAGGCACAGGAGTTCGGGTTTGACACCGTTGCCTGTGCGTCAACGGGTAACCTGGCCGCCAGTGTCGCCGCCCATGCCGCTAAGGCGAAGATGAAAGCCTGCGTTTTCGTCCCCGCCGATGTTGAGCTGGGTAAGCTGGTGGGCACGGCAATCTATAACCCGGTTCTGATTACGGTCAATGGCAGCTATGACGATGTCAATCGTCTCTGCGCCAAGGTAGCGCAAAAGTATAAGTGGGGATTTATCAATATCAACCTGCGTCCCTATTATGCCGAGGGGAGCAAGACACTGGGTTATGAGGTGGCGGAACAGCTGGGGTGGCGCGCCCCGGACTGCGTGCTGGCGCCGGCTGCCTCGGGGCTTATGTTTACCCGGATATGGAAAGGGCTGGATGAGCTATCAATGCTCGGTTTAATTGAGCCGGTTAATACCCATATGTATCTCACCCAGGCGGCGGGCAGCTCACCCATCGTTAATGCTTTTCACGCGGGCACTATCCATGTAAACCCGGTGGAGCCGGATACCATTGTCAAGTCCATTGCCATCGGTAACCCGGCTGATGGTTACTATGCCTTGATGGTCGCCCGGCAGTCGGGGGGTGGTGCCTGTGCCGTTACTGATGAGGAAGCCATTGCCGGGGTGAAGTTGCTTGCCCAGACCGAGGGTATCTTCGCCGAAGCCGCTGGCGGGGTGGTTATCGCCGCCTTGGGGAAGCTGGTGGCTTCAGGGATAATTAAGAGAGGCGAGCTCACAGTGGCTTTTATCACCGGGGCGGGACCGAGGACGCAGGAAATATTGTCTGATATCGTTCAGCCTTTGAACATCGAGCCTACCCTGGAATCACTGGCCGGAGTCCTTAATGTGCCTGTTTGAGCTGATAATGTCTTAGCACTGCTATAAAGTAGAGGAGGATAAGATGGTCACGAGACAGGTAATGTTTACCTTCCCACAGGAGATGATTAGAGAACCT
Organism: uncultured Dehalococcoidales bacterium; assembly: GCA_964575695.1. Lineage (GTDB taxonomy): Bacteria > Chloroflexota > Dehalococcoidia > Dehalococcoidales > W111 > CAZNSC01. Next base: position 23,851 of record CAZNSC010000021.1, read on the forward strand.
ATCATCTATAATCTCGGTCATCAGTTTCGGGTCGTAACCAATATCCGCCGGGCTGATATTTCTGAGGATAAGGGCTGGGTCGTGCTGGAGCTGGAGGGTGAAGAGGAAGATATTGAGCAGGGGATTGCCTGGGTAATGAGCAAGGGGGTAAGGGTTGACCCGGTAGTCGGCGATATTGTGGAGGGATAAGAGATGAAACTGGTATACCTTGATTATGCCGCGACCACACCAACACACCCCGAAGTGGTCAAGGCGATGCTACCCTACTTTACCGAGGTCTTTGGTAACCCGTCGAGCATCTATTCCTGTGGGCAGGAGGCAAAAGGGGCTGTCGAGGAGGCAAGGGTTAAGGTTGCCGGTCTTATTGGTGCCCGGGATGAGGAAATCGTCTTTACCAGTGGCGGAACTGAGGCTGATAATTTTGCTCTGAAAGGCGTTGCTTTTGTCAATGAGAATAGGGGGAATCACATTATTACCAGCGCCATTGAGCACCATGCTATAACTGAGACCTGCGCCTTCCTGGAGAAAAGGGGATTCCGCATCACCTACCTGCCGGTGGATGGGTACGGCCTGGTTGACCCTGATGCCGTCAGAAGAGCGATTACGGATAAGACCATCCTCGTTTCGGTGATGCAGGCTAACAACGAGATTGGCACCATGGAGCCGATTGCTGAGATTGGCAGGGTTGCCCGGGAAAGCGGCGTCTATTTTCATACTGACGCTGTGCAGACAGTGGGGCACATCCCGGTAGATGTGAACGAGCTCGGGGTGGATTTACTGTCATTGTCAGCCCACAAGCTCTACGGTCCCAAGGGGGTCGGGGCGTTATATATTAGAAAAGGCACCAAGCTGCTCCCCTTTATGCACGGCGGCGGGCAGGAGAGAAACCGGCGGGCGAGCACGGAGAATGTTCCCGGGATTGTGGGCCTGGGGCGGGCAGCCGAACTTGCCCAGCAGGAGATAAGCGAAGAAGCTGAGCGGCTGACCCACCTTCGTGACCAGCTCATCAAAGCGCTTCTGGAGCAGATTGACGATATTCACCTTAACGGGCATCCTGTCCAGCGGTTGCCCAACAACGTCAATATAAGCGTTGATTTTGTCGAGGGGGAATCTATGTGCCTGAATCTTGACCTGGAGGGCATTTGTGCCTCCACCGGCTCTGCCTGCAGCTCATCAAGCCTTGAGCCGTCCCATGTGCTCATGGCGCTGGGACTTTCCCCGGAGCAGGCGCACGGCTCGCTCAGGTTTACACTCGGGAAGTGGACTGGAGAGGAGGACATAGAGAGGGTTGTGGAAGTATTGCCGCGAGTTGTGGCCAAGCTGAGAGCGATGTCGCCGCTCTTGAAGAGCCGCAAATAGGGGCGGGAAGGATAGTATCGGTTCGATGGAGGGACCAGTGTTTGGTGATATTTGGCTTTACATAAAGTATTAGAACCATTGGAGGCTACCGTCCAGTTTTAGCTGGAGGACACCGGGATCAGCAGTTGAGAATTATTTGAGCAAGTGTAAAGGAGGTTAAAATGGAAAAGTTCAGTCCGGTGGGGGAAAAGGATATAACTCGGGCTATAGTCAGCACCTTTGCCAAGCAGTTTGAGGAATATGTTGAGAGCGATTGTATCATTATCGGTGGTGGCCCCAGCGGGCTTATGGCGGGTCGCAACCTAGCCCGCGCCGGGAAGAAGGTGCTCATTGTCGAGCGGAACAACTATCTCGGCGGCGGGTTCTGGATCGGGGGTTACCTGATGAATAAGGTAACGGTGAGACACCCTGCGGAGAAGGCTTTAGATGAGCTTGGTATCCCTTACCAGGCGGTTAGTAGTGGTTTATTTGTTGCTGATGGCCCCCATGCCTGCTCGAAGCTTATTGCTTCCGCTTGTGATAGCGGCGTGAAGTTTGCCAATATGACGGTCTTCGATGACCTGGTCTTGAGAGAAGATGGACGGGTGTGTGGCGCGGTGATTAACTGGACACCTATCTCGGCGTTGCCCAGAGAGATAACCTGCGTTGACCCGGTAGCCATAGAATCGTCAATAGTGATCGATGCTACCGGGCATGATGCTCAGGTGGTGAGAAAGCTAGAGGAAAGAGGGCTGATTAAGACCCGAGGCTTTGGAGCGATGTGGGTTGAGAGGTCGGAGGACCTGATTGTTGAGCATACCGGTGAGGTTCATCCGGGCTTGATTGTTACCGGCATGGCGGTTTCAACAACCTACGGATTGCCAAGGATGGGCCCGACATTTGGGGCAATGCTTCTATCCGGGGAAGTGGCTGGCCAGGTTGTCCTGGAAAAATTGAAATAATGAAGATTATTCTCTATGACGAGGGCACTGCCGGAGTGCTTGACGTCGGTGAGATTGCACGGTATTTAGCCCGGAGAGTGGGGAATAGTGAAGTTGAATTGAGGGGTGATCCCCTTAATTTTCCCCGGGACAAGATTAGCGATTACGCCCGAAAAATCGTCGGCACCAAGATTCAAGAAGTGAACCGGAGGATACCGTCAAAGCAGGAACCTCTCTATGGTGAGATAGAGTTTGAGAAAAGGAGAATTCTGGGTAAAACGAGGGCCTTTGGCGTCCTGTACGATGGCTCTCACCTGCATAGAATTTTCTATGAGGTTATACCGGGCGAGGAGCGCCGTTTCGATTTTGCTCACATCTGGTTCACCAATCGTCTGTTCGCTAGCTGGGATGAAGGGGGAAAAAGGTATCACCTGAGGGCGAGTCTATACGGTATCCCGTCTCTTATTTCAACAACTGGTCTCGTCGAGGCACCGGCAAGGAAAAGGGAGTATTATCTTCTTAAGCAGCAGTATGAGAGGCTGGGCCGGGACCTGACGGAGCTTAAAGACAGGTTCAAAGGTAGCTTTCTTGATTATGAAGACAGGCGGCTGACCGAGGTGGCCAAGGGATACGCCATGCAGGCGGTTTTCTATTCTATGACCGGCGACCCGTTTTGTGAAGATAAGGGTTGCCGGTTATATAATGCTCACTGGCAGGACGAACTTATCTTTGCCCAGCTTGACAGTGGCTATGAGTTCTGCCGGCGACATACTCAGCTCCTGGAGGAGAAATTCTCCTCAACCAATTAACGAAATATAGGTAATTTATTTATGCTATGAGGTTAATAAGCAATCTCAGCATCATGGTGCTCGGGTTGACGAAGGGACTGGAAATAGCATAGAATCGGGGCTGATGAGATGTGGGCGGCTGTAGTTTGCCGGGGGTGTGATTTAGCACGAGGGGGGAGAAAGTGAGCGACGAGCTGAAGACGACAAAGGCGGTATGCTACTGGTGTCACAGCCACTGTAAGGTGGAAGTATATGTCAGAAATGGTCGGCTGGAAAAGGTTGAGGAGGTCAAGGATGACCCCCGCACTGCCCGTTTGCGCCCCGTGGTGAGAGCCTGTCCCCGGGCACGGGCGGCAGCCGATTATTACTACCATCCCGACCGTCTTACCTTTCCGTTGAAAAGGGCTGGCGAGAAGGGGGAAGGCAGGTGGCAGGAAATATCCTGGGACCAGGCCTTGGATGAAATAGCTGCCAAGCTGAAGGAGTTAATCGCCAGGTATGGCCCGGAGACCGTGGCGACCAGTCACGGCACGGGCAGAACCGTTGATGAATACCGGGTACGGTTTATCAATACCTTGGGCACGCCCAATACCGTCGGGCAGGGCAATATCTGTTTCGGGCCCGGGGCGGCGGTCAGCCTGGCGCTTATGGGCTGGTCGATGGGTTATGGCGGTATGCGCAAGAACATAGGCAAGCCCGCCAAGTGCATGACACTGTGGGGAGCTAACCCCGAGCAGGCCAACCGGCGAATGTGGGCCACGGTCCTGGAACGCCAAAAAGAGGGCGTCAGGCTTCAGGTCATCGACCCGAGACGGACCCCAGGTGCTGAGCGGGCTGACCTGTGGCTGCAACCCAGACCGGGGACTGATGTCGCACTGATGCTGGGAATGATAAACTTCATCATCAGTGAAGAGCTGTATGATAAGGAGTTCGTCGACAAGTGGTGCTATGGCTTTGACAAGGTGGTCGAGCGGGCAAAAGAGTACCCCCTGGAAAGAGTGGCCGATATTACCTGGGTACCACCGGAGAAGATTGCTGAGGCTGCCCGGTGGTGTGCCACCAAGCCATCGGTGATTTACTACCAGATGGGCATTGAGCATCAGCCGACCAGTATGGAGGCTTGCCATGCTCACATCATTATGGCTGCCCTAAGCGGCAATCTGGACATCTGGGGTGGTGAGGCGGTGGTCGGCTCGGTCATGTCACCCAAGGTTATCCATGACTATGATGTTGAAGCTGATGATGCCCTACCCCCGGAGCAGAGACGAAAACAGATTGGGGGAGACCGCTTCAGAGTCATATCCCTGGTCGGCTATGACTTGGTCAAGCAGTACGCCAAGACCCGGTGGACAAGAGGTAGCTGCATCGGTCTGGCTCACGCTCCCAGCGTCTACCGGGCTATGCTCACCGGCAATCCTTACCCGGTGAGGGCCATGTTGACCGTGTCCAGCAACCCGATGGTTACCCAGGCTGACACCAAGCTGGTGTATAAAGCGCTGCAGAGCCTTGACCTGTATGTGGTTCATGACTTCTGGCTGACTCCCAGCGCTGAGATTGCCGACTATGTATTGCCGGCGGCGTCCTGGCTGGAAAGACCTCAGCTCTGGACTTTCCCCCCCGATGCTGGCCTGGCGGCGATGCCGGCCGAGATTGACGGGGTGTGCGACCGCAGGAATGATTATGACCTGTACCGTGGGCTGGCAATCCGCCTGGGTCTGGGAGAGTACTGGCCCTGGGAGACCCAGGAGGCGGCCTTCGATTATAGGGTTCAGCCGGGGGGCTACAAGAGCTTGAGAGATTTCATTGAGAAAACAGGCGGCTACCTCGAGATGACGGAACGGGAAAAGAAGTACGAGCGCTATGGCTGGGGCACGCCTACCGGGAAGGTAGAGCTGTACTCAACGATATACGAAAAGCTGGGCTATGACCCGCTGCCATTCTTTAAGGAGCCTCCGGAGAGCCCGGTGAGCACTCCTGAGCTGGCTGAGGAATACCCGTTGATCTTGATTACCGGGGGCAGGCATCTTCCCTTCTATCATTCGGAGCATCGTCAGATTGACGTCATGCGCCGGCAGCACCCCCACCCGCTGGTACAGATACATCCAGAGACCGCCTCCAGGTTAGGTATTGAGGATGGCGACTGGGTGTGGATTGAGACACGGAGAGGGAGAGTGCGCCAGAAGTGCCAGTACTTCACCGGTATTGATCCCAGGGTGGTTCACGCTCAGCATGGCTGGTGGTTTCCCGAGCTTCCCGGCGAGGAGCCGTGGCTACACGGTGTCTGGGAATCAAATATTGAGGTGGTCGTGGATGATGATCCCGACATCTGTAATGAGAAGAACGGTGGTTGGCCGCTGAGACCGGCTCTGTGCAAGGTGTATAAGGCCAAGCAGTACTAGGTCGGCTAGCAATACCGTAGGCCGATATAACTTCCCCCATCAAAGGCACTCTGCTGTTTAACGCATGACCTCGCCGCCGTCTACGGAGAAGGTCTGTCCGGTGACGAAGTCTGAGTCTTCGGAAGCCAGGAAAACGGCGGTGCCTGCCAGGTCATCCGGCTGTTCCGCCCGCCTGAGAGCCCGGGCTTTGATTAACATCTCATCTCCCCCGGGAGACCTGCCCGGCATTTCGGCGGTGGCCTCGCTCATGGTGTAGCCCGGGGAGATGCAATTGACATTGATGTTGTGACGACCCAGGGCTCGGGCCATGGCTTTGGTCATGGTGATGACCGCTCCCTTGGAGCAGGTATAAGGGAGCAGTCCCGGGTAGCCTGTATCCGTGGTGCTGGAGGCGATGTTGATTATCTTGCCTTTGCCCCGGGCTATCATGTGTGGGGCAACCGCCTTGATGCACAACCAGCTCCCTTTCACATTGACGGCTAGCATGCGGTCCCAGTCCTCTGGAGCCCAGGAGTCCCAGCGCTTCATGCCGACCCCGTAGTAAATGGCGGCATTATTCATCAGAATGTCTATACCGCCGAATTGCTCGATTGTCTTTTCGGCCATCTTCTGGGTGCTTGATTCATCGGAAACATCGGTATGAAGGGCGAGCGCTTCACCGCCTTTAGCCTTGATTTCATCGGCTACTTTCTGGGCGTTGTCGAAAAGAATATCAGCGACGACCACCTTAGCGCCTTCTTCGGCGAACCTTAGTGCGTAGG
>CAZNSC010000022.1:0-25083 GCA_964575695.1 uncultured Dehalococcoidales bacterium
GTATAATATGTCAACAGAATATCGCATACGAATACACCAAGAAGCGGAGTAGTGGCTGGTAGGAAGTCGCAGCAAACGATGGTGACTGTATCGCTTTGTCATACTACTTCTATGCCGATTCAAAGCATTCGCAAGTCCCTAGCCAGGTGCCCCAAACCTAGCCGGACTACAGAGAGGAAAAGGAGTCCCCCACAGAAAGGTATCATTCCCAAACAGTCGCTGGCATTAGGTGAAGCCAAGTGATTATCGCTTTACAGAGGTAATTATCAAGAAACTAGTTGACGCTGCATATAAATTCATGCCGCTGATTGGTATAAGTGCACAAACTATTGCCGTGATTGAGCCTAGAAGGAGGAGAATGGATAGCAATCGGAAGCTTATATACTGGTTTGATGAGTTAGGGCAGGGAGACAATGATCTGGTAGGTAAGAAGTGTGCCAATCTGGGAGAATTGACACAGGGTGGTTTTCGCGTACCTCCAGGATTCGCCATGGCTCTACAAGCCTATGACTATTTTATGACTGAGACCGGGGCCGCGGAGGATATTCGACAGTATTTTAACAAATTTAGTGCCGACCCCGACAATCCTAAGGACTTACCAAAGTTTGCCGAGGCCTCCAAAGTGATCCGTGATATTTTAGAATCAAAGGCTGTGCCCGAGGCGATAGGAAAGGCTATAGAAGGTTATTACAAAGAGCTTTGCCAAAAGGCCGGTGTTGAAGATATCCCGGTGGCTACGCGGTCAGCAGGTCCCGCGAGTCATCCCGGGCAATATGAAACCTATCTGTATATAATGGGCAAGTCGGAAGTTACCACCAATATAATTAGAGTCTGGTCCAGCACATTCAACGCCCGTTCCATCGTGGCGCGCGCCCGAAAGGGGCTGGACTTGGGTTATGACCCGATCGGCGTTGCCGTGCTTCAGATGGTAGATGCCAGGGCGGCGGGCATCATGTTCACCGCAGAGCCCACGACTGGCGAGTCATCCAAGATTGTTATTGAAGGCAACTGGGGCCTGGGAGAAAGTGTCGTTAGTGGTGCGGTTAGCCCTGACAACTGGATAGTCGATAAGAATAAGTTGACTATTATTGGGCGCCGATTATCGACCAAACTCGTTGAGCACATATTTGACCCGGCGGCGGGTAAGGCGATGAATGTCGAGATTAGCCCCGAGCGGAGCCGGACTTTCTGCTTAAGTGATGAAGAGGTAGTGGAACTGGCCAGGGTAGGTACGAGTATAGAGCAGCATTTTGGCAAGGCTCAGGACGTAGAGTGGGCAGTAGACCAGGACTCTGATATCGTCATTTTGCAGACAAGGCCGGAAAAATTCCACATCGAGTTGAGATTTGCCGGGTTCTAACAAGGTAGCCTGGAGTCAAGCGAATTAATGAGTTAGAACAAGGAGGGGTAGAGGCCGATTCACACACAATAATCCTGCAATATAAGCTGTATTCTATAGAGAGGAGGCTTCCCTATGAAAAATTTGGCGGACTGGATGAAAGCCTGTGACAAAGAGGGGGAACTGAAAAGAATAACGGCAGAGGTTGACTGGAATTTGGAGCTGGGCCATATTGCTACTTTAAACGAGCGAAAACACGGCCCGGCTTTACTATTTGAAAACGTCAAGGGCTATGACATGCCGGTCTTGACCAGCACCATTTCCACGGCCAAAAAGCTGGCCATCACCTGTGGTTTGCCTGCTAGCTATACCATGTGTGATGTGGCTCGGGAATGGAAGAAAGTCCTGATTGAGAGGAAATTCAAAAAACCGATAGAGGTAAAGGATATCCCGGTAATGGAGCAGGTCATTGAAGAGAAAGATGTCAACCTCTACGATTTCCCTGCGCCGCAGCTTTACCCCAAAGACGGAGGACGCTACCTGGGGTTGGCCTTTTGCTGGGTGACCAAGGATCCGGAGACAGGGTGGCACAACATCGGTACCTACCGGGGACAACTGCATGACGAGAAGACTATCGGGGCCAATATGTTCATCCGGTCGAAACACGGTAAGATCCACATGGATAAATTCACTAAGAAAGGCCATAAGATGCCGGCAGCGGCCTATTGTGGCTGTGATATGATCCACTTTACAGTCGGTTCCACCATGGTTCCAGAGCAGATTAGCGAGTACGATGTGATTGGTGGCATCACGGGGCAGCCAGTTGAGGTATTTAAGAGTGATCTTACCGGATTGATGCTTCCGGCCCATGCTGAGATTATCCTGGAAGGCGAGATTGAACTGGACCCGAAGAATTTCCGGCCGGAAGGGCCTCTTGGCGAATACCCCGGTTTCTATGGCATCAGTGGCGCTTGGGGGACTCCCAAGCCCTGGTTCCAGGTGAAGCGGATACTGCGCCGCAGGAAGCCCGTTTTCGTAGCCAGTACTGTGGGCAGGCCGGTGGGTGACACCCACATTGCCACCGCGATAGGCCGTATTCCCTTTCTGTGGGCCGACCTGGAAAGGATGGGGGTGCCCGGCATCCAGTCAGTCTATTGCCCGCCTGAGGCTACCGGTAGATTCTGGGCCATCGTGTCAACCAAGAGCCCGTATCCGGCGCACGGTATCCGGGTCGGTGAAGCCGTCCTCTCCAGCCCTACCGGGCATTTTGGGGTAAAGGGGGTCATCGTCGTTGACGCCGATGTCCAGGCTGATGATATGGCCGGGGTATGGTGGTCGCTAGCCGTCCGTTATAACCCGGTGGATGATACGCAGATCATAAATAAAATGCGGGCAACCCCCTTCGACCCGGCACTGCTCGAAAACGCTCCCTTAGGCTCGGCGATCATCTTGGACTGCACAACACCTGTTGAGTGGGAGCACAAACCAGTGCTTGTTGAACTGGATGAGGCGACAACGAAGAAAGTGTTGGGCAGGTGGCAGGAACTTTTGGGAAGTCCGTACTAACGAAGGCTCTGCTCTGCTCTCGGTTAGCTGGCCTCCATTAACCCGGGGAGCGGGCTTTTGAAATAGAAATTTGGAGGTGACTTATGTAAGGTATGATGCAAATAAGGGGAGTAAATCAACGATGACCCTAGAAAGGAGGCAAAATGGCGGGTTATTCTAACGAAGGGGTGCTTTATCAGTGGGATGATGAGAGGGATCTGGCGCTTCTCGATAAGTACGGGGTATGGTTCTGTGACCGGAAAGAGACGACTCGTTGTTTCACGCCGTTCGACTTGTGGATGATCCAGCACAACTACGACAACCACGCTATCCCCTACGCCGCGGATTATTTTGCAATCCCTGAGAATAATGGCTGCGACTGGAGGATAAAGGATGGCTGGCTGTACGTTACGGGCATACCAACGACCGAGGAGGAGCGCAAAGAACGTGAGCCGAAGTTCAAGAAGAGGTTAGCTCCTTGGATAGAAGATTTCGGCAAAGAGTATCACAAAGGAATAGATGAATTGACGGTGCTCCATAATAAGATCAAAGCCGTGGACGTCGAAAATGCGGACGATTGGCAGCTCAAGGATGCCTTTCGAGCCTGGCTCTGGGCCTATCGAAGAGAGGCTGACATACACTTCATCTGGATGTTCGCCTTCATTGAAATTTATTCAATGTTTGAGGACATGTGCAAGGAGCTCCTCGGGATAGACAGGAACGACCGTCTGTTTAATGACCTGCTGGGCGGTTTTGACCACAAGCTCCTCCAGACTGACCGCGAGATGTTTCGGTTGGGGAAAAGAGCAAAAGAATTGGGGCTGGAATCGGTCTTCAAGGAAACGCCGAATGATGAGGAGCTGCTTTCCAAGCTGGAGCTGACTGAGGCCGGAAAGAAGTGGCTTGCGGAGCTACATAAGTTCGTCAACGAATACGGCTGGCGGACGATCGGAAACTGGGACGCCAGCAATCCCACCTGGGTTGAGAAGCCGAGCATGACCCTGCCGAGTATCCGGCGATTCATGGCGGCACCGACCTTTGCCGTCGATGAGGCGCGAAAAGGTCTGATCGAGGCAAGGGCCAAGGCCGAGAAAGAGGTCATCTCCCGTGTGCCTAAGGACAAGAGGGAGGCCTTCATCAAGCTCATGAAGGCGGCTCAGTGGGCCGGCGTGTGTGATGAGGAACACGTGTTCTATGCCGAGAACTACGGCACCGGACTGGCCCGCTATGTCACCAAGGAGATCGGCAAAAGGTTCGCCAAGGCTGGAGCCATTGACGCTCCGCAGGACCTTTATTACCTGCTGCCAGAGGAGATAGAGCCTCGCATAATGGCCAAGTATAGTGCCAAAAAACTGGTGGCGGCGAGGAAAAAGGAGCATGCCGAGTTCCGTAAATTGGAGCCGGAGCCTTTCATCGGGCCACCAGAGAAATTTGGAGACGTGATAGCCAACAGCCCCTTGATTCGCGGGACCATAGCCCCGTTCCCTCGAATCAGACCAGAGCTAGAGGCCGATATCTATGGTACGGTTTCAACACCCGGTGTTGTTGAGGGAGTGGTTAATGTAATAATGACCGAGGAAGAGTTCGACAAGTTCGAGCCGGGCGGTATCCTGGTTACCATTGAAACATCCTCGGCGTGGACACCTCTGTTTAACATGGCGAAAGCCGTCATCACGGATGTGGGAGGTGTCCTGAGTCACGCGGCGATAATAGGAAGGGAGTATGGACTGCCTGTCATCTCCGGCTGCATAGAGGGAACAAAAAAACTGAAGACCGGGATGAAGGTGAAGGTTGACGGTGATGCCGGCGTGGTATACATCCTGGATAAACAATAAGGAGGCACATCCATTCTCTTTACCGGATGCCCTAGTCTTACCGGGAGCACATCAGATCGTTTAGCGCCTTAGCCCGGAGCCCGAGCGTCAAAGAAAACATGGAGAAAAGTCTAAAAATAGGAAGCCCAAGCCGGTCTGTCAAAGAATTAAATCTCTCTTTAATTAAAGGAGGTGCGAAATGAGTGAACAAGCCACTCAGCGAACTGTAGATCAACCTTGGCGGGGGCTGTTTGGGATAGTTATCACTCTGATAGTAGCTTTTGGTATTACTATGTTCTTTGACGCTGATACCTACACCGGGATGTTTACCTTATGGGCAATGGCCACGGTGCCCATCCTGCTTGTCATGACCCTGGGATGGGGAGGACAGTTCCCACCCAGTGGACGGTTACCGCGGGCGTGGCGCGGTCTTATGCTGATTGCCTTCCAGTTTGTCGTCGGAACGATAGTATACTTGCTGGTACGCTACCTGATGAGTGCCGGCGTACCCCAGCCGTTCAGTAATCTGTATGAGATTTCGGCCGTCATTATGACCTTTTTCCTCCTCATCGCCTTCGGCATGTGGCCATTCCACAAGTGGCCGGTTGGCATCAAAGGATTCTCCGTCTTGATAGCTGCCTACCTGCTTATGTGGGCGGGACTTCAGCTGTTCAATTTCAGCATGTTGTCATTCCCCACCGGACAGAACCCCTCTCCTATTGGTGCTGTTCCTTTCTACGCTCCCGGGGGTCCGCTGGCCCCATTTGCATCAATAGCCCCGATGGGGCCACTTGCCTGGGAATCGGTGTTCGCATTCTGGTTCTGGATGGTTGTTTTCCTCCTGACGTTACCCATCGTTGGCATGTGGCCATTCAGCAAGTCGCCAAGCCTGATGAAGGAGCCGGTGATGGGCATCGTCATAACCCTTAGCTGTGCCGTGCTCACCGCCATTGCCTACATTATCGGCGTCGTGCTAATTAAGATCGAGCCGCTATGGTTTGTGCTTATTGGAATTTGTTATCTCTTTGGGCTTCTCTTGATCCTGATGATGTTCCAGACCTGGCCCGGGCGCAAACTTATTAAGCAGCCGGCCAGCGGATTTGCGAACATTGTATTGGCTGTAGTCGTTGGTATCGGCGGTTTCTATCTGGTTCGGGCTTTCGCCGACTGGCATTTTGGCCAAGCCATGACTTACCCGCTTAATATATTCATAATGGCCAATATCATGTTGGGTCTGTCATTCCCTGCCTGGGCTGTGTACTCGACCTTCTTTGATTTCTGGCCGCTACCGCCAACACCACCACCCCCGGGACCACCTCCAGGGCCCCCTCCAGGCGCTAAGTAAGTCATAGTTTAGGGGGGTGTTCCCGGCTGGGAACACCCCCCATGTTTCTAACCTCTGATTCCTTAGCCTTGCCGGCCAGGCTACAGTCCTCGCTCACGCAGAAACGGCCCTCTTTATCAAACGATCTTGTTTTCAACCGGCGTCTATTGTTCTAATATATAAACTGCACCTACATCACCGTCAACCTTTACCCTCATCCCGGTACGTAATTTCTTTGTTCCCTCTAAACAGCCGGAAACGACAGGCAGGCCATACTCCCTTCCTATTATCGCCGCGTGACTCAGAATACCTCCCACATCCGTGACGACGGCCTTCGCCATGTTAAACAGAGGTGTCCACGCCGAGGATGTTTCAATGGTAACCAGGATACTGCCCGGCTCGAACTTGTCGAACTCTTCCTCAGTCATTATCAGGTTGACCACGCCCTCAACAACACCGGGTGTTGAAACCGTACCATAGAGGTCCGCGTTTAACTCCGGCCTTACACGGGGAATTGGGACTACAGTGGTACGCAGTAAAGGGTCACCCATAATCACGCCGGGCACTTTGGTAGGATCACCGACAAAAGGCTCGGGCTCCGCCTTGCGGAATTCGACATGCTGTCTTTTCCTTGTGGCCACCAGTTTGTGGGCCCCATATTTGGCGAAGATTCGCGGGACTATCTCTTCTGGTATCAGATAGTAGATGTCCTGCGGGTCATCAATGGCACCAGCCTTGGCAAACCTACGACCGATTTCTCTGGTGACATACCGGCCCAATGCGCTGCCATAATTCTCAGTGTAGAAAACATGCTCTTCGTCACACACACCGGCCCACTGAGCCGCCCTCATGAGCCTGGTAAACTCTTCCTTCTTGTTCCCAGGTATGCGGGACAATACTTCCTTTTCGGCCTTGCTCCTGTTCTCAGTCAATTTAATTCGTGCTTCATCAACGGCAAATGTCGGTGTCCCCATGAACCGCCTGATGTTCACTAAAGCCAGGCTCGGGTTCTCCACCCATGTTGGGTCGCTGGCGTCCCAGTTTCCGATCGTCCGCCAGCCGTATTCGTTGAGGAACTTATGTAGCTCCGCAAGCCACTTCTTTCCGGCCTCAGTGAGCTCAAGTTCGGAAAGTAGTTTCTCTTCATCCTTGATTTCCTTGAAAATGGGCTCTAGTCCCAGCTCTCGGGCTTTTGCACCCAGACGAAACATTTCGCGGTCTGTCTGGAGTATCTTATGATCGAACCCACCCATCAGATCATTAAACTGAGCATCGTTTCTGTCTATACCAAGCAGCTCCCGGCACATATCCTCAAACATCGTGTAGACCATGCCAAAGGAGTACATCCAGATGAAGTGCAACTGAGCTTCCCTTCTGTAAAGCTGCATCCACTCGTTGAAAGCATCGGCCAGTTCCCAATCTTCCAGATTCTCCATCTCTAGAGCTTTAAACCGGTTATGACGCTCCATGAGCTCATCGATGCCCTTATGATATTCTTTACCAAAATCCTCGATCCAGGGAGCTATCTTCTCCTTGAATTTGAGTTCGCGCTCTCTGCGCTCCCCTTCGGTGGTCTGTAAGGCACCGATAATCTCCCAGCCATCCTTTAGTCTCCAGTCAAAACCACGGCTCTCAGGAAGGGAGAGATAGTCGGCAGCATAGGGAATGGCATGGGTGTTATAATTCATCTGACCCATCCACAAATCGAACGGCGTGAAAGTGCGAACTGTCTCTTTCCTATCAACAATCCATACCTTGTACTTATCTACTAATGCTACATCCCTCTCATCATCCCACTCACAGAATGGTCCCTCAAAATAATAGCCTTGCATTTTTCCTCCTGTCTCCTGAAACTAATTATCAATGGAATTGATTCAGTGATGGGCTCACATTACTATACCCCCTTATATGTATTTTTTGCCGTTCGAAGACATATAGCTCTCTAAAAGTCTTCCCCCTATCAACAATGGGGTTTCGAAGCCGTATTATAACACCGCTGTCAAGCTTTGTATAGAACAACCCCCCCAATTTCGTGGTGACCATCAATTTTGAGATGATAGCCGCGGTAATATGCTGAGCAATGTTTAGAAAGTAGAAATTCTCTCATTATTAACTTAACGGCACCCGAGGTCAAGATATCTGTTAATCTGACCTAAGAAATGCTATTCTTTAATGGGGCAGGTCACTCGAGATTGGGAATTCAACGAGGAGGATAGAATTGAAATTTAGTGATCTGAGGAGCTTTCTGACCGTGTTAGAAGCTGAGGGGGAACTGGTTCATGTCGGTGCCGAGCTATCCACAAAATATGAAGCGGCCTCGGCAATAAAGATTTTGGCGCATGAGCAGGGGAAAGCGGTACTGCTGGATAAAGCCGTGGGATATGATATCCCCATAGTCGGCAATCTTTTAGGGACAAACCGACGGCTGGCCATTGCTTTGAATGTTGACGAGAGAGATTTAGGCAAATCTTGTATCGACGGCGGGAATAATCCCATCCAGCCGATACTGATAGATAATGGGCCGGTACAGGAGACGGTGCTAAGTGGTGAAATTGATATCCTCAAGACAGTGCCGGTGCTGACTCATCACCAAAAGGATGCCGGGCCATACATGACCTGTGCCTTCACCGTTGCTAAGGACACGGTCACCGGCATTAGAGGAATGGGTATTCATCGTATCCAGATCAAGACCCACGACAAGATTGGCATTTTCCTCGCTTCACGCCCCCTATCTAATTTTCTCGCCAAGGCAGAGGAACTGAATCAGCCCTTGGACATAGCAATAGTCTCGGGCGCGGATCCGGTAACGTATTTTGCCAGCGCGCAATCGGTTGCCGAGGAGTCCGATAAATATGATTTTGCGGGGGGATTAGCCAGAGCCCCTATCGAGCTAGTCAAGTGCAAGTCCGTGGATATCGAGGTGCCCGCCCATGCCGAATTCGTGCTGGAGGGCCATCTTATTCCTCGACACAGAGAAAGAGAGGGCCCATTTGGAGAGTCAACAGGATATTACCTGACGTACAACAATCCGGTTGCCCAAATTACCGTAATCACTCACAGGAGAAACCCTATTTACCAGGCACTTGTCCCCTTTGGTCCGGAGGAAGCCGTCTTACAGTTCATAAAGTACAAAATAGATACCTTAATCTGGCTTCAGGGCATTGTGCCTTCCGTGAAAGAGGTCCACTGCCCCGCTTTCGGAGTGGTCTATGTGCAGGTCGAAAAGTGGACTCAGGAGGATGCTTTTCGTATTATCAGGGAGCTATTCCATCGTAGCGGGGCTCCGTATGCCAAAATTGTGGTTGTCGTTGACACTGACGTAGACATAACGGATCCCAAAGATATGGCCTGGGCTTTGGGCAGCCGCGTGCGGCCACAGCAGGATGTATTGATCGAATCTGACTTGCCAGGGTTGGTCATCGATCCGGCGACGTCTTTGGGGGATGAAGGAGAGTTACCGCAACTTCAGCCCAAAACTGCCAAGATTGGTATTGATGGTACCAAGCCCCTGGGCGAGCTGGATAAATATGAGAGGATCGAAGTGCCACCCGACACAAAGAGAAAGATAGCAGAGCTCCTTGGCCTCTCATACTGATCAATGAGCCACCGACCAGGGAGATATTTGAGACGTTGACTGAGGGAAGAGTATTGACTGAAGAATAGTAGAAGAAATACTATTTCAATAGCGTTATAGCTAAGTGTCACTCATTTGTGCTGGAGAATAACATACTGGAAATACTAAATTGAAGGGTGGGCCAGTTATTTGGATAAAGGTCTCTTGGCATCCAGTTACGTCAATGATAAATTATCACAGTATTAATAGTATAATTTGAGGCCGATTTAAATCATCCTTGAGGACAGACCGATGCACATAAGGCAAGTCACTCTCCGTAGAACGAAATACCCGACAAACAAAAAGTATCCATTTAATTTAAAGTTTTTACACGAAACAGAGACGATGGTATTCAGGACACCGGTGACTTTCTTTGTGGGAGAAAACGGGACGGGAAAATCGACAATGTTGAAGGCTATATGCCTGAGCTGCGGCATACACATCTGGGAAGACAAGGGACAAAGACGCTATGAGGTTAATCCCTATGAGGAACAGCTGCACAAGTTTATCGAAGTCGAATGGATTGATGGACCGGTCCCTGGATCATTCTTCGCATCCCAGATATTTCAGGATTTCGCCAAATCATTGGACGAATGGGCGGTAGCAACTCCCAAAATACTGGACTACTTCGGAGGAAGCTCGCTAATGTCCCAATCTCACGGACAATCATTGATGTCCTACTTTAAGGCCCGTTATCACATCAAAGGGATCTACTTCATGGACGAACCAGAGACTTCGCTATCGCCCAATAGCCAGCTCGAGTTACTTAGAATAATAAGGCGCTTTAGCAAAGATGGGCATGCTCAATTTATCATTGCCACCCACTCCCCGATTCTCCTGGCGTGTCCTCATGCGACGATCTACAGCTTCGACCATACTCCTATCAGCTCAATTAGATATGAGGAAACAGAACACTTTCGAACCTATTATGACTTCATGAATAATAGGCGCAAATATTTAGATAGAACCTAGACTGGCATAGCCCTGAATCGCTGGCCTGGGCACAGATGAAATTGGATTTATCGTTCTATACGAAGCTTGACAGCGGTGTTATAATGGGACGCGAGAGAATATCGTGCACGAATACTCTGTAATGCACTGCCTGAAATAAAGACTCAAGGAGGGAAAATGTATTTCAGACTCTTGCAGCGCCATAAGCAGCAATTGTGATATTGTCCATGTTGACCGCGAGGTATTTCGCCGTAATGCTGGAGACTTATGAAAGAGGAGTGTTTTATGGTCATTAAAGCGAAGTGGGTTGGCATTGATTTTGGGCAGACCCTGATGGATTCATCACCAGAGCGTACCTACTGGATGATCGGCGACACGAGCAAAGAGCTGGGCGAACCAGAGCTCGTGGAAATAAGATGTCACAGGTGGCGAGTTATGAAGGAAAGATATGGGAGCTGGTCCGGCATAAAAGAGAAACACAGACCAGAGATAACAAGCTATATCTTTGACGACCGCCCCAATGCCGGAGAGACTTTCTCTGTTATCGAACAGAAGTACCTGAAACTGGCTGACGGGGCCATAGATGCCATCAAATCCTTAAGAGACCAGGGCATTGAGGTCTCCATTGTCGCTGAACTCAAGAGGACTCTTGGGCCGATAGGTACCGACATGGTCAGCAGATTTCTGGTTAACAGAAATGCAATTGAGTATTTTGATGAATTGATAACTCCTCAGGGCAAGGTTAACCTGCGCACCGGCGAACAGGATCTGAAATATAAGGGTTTCTCTAAAGAAGAAGGTAACCTTTATGATGTGCTGGCCGATGACTTGGCTAAGCGTGGCATTAAGACGTCCGAAGCCGTCATGGTGGGAGATAAGGAGTGGTCTGATCTTACTCCGGCACAAAAAAGAGGCTTTAAGGCAGTACACTACACGGGCTTTATTTTTCACGCCCCGTCTAACGCCGACGCCAAGATAAGGCACTTCTCTGAATTGAAAGAAATAATAAAGTCAGTTTGAAAGGAACGATAATGAACAAGCCAAAACGGCTAATCGTTGAATATGAGGATGGTTCTACCAATGGAACCGATTTTGGTAAGTTAGACAGTGAACTACAGCTTAAACTGGCAAGTTTGGGGCTCTGCCCTCCACCCGGCGGCATAGGCTCATCAAGTCACTATGTACTATTACAATGGCAGGATGGCTGGCAGGAGATATTGGGCTTAGATAAAGGTTCCGTTGAACTACTTAGATACTACGTTATTCAAAGGATAGAGGACAGGGGAAGATTGTCATTTGAGGTTGGGGATGAGGACCCCGAGCTATTCATAATCAAGCGAACCCCGAGAGCCCTGACCGGGCTATCTATCGTTAGCGAAGACCGTGTAAAATCGTATCCACTCGAACTAGAGGTGGAGCGGTGGGAAGGAATCTTTGAGTCAGGGGGAAAGAGAGAATACGTAAAATATGATAAGACCGATTCGCATTACCCACAGAAATCTAGCGAAGCACCTGAAGTGTTGAATAAGATAGCCGACTCCCTGAAGGCCGAGCTTGATCGCAGAGGCCTTAGTCCTCAGAAGTTATTGACAATCGACGAATCGCAGAGAGCTACCGAATATAAAGAAGTTGCCAGGCAGGTGGGCATCCGAGGTTACGCAAAACAGCAGGATGTTTACGGTTTCATAGAGCTATTGTTAAGAAGGCTGGCTCGGTCCAGTTAGAGATCATTGGCAGCTAAGACGGCTTATTCTTATCGAGTAATTTGTGGAACCCACAAGTATAGGCATTATCAGGGGTCAGCGCCGGGTAGAGTATAACATCCAAATGAGGAGGAGTGTTATGTATGAATGAGATCACAATATGTGGGTTTTGGCTGGATCCAGGTGACGGCAATAGCGCATGAAGGAGGGATTTCATGAAAGATGTGCGGCAGTGGATTGAAGCTTGCGAGAAAGAGGGGGAGTTAAAGAGGATAAAGACAGAGGTTGACTGGAATCTGGAGCTTGGTCATGTAGCGACCCTGAACGAAAGACGACATGGGCCGGCACTGCTCTTTGAAAAGGTCAAGGACTATGACATGCCGGTTTTGTCCAGCACCGTTTCAACACCCAGAAGATTGGCTATCTCGTGCGGCAGGCCGCCCAGTTACTCGCTTTGCAGCGTGGCCCGAGACTGGATGAATGTGGAGGTAGGAGGAAAACTAATAAAACCGGTCGAGGTAAAAGACATCCCAGTAATGGAACAGGTTATCGAAGAGAAGGACGTTAATCTGTTAGATTTTCCATCACCAAAGCTCTACCCGAATGATGGTGGTCGGTACCTGGGTCTGGCATTCAACTGGGTAACCCAGGACCCGGAAACAGGGTGGACCAATATCGGCACCTATCGAGGTCAGCTATTTGATGAGAAGACTATGGGCGCCAACTTTTCTGCCCGGTCAAAGCATGGAGAAGTGCATGCGGCAAAACGGCGCAAGAAGGCCCACAAGATGCCAGCCGCTGCCTACTGTGGCTGTGACATGCTTCACCTGGTTGTTGGTGCCTCGATGGTGGCGGAAGGAATAGATGAGTACGACGTCATTGGTGGACTCGGTGGCGAGCCGGTTGAGATATTCACCAGTGACCTTACCGGGTTAAAGCTCCCGGCTCATGCCGAGATTATCCTGGAGGGAGAGGTCGAAATCGACCCGGCTAACTATAAGCCTGAAGGACCGCTTGGAGAATATCCCGGCTTTTATGGCGCCGGCGGTTGGGGCACACCCAAGCCATGGTTTCAGGTCAAACGGATACTGCGCCGGAAGAACCCGATTTTTGTCATAAGCACTGCCGGCAGACCTGTCGGCGATGCTCACATTTCCACATCTATAGACAGGACGGCCCACATTTGGGCCGACCTGCAGATGATGAAAGTACCTGGCATTCAATCGGTCTACTGTCCACCCGAGGCCACGGGCAGGTTCTGGGCCATCGTATCCGTGAAGAGTACCTACCCGGCGCAGGGTATTCGGGTCGCCGAGGCGGTCTTGGCCAGCCCGACCGGGCATTACGGGGTCAAGGGGATCATTGTCGTTGATGCCGACGTCCAGGCAGACGACCTTGCTGCGGTGTGGTGGTCGCTGGCCGTCCGCTACAACCCGAAGGAAGATACACAACTTATCAATAAGATGCGGGCTACTCCGTTTGATCCGGCACTGCCCGTTGGCAGCAAAGCGTTAGGTTCAACAATAATCCTCGATTGCACCACACCCGTGGAGTGGGAGAAAAAGCCCATCCTTGTGGAACTGGATGAGGAAATAACCAAGAAGGTGGCCGGCCGGTGGCAAGAGTACGGCTTCGAAAACCCCTTTTAGATAAGAGGAAGACTTCTGGAATGCTACACGTCTTCAAAATGGCAAATATGTATGGAGGTGTAGGAATGTGAGCCCATCATCAAATCAATTCCATTAATAATTAGTTTCAGGAGAAAGGAGAGAAAATGGCCGCCTATTCAACAGAAGGGGTGCTTTATCAATGGAATGATGAGAGAGACATGGCAGCTCTTGATAAGTATAAGGTTTGGCTACTCGACCGTAAGGAGACCACTCATTGTGCAACACCATTCGCCTTATGGATAATCCAGCATAATTACGATAACCATGGGATCCAGTACGCTTCTGAGTATTTCGCTACCCCGGGGAGTAAGGGGGTCGACTGGCGGATAAAGGATGGCTGGCTTTATATTACAAATATACCGACGACCCCTGAGGAAGACAAGGTACGCGAAGCCAAGATGAGAGAGAGAATAGCCCCCTGGATCGAGGACTTCGGTAGGGAATACCATAAGGGCATCGATGAGCTGGTTGAACTACACAATCAGATCAAGTCTATAGATATCGAGAATATAGAGGACTGGGAGCTGAAAGATGCCTTCGGGTTCTTGCTTCGCGTTCTCCGAAGGGAGGCCAATCTGCACTTTTTATGGATGATTCCCTTCTGTGTAATCTATGGACAGTTTGAGGACATGTGCAAGGACCTGCTTGGAATTGACAGGAATGAACGCTTGTTTAATGACTTGATGGCCGGTTATGACCACAAGATACTCCAATCTGACCGTGAAACGTTTCGTCTGGGTGCAAAAGCCCGAGAACTGGGATTGGAGCCTACCTTCAAGGAAATCAAGGATGACGAGAAACTACTTTCCGAACTTGAGCGCACTGAAGCCGGAAGACAGTGGCTGCAAGCGTTGCAGGAGTTCCTCAAGGAATATGGCTGGCGCACAATCGGCGTCTGGGATGCCAGTGATCCAATCTGGCTTGAGAAACCCAGCCTCGCCCTTCCCGGCATTAGACGATTTATGGCGGTACCTACCTTCGCTCGCGATGAAGTGCTACAGAAACTTATCGAGCGAAGGAATGAGGCCGAAAAGGAAGTGTTGTCCCGCATACCTGAGAACAAGAAGGAAGAGTTTATCAAGCTGATGGAGGCGTCCCGATGGGCCGGCATTGTGGACGAAGAACACACTTTCTACACTGAGTTTTGCGCCGCGTCACTTTCCCGGTACGTGACCAAGGAGATCGGCAAAAGGCTGGCCAAGGCGGGAGCGATAGACGATATCCAGGATCTTTACTATCTGTTGCCAGATGAGATAGATTGCCGAATTATCTCCAAATATAGCGCTAAGAAACTGGTAGCGGCAAGGAAAAAGGAGCACGCCGAGTTCCGTAGATCGGAGCCGGAGCCTTTCATCGGGGATCCGGAGAAAATAGCCGAAATGATTTGGGCCAGCCCCCTGGCACGCTCAACTATAGCCCCGATCCCCCGTGTTAGACCTGAGTTAAATGCAGACCTCTACGGTACGGTTTCTGCACCCGGCATTATTGAGGGCATAGTCAATGTAATAACGAGTGAAGAAGATTTTGACAAATTTGAGCCCGGCAGTATCCTTGTAGCTATCGAAACAGCCCCCACGTGGACACCTCTATTTAATTCGGCGAAGGCTATCATAACCGATGTTGGTGGTATCCTAAGTCACGCGGCAATAATAGGAAGGGAATATGGCTTGCCGGTTGTCTCCGGATGCATCGAGGGGACGAAGAAGCTGAAGACCGGTATGAGAGTCAGAGTGGACGGCGATGCTGGCACCGTATATATCCTTGACAAGTAGAGGAGGTAATCTCATCCGAACTATTATCGATTCTTGCCACGTCAATTTCTGAGATATACGATATAGACTTACTAGGTCTGAGTGGACGTCCTCGCCCATAAACCGCAGGGCGGAGTACCGGCCCGACCAACGGATGTGGTAATGTCCTAAGACGGTTACAAGAAGAACCGGCAAACCGTGGTTTGCTGGTTCTTCTTCAAAATCCGCCTCCCTCAGCAACCAGACCGGTCTGTTCCGGCATATAGATTTCCGACCTTTTACCCCCCCATGCCACAACCCATGAATGCCTTAACGAAGGCCGGTTTCCACCTATGGTGGTTTGTAAGGACAGGACAAATCCTATACAATACAAAATAATATTACTTTGACAAAGAGCAGCACAATTTGGATTGATAATGAGGCTGAGCTACAAAGTCACTCTGTCTACATACGGAATTCTGCTGGTTATCGGTATTATCGGCGGTATCTTCATACTTGACCTGCAACGGCAATCCGCTGAGTATCAATTCGAGGAATCAGCATTGCTTCTGGCAGAGGCGGTTCATGATTCTCTAGCGAACGATATGATGCAAGCCCAGCGTGAACATATTCAAGAGGCAGTTATTCACATCGCGTCAAGAGGTAATATAAATGAGGTGAACGTTATTAACAGTGACCTGAATATCATAGCGTCAGCTGAGACTGATGAGATCGGTCAAACACGTGATGATGAATATCTGGCCCGAGTGGTAGCATCGAAAGAAGTGGTGGTCAGAACCGAGAAGCGTTACGGAAATGAGGAGTTATGCGTAATCCTGCCGATAATAAACCAACCTGAGTGCCACATATGCCATGGTTCGGCGGCGGAGGTTCTAGGAGCAATAGAGGTCGGCCTGGATAAAGGGCCTCTGGAGAATCAGTTTACAGAACAATGGCTAGTCATGGGGATGATGGGCGGGATCACTTTTGCGGTCGTGGGGATAGCACTCGCCTTCATAACCCAATCGCAGGTGGGCACTCCTCTAAAGAGGCTTGCCGCATCGGCACAGAAAATTAGCGATGGTGAATTTAGTGCCCGGACTAAGGTCAGTAGTAAAGACGAGGTCGGGATGCTAGCACACACCTTCAACGAAATGGCAGGGCATATCGAGGAATATGCCGGAGCTCTAGAGGATTCGAAGCGAGAACTGGAACAAAGGGTAATCGAAAGAACTAAACAGTTGCACGATATGGTTGTAATTCGCGGTCAGCTATTAGAAAGGCTGATCTCGGCTCAGGAGGAAGAGAGACGGCGGATCGCACGTGAATTGCATGATGAAGCCGGGCAGGCGCTTACAATGGTCATGTTGAATCTGGCGAGGATAATGGACACACTGCCCAAAGATGCGGACATCGCTAGAAACAAGCTATCCCAGACGCGTTCCCTTACCGAACAGACCCTGATTGAAGTACGCAAATTGATCTATGAACTTCGCCCTGAAGTTCTTGACCAGCTGGGACTTATACCCGCATTGCGCTCATATGTTAAGACTCGCCTTGAGGCAGCAAACATAGATGTACGGCTAAAGTTCTTCAGTATGCAGGAGCGTTTGTCTCCGCAAGTAGAGATCACCCTGTTCCGGATCATGCAGGAGGCCATCACCAATATACTGCGTCACTCAGGTGCGACGCAGGTCGAGATAGAGATGAGCCTTAGTAACTCGAAGGTGGATGCTACCATTGCAGACAATGGGAAGGGATTCGATGTTGAAGCTGTGCTCAAGTCTTCAGATTCCTGGGGGCTACGCGGCATTCGAGAAAGAATTACTGTCATTGGCGGCGAGTTAAGCATAGACTCGGCGCCCGGGCAGGGGACTCGGTTACGAGTCCAGATCCCTTTGGAGTATCAGATACATGAGCAAACTGCGAATTCTGATAGTTGATGATCACGGACTTGTCAGGGCTGGCATACAATCGCTGCTGGAAGGTCAGAGTGAGTTGGAGGTCATAGGTCAGGCGGCGAGTGGTGAAGAGGCGATAGACAAAGCGATAGGGCTTCGGCCTGACCTGGTACTCATGGATATTGCCATGCCTGGAATGAATGGTATAGAAGCCACCCGTCGGATAAGAACCGAACTCCCTGAAACCCGCGTGCTTATTCTTACCATGCATGACGATGAGCAGTTCTTCTTCCCGGCACTCAGGGCAGGTGCATCAGGCTACATACTGAAAGACGCCGAGCCGGAAGACTTACTCAACGCTATCCAAACGGTTGGCCACGGCCACGTCTTCGTTTCGTCGCCAGTGGCCAGGTCACTCCTGCAAACCTTTGTGGTGACTAGCGATAGTCTGGAAGGGGAAAAGTATAACACGTTGACCACCAGGGAAGAAGAAGTGTTCCGCCTGGCCGCCGCCGGCAAGACGAATCGGCAGATAGCCCAAGCACTGTTCTTGAGCGCAAGGACAGTAGAAAAACACCGGCAGTCAATGATGCACAAGCTCGGCCTGTCTACACGTGAACAGCTGACAAGATACGCCATTCGCAAGGGGCTTATAGAATTCGAGTAATGGGACTGGCGTAGAGCTGTCAACCGGGTGGAAGCGGCAGCAAAAGTTTAACTTCTTACCGTCCACATGGGGTTGACCTATCAAAATTGGGTACCCCATACCCAGCCAAATTGGGTAGCTGACCCCCTCGACTACAGCGGTGTACCCCTCGTAGAATATATTTGCCACTTGACGAAAAGGCACTTCGCTCTGGTAAAACCAATCAGAATGTAGCTTGTTTCCTGTATTGATGAGCCGGACAAGGTTTGATAATGACAAGCCAAAGCTGTAGAGAGAGGAATCTCGGTTGGCCGGATGGATGGGTCATCAAGATACTTATGGTGCTGGTGGTGGTCATTTTCCTGGGCTTCGCTGGCTTCTACGTGTGGGACAATTACTTTCGGCCCAGCCCCAGTGCCTTGGATCAGGCGATAAAGCATATGGAAGACCTGGTCCGTGCCCATCCCGGTGACCCTGAGCTACGGGTCGGGGTTGCCGATGTGTACTCGGCCAATGGAATGTATGAGCAAGCGATTACCCAGTACACGGAAGCCCTGAAGGTCACCGAAAATCACAAGGGGGCTCTCTTCGGGCTGGGGAAGGCTCACATGGCCTTGGGGCACAAGGATGAAGCAATCAGTTATTTCAAGCGAGTAGTCGAGCTAGGCAAGGATAGCGAGATGGCCAGACTAGACAAGCAGCTGGAAGCTGCATACTACTACCTTGGCCAGATATACCTGGACAGTGCTGATTTCGGTCAAGCTGTCGAACATCTGGGAAATGCCGTGGCTCTGAACCCTGGCGATGCCGATGCCATATATCTCCTGGCAAGGGCATATCAGGGGGAGCACGACTACAATGAGGCCGTTAATCAGTACAGCCAGGTTATCACTTTTGTCCCGGATTTCAAAGAAGCTTACCAAGGAATGTCAGATTGCTATCAGGCGCTCAATGATTTAGGCGGAGTTGCCTACGCCAATGGTATGGTGGCTCTGCTCTCCGGGAAGTACTCAGAAGCCATCCAGGAGCTAGAGGTGGCGGTGGCCAGGAGGGCCGACATCGCAAATGCCTTTTGGGGATTAGGAACTGCTTACGAGAGAACTGGACAAACAGAGCAAGCAGAAACAGCGTACCGTCAAGCCCTAGCTGTGGATCCCGACCACATCTTAGCCAAGGACAGTATACGGCGTCTCGAGAGGATGTCACCGTGATCGGGATACTCGAAAGGCTGATGCAAAGGCAAGGAGCACGAAAGCTGTTGATCGTGTTTCTGTCGATTTTGCTGGTGGTAGTCAGCGGCGTTGCGGTTTACTACTGGCTTTTTAGAAGGCTACCCGGTCCCGAATTGCCCGGCATAGTCGAGCAGACAGGGTTAACGGTACCCCACTTCGTTTTCTCGATAGATGGCATTATCAAACCGGCGTCTGTTGCCACCAGCCCTGATGGTGACCGTATATTCGTAACTGAATCCGGCGGCGAGCGGATGATACATATCTTTGACTATAAGGGTGAGCACATTAACGCGTTTGCTCCTCCGGACACCACTCCCCTGTCCCGAGAGCCTGCCGGCATTGCTGTCCGTGTTGACGGATTGGTCTTCGTCGCCGATAGCATCCTCCAGGAAATCGGCATTTACTCATATGATGGCGAGTTCATCGGCTTCTTTATGCCGGACAATGACCCTGATTTTGATTGGTTGCCGGTTGGTGTGACACTCGATAAAGAGGGCAATATCTACGTTACCGACCAGCAGTATCCCCGACACCAGGTTCTGGTTTTTGACCCGGCCGGTAACCTGAAGACGAAGTTTGGCTATTTTGGTATTGGTGCCGGCCTGTTTAATTTTCCCACCGATGTGGCCGTGGAGGACAATGGCAACATCTTTGTCTCCGACAGTAACAATAGACGGCTTCAGGTCTTCGATGCCCAGGGTAACTTCCAGAGCGTGATTACTGGTGACTTCTCGCTGCCCCGGGGCATCGGTTTTGACCAGAGCGGCCGGCTCCATGTTGTTGACACCCTGGGGCATGAGGTGAAGGTTTTGAGCTTCAACAGTCTGCCCAAATTGGAGGCTACCTATGGCACTAGAGGGTTAGACAGAGGGCAGTTTCGCTTCCCCAGCGACATAGCTCTAGACGGGGCCGGCATGGTCTACATAACAGACTACTACGGTAACCGGGTCCAGGTCTGGGCCTTTTAATCGGGTGTTGGCCAGCTACCCTGCGACAACCGCAAGATGCTGGCCTACCCTCACTAGGAAAGGAGGTGATAGCTATTCAAATATTTTGAGGCCAATTAATCACCAGAAAGGAGGTGATAGCCTTTGAAACGTTTTGTGATAGTCTTGCTGGGAATGACAATCCCGGCGGTGATGGTTGTTTCGCTAGCTGCGCTACCGGCATTAGCTTACCCGGGTTCCCAGGGTCAGTGTACCACATGTCACGGTGTAGGGGGTGACGGGTCGGTTCACGGCACTTGGGGCGAGACGACTTCAGCCTGTGCCGTATGCCACCGCACCCACTCGGCAGAGGCGGATAGCCTAATTCGTGATTCGAGTGAACTATGTCTGTTTTGCCACGGTTCAACAGCCGGTAATGCCTACACCAATGTTGTAGAAGGCGTTTACCGTGGGGAGCCTGCGGGTGTCCTCAGGGGTGGCGGCTTTGAAATGGCGACGATGAATACGGATACAAATATGGGCGACGTCGATGATGAGTGGCAGTTCCCGGTGAGCGAGGCGGAACCAAGAGAGGTTACCTCGAAGCACACGCTTGGTGTCGAAGGTCTCATCTGGGGCAGTTCCAACGTTAGCAGCGACGAACTCTTCTACGAGGCTCCTGTTGCCGGTACCCACAGCACGACCCTGGAGTGCGTAAGCTGCCACAACCCCCATGAATTCGGTCAGACATACCGGATGCTGCGGGAGCAGCCATTAGGTGCACCAATCTCCGATCGTGGTTCAACCACGTACGCCTACGTAACTGACCAGCTGACATCCGCAGTATGGGACGATCCGGATATCTTGAACTATACCACCGATGACTACACTGAGGTCGATTATGCCTCGCCTGATGTGTATGATGAGGACGGGAACATAGTACAGGTCACCTACGACTCTCATGGGACTCCGGCTTCTGCCCCTAAATACAGCCAGCAGATGAGCGAGTGGTGTGCGTCCTGCCATACACGTTATCATGCCCAGAAAACAAGTGCAGCAGCTACGGGCAGCACGGATTCGGGCGATGCCATCTTTGCCTACCGGCACAAGACCGGCGACGAGATGACCAGTGACAACGAATCCAGTTCCTGCGGCTATAATGGTGTCGCTTGCCATGGCGGACCAGCGTGGTTCAATACAAATAAGAACCTCAGCTGTCTGGCCTGCCATGTAGCCCATGGGACTGCTGCCCAGATGGATGACCGCGTCGGGGAGATGCCATGGCCGGGTCAGGATATGACTGACAGTGATGTCCCCACCGATGAACACACAGAGTACGGATGGGATCTTGACGGGAACAACCGCAGCAACCTACTGCGACTCGATAACCGCGGTGTTTGCCAGAATGCTTACTGCCATCCCAAGGTGAACGGAGACTAAACTCAAGCCATGTCCAAGGCCATGACCGGCAGGACTGGAGGGGGGAGGGAAATCACTGATTTCCCTCCCCGGCTCCCCTTTTTTGCTCAACCCGGGTGACGCCAAACGCCCGGCACTGGCAGTGAATCTAAAAATATACATTGGTATCAGTTAATTTTAGAGGAGATGCGTGTGACAAGAAAAAAAACTGTTTTATGTTTGACTGCTGTAGCCATACTAGCTCTCGTACTGCTGCTTACCGCTTGTGGACCAGCAGCACCAACACCAACACCAGCACCGACCCCATCGCCATCACCGTTACCGACACCACCAACAAAACCAGCACCGTCGCCAACACCAACACCTTCGCCTTCACCATCGCCAACACCACCTCCAAGCGGGGGGCCACCGGCAATACCACACACACTGGAAGGGCGCAGTGACTGTCTAATGTGTCATGCGAGCGGGGATCACGCAGTTCCGGCAGACCATGCTGGACGTTCCAGCGACACCTGTACTGCCTGTCATAAACCGACATAGTGACAAGACTATACAGTCGGGGGACTAAAGAAAGCAGGTCGGTTCTCAAAGGCACCAAAGGATTTTGTGTCAGCCTTTCCGGGAACTGAGTGCCTTATAGTAAATGCTCAAAAATGTGTAAGACTGGTGCGACCTGCGGCAGGTTGCGTTCCCATTAAGCATGAGGACTCGTGTATTGAAGGAAGGAGACAAGCTAATCAGGAGGCTAAAGATAAACCCGATTCTATTGTTGGTTTTGGGGTTCTTCCTCTCAGCCGCATGGGCTATCCTAGGATTCAAGATGGTGGAAGACAGGACATCGCCTGAGCTCGTCGCGAGCGCACCACCTACTATTGCACCGGCGCCTGAAACAATCTCACCAAATGCGGCATCACCAATACCCAGACTGGTATTTCCCATTTCTCCGGCTGAAGAAAGCGAGGTTATCTCCTCCTATCGGTACCTTGCAGGGTGGGCTGGCACCGGTAACAAAACAACCGACAATTTTGAGATCACTGAGGCTCCCTGGATAATAGTCTGGTCATTCGAAGCAGGTAAGATAACCGGCCCGCACGCGAGTGTGTTACAAATCTATGTGCGGCAACCTGAGAATAGCTGCAATACACTAGCGGTTCACGTTGGTGGGGCCCAGGATACACAGCAGGGCAGTCTCTATATCCATGACTTGGTGGGAAAGTCGTACTTGCAGGTATGCAGTCAATCTGGCAGTTGGAATATCAAGGTTCTCGTTAAAGAATAACTAATAAAGAGTTGGGACAAGGCAGTTTAGCTGTTTGTTTGCTCGATTATTCATGTATCTAGTGAATAACAGTGGTCGTGGCTATTAGATTCTGTCGAATGCAGTATCGTTTTCGGCACAATCAAGGGTGGGGAAAGAGTGGATGAGGTTATAGATGAAAAGTGTTAACAAGTTGCTTTGTATTGCGGCAGTTGCCACTATCCTGTCCGCACTGGTACTAGCCCTATCTGCGCCGCCAGCACTGGCGGCAGAGAGGGTTGACCTGTATCCCAGCGAAGGTGAAATCAGCGACCGTATCTACGTCGACGGCTCTGGTTTCTGGAGAAGCACCAAGACATGGGAATACGAGATTCACATTATCTTCTCCAGCGATGAAGCCATTGTGGATAAGCATCGCATCAGTGACCTTCATTCATACAAAGAAGTGAAAGTGAAAGCCACCGATGACCACGGGGAAATTCATGCATATTTTAATGTGCCCCTCAACCTCAGGGACGGGGATGTGTGGGAAACCGTACACAGCGGCACGTACTATATCTATACCGCTTCTTCACTTGATGGTACGATAAAGAGCAAGAACGAGTTCACCGTAATACAGGCCGAGATTGCTCTCACCACCGCCAAGGGTGCGGTAGGCACTAAAGTTGGGATCACCGGCAATGATTTCGCCAGCCGGGACTCCATTACTGTAAAGTATGATGCTGAAGAGATAGACGTAGAGAGCGATACTAAGAGGCCTGACGGATACGGTAGATTTAGCCTCGCCATTGTCATCCCTGAGAGTATTGCCGGCAGACATACCATAACGGTAGACACCGGAGCAAAAGAAGCCGAGGCTTACTTTACTGTGGAACCGGAGATTACTGTTACTCCAGCCAACGGTGTACCT
Source organism: uncultured Dehalococcoidales bacterium (assembly GCA_964575695.1). Taxonomy (GTDB): domain Bacteria; phylum Chloroflexota; class Dehalococcoidia; order Dehalococcoidales; family W111; genus CAZNSC01. The sequence continues at coordinate 23,982 of CAZNSC010000022.1, forward strand.
GGTGGAGAGGTAACCGTTGAGGGTACCGGTTTTGGCAGGTGGGTTCCTGTTACCATCAGACTTGCCGGTAGCGAGGTTGCCACAGGCAGGGCTGACGTATACGGTAGCTTTCAAGCCAACTTTATTTTGGCATCAAAGAGTCCCGGCACCTATGAGATAGAGGCCACGGACAGATATGATAACAAAGACACTGTGGCCTTCCCCGTAGCGGCTCGCATCAGCCTGAGTCAGAAGACAGGCAATGTAGGTACTGAGGTCACTATCAGCGGCACCGGTTTCACACCAGCTGCTATGATAACTGTCACCTACTCCACTGAGCCGATAGTATCAGTGGCCTCGACCGCTGATGCCGATGGAAAGTTTTCAGCTACCTTTGCCGTCCCCAGGAGCACGAACGGCGAGCATACCGTGGCTGCCACTGACGGCTCTAACACCGCAACCATCACTTTTTCTATGGAGTCAACGCCCCCACCAGCGCCAGAGCCGCTACTACCACTTGACGGCACCAGGGCAAAGTCGGAGGCGCACCTTGACTGGGACGATGTTGAGGACCCAAGTCTTCCTGTAGCCTATATCCTCCAGATTGCCACTAATGATGAGTTCACGAACGATTCTATAGCCCTGGAGAAGACAGATATTGCCAGGTCAGAATACACTCTCACCAAAGAGGAGAAGCTGAAATCGACCAAGAAGGGGGCTCCCTACTACTGGCGGCTGCGAGCCGTAGACGGTGCTGGCAATTACAGCGGCTGGACAAGCCCAGCGTCATTCCGGGTTGGGTTTACCATCGAGCTAGCTGACTGGGTTCTATATTCATTATTTGGAATTTCCGGTCTGCTGCTTCTCTTCATCGGCTACCTGCTGAGCAACTCGTTGGGGAAGAGAAATGAGTAGCATGATCTTGGAAAGGCGCGTCGTGGGCAGGTCAAAGTCACTATGCTTCGCAATAGCAGGGCAACCCGCAGCTCAATCAATATCAACTGGTTCGCTGCAGTTCCGGCACTCTTCTGCACCCAGAAATAGTTTGTAACCGCAATACGGACACTGGTAGCGCTGTTCCTCTTGCTCAGCCCAGCGTTCGAGCCCAATGTCTCTCCTTGCC